>FO203512.1:1258966-1573708 GCA_000967895.1 Oleispira antarctica RB-8
GTTTAGTGGATGACTCTGGGGAAACATTAACGGGGATCGTGGGCTCTATTGAATCGGTGCTGAGCCTTATATCCAATATCAGTGTGGCTAGCCAAGAGCAGGCAACGGGGATTAATCATGTGAATACGGCGGTTTCCCAAATGGATACCATGACGCAACAAAATGCGGCACTGGTAGAAGAAACCAGTGCCGTGAGTGCCTCGATGAATACTGAGGCACGTAAGCTGCAGGAATTAATGAGGTTCTTTAAGTAACCATGAATAAGGCCTGCTGCATTTTGGGTATGGTTTATTTTTGCTCGGCTTCAAAGTAAGTACGCAGCTTACCTTGATGAGGTTTGACGGCTTTTTTGTCGGCGTCTGAAGATTGATTCGCAAGTTCTACCATAACCAGTGCAGGGGCCATCATCTGTTCCATGATCGCTTTTTGCGCGGCTGGAATGTCAGGGTTAACTTTCATGGCTTCAAACTGGGCTTTGGCTTCTTCAATCTGAGTTTTATTGTCTTCCATTTCTAACGCCATCCAAGCGAATGTGACTTGCTGGGTCGCATTCGTCCATTGTTCAACGTTATCGTAGCCTAGCTTTTTAACCTTACCGTTTAATTCATCATAAAGGCCTGCTTTTTTCAGAGCAGGAACAGACTCCTTGAATACCACTTCTGGGTTATTAGGTTCACTGATATTGGCGGTTAATTCACTTTCGTGCTGTTCTAGCCACGGTTTTAGAATTGGCATAGAAGTCATCCACTGAGTGACATCTTTGCTTTTTAAATCTGCCGCCATCACTTGAAAAGACATTAAAACAGACACTGCAAAGGTAAGAAGGTATTTCATAAGCGTTCCGTGTTTATATTTTTAGTTGTTGAGTTGTACATTGAGAAAATCACTTTACAGGGATATTTTATTTGAAACAAGATTGTCTATCGACGAAATCTTAGTGGTTTTCGATATTTGACGATTGCGTCTAAAAAAGCTGAATTGGTGGCTGGCTGCCATCAAATTCTGGTAATAGCCAAATCTGCTCAAACGGATTTTTAGCCACCTGAAAATATGGAATACACTGTATAAAATCCTCGGCTTGCCATAATGGGCTCGCATTGCGGATCACTAACCAAACTCTGGGTGAATCGTAGGTTTTCTTCGCTTTACTCGCCAGTATGCGAGTCAGAGCGGTTATTAAGCGTTTTTGGCTGCTCATATTAATTAAGTCAGATAAGTAGTTGAGCAGCTCTTGTTCTTTCTCACTTGGGGTTATAAAAGACTCACCACCTTGTACCTGCTCAATGATTTCACGGGTTAATATTTTCGCTTCGCTGGTGCTGGCGTATAGGTGCGCGATTTCTAAATCCAGTGGCTTTCCGTTTAAATGACAGGAAATATCGGGCCTAGAAGGTTCGTTATGCCAGATATTGCGCATGGGGGTTTTATACATTTGTTCATATAAACGTAAAAAGTGCTTTGCCGCATCACGCTCTAGCTGTCGCTTAAGCGTCTCCGAGCGGTTTAGAGGTTCACCGTTATCGTAGTGGTGTATATCTGACGTCATAATTAACTGCTTGAAGCATGCTCATGCTAAATAAGGTATTGCTATCGTGACATAAAAGCTCTGTGGCGCAAAATATCGGTGGTTCAAATAGCGAAAGTAATAAAAATAGCGCTATCTTCCTTTTCGTATTACTGTTAATGTCTTCACGTTGGCTTAAATACAAGCCTTATTTTATATCTAAGCACACTTCATAGTCGTTAGTCATAACCCTCCTGTCGTAGTTATTAGTTACAATCAATCGCCTTACTTTTAGTTAAAATTCTTTTGTTAGAATTGATTCAAAATTATCTTACTGATAATAGAAATACGCTATTAAAATTCTAATAGCCTATCAAAGATCCTGTAGATCGCTATTTTAAAGATACAAATTTTGAAATACACATTAGAAAGTAATGGGCGACTCTAAAGAGAACATTTTTATTTTAAACGCAACAAATCAGCAGTCCGATTTCAAAACCTATTCAAATCCTATTCCTAGCCGCGAGTTCATTATGAACACGGTGGCTAAGGTCAGAAAAAATTTAAACCGCGAGCAAATTGCTAATGAACTCGGTTTAGATAATCCAGAGCAAAAAGAAGGCTTAAGAAGACGCTTAAAAGCGATGGAACGTGATGGTCAGCTTATGTTGAATAAACATAATGCCTACCATCTCGTCGATCAAAATCTATTGGTAACTGGCGTTGTCAGTATTCACCCCGATGGCTTCGCTTTTGTTTCTTACAGCGCTACCGAAAAAGATTTATTTTTACCCGCTGGCCAAGTCGCTCATTTATTTGATGGCGATGTCGTGCAGGTATTAATGGCGCCCGCAAGCGCTGGTCGCCGCGGCCAGAATAAATTAATTAAAGTGATCGAGCGTAAAACAACGCACATTGTTGGTGAATTAAAACGCAAAGGTAATCACTATTTTCTGCTGCCAGAAAATAGCAAAATTTCGCAAAAAGTGGATGTCGATAATAACGCACTATTAGATGCTAAAATCGGTCAGTATGTTAATGCAGAAATTATTGAATATCCTACTTACCGCCAAACAACTTTAGTTCAAATTACCGAAGTGCTTGGGCATCCTCAAGACCCAGGTATGGAAATTAAAGTTGCACTACGCCGCCATGGTATTGCTTCAGATTGGGATGATGAACTTTTGGATCATGCCGATAAACTGGGCACAAAAGTCGCAGAGAAAGATAAAACAGCGCGAGCTGATTATCGCGATCTTCCTTTTGTGACCATTGATGGTGAAGATGCAAAAGATTTTGATGATGCGGTTTATTGTGAAAAAGATGAATCGGGAGATTGGCGCTTATTGGTTGCTATTGCCGATGTATCACATTACGTTCGCCCAGACGACTTATTAGACCAAGAAGCACAGTCTCGTGCGACGTCGATTTATTTCCCAGGTCACGTAGTACCGATGATTCCCAAAGCCTTATCGAATGGCTTATGTTCATTAAACCCAAACGTTGATCGACTGGCGCTTGTGTGTGAAATGACCATTACCCCACAAGGGCAGATGATTAACGCTGATTTTTGTGAAGCGGTGATTCATTCCCATGCTCGATTAACTTACGACCAAGCTAATGCTGTTGTGGTTAATAATGTTAGCGGTGCTAAGCGCCAAACGAAACTGGCAAAACAAGTGATCGAGACAAACCCAAGTGTTGTCCCTTATCTTGAAGATTTGCATACGCTTTATAACGTTTTAAAGCCTGCTCGTACTAAGCGTGGCGCGATTGATTTTGATACTCAAGAGTTAAAATTCAATCTTACCAATAAGCAAAAAATAGCCAGCATGTCTCCGGTTATTCGCAACGATGCTCATAAGATGATTGAAGAATTTATGTTATGCGCCAACGTTGCCACCGCTAATTTTTTACAGACGAATAAAATTCCAG
The DNA here is from genome assembly GCA_000967895.1 of Oleispira antarctica RB-8. GTDB lineage: Bacteria > Pseudomonadota > Gammaproteobacteria > Pseudomonadales > Oceanobacteraceae > Oleispira > Oleispira antarctica. The sequence goes on from FO203512.1 coordinate 1,262,406, forward strand.
CTTTATACCGTTCTCACGAAGGGCCAACGCAGAAAAAGTTAACCTTACTGCGAACTTTTCTTGCAGAGAAGGGGATTAGTTTGGGCGGTGGCGAGAAGCCCCTGTCGCGTCATTATAATCAGTTGTTAAGCAGTATTGATCAGCGCGGTGATGCCAGTATTATTCGTACAATGTTATTACGCTCGCAAAGCCAAGCGCAGTATTCGCCTAAAAACGATGGCCATTTTGGTTTAGCGTACGATGCGTATGCACACTTTACGTCTCCGATTCGCCGTTACCCAGACTTGTTAGCGCATCGTGCAATTCGTGCAAAAATTCATAGCCAAACAAGCACTCTGCAGCGCGTATTAAATCGCTTCACTAAAAATCAGGGGCTCGCCAATAAAGCGTATCCTTACGACAGTAAAGCGATGGAAGAATTAGGAACGCATTGTTCAAATCAATCTAGACAAGCCGACGAAGTGAGTCGCGAAGTTGAAAACTGGTTGAAGTGTCAGTACATGCAAAAATTCAAAGGCGAAAGTTTTGCCGCCACTATTTCAGGTATCACAAACTTTGGTTTGTTTGTTGAACTTGATCAGATGGGAATCGAAGGTTTAGTTCATATTTCTAATTTAGACAATTCGACAGAAGGTTACGCTTTCGGCGATAAGATCGATGTAGTTTTAAATAAAGTAGATTTACAGCAACGAAAAATTGATTTCTCAATTCAGTCTGATGCTCAACAAGATGTTGCCCAGTTAAGTGGATAACTAAAAGTGGCTAACGAGTAAATAGCCAATATAAAAAATTGGCATAAATTACTAATAAAGATCGCTAGACAAAAAAGAGGCCAGATCTAGATATTTAACTTTAAAAGTCGAAATATCCAGCTGGCCGAAATAACCGTGATTAGCTTGATGAGAGAGATCTCTTACGCAACGCCGTGAAGAATTGCTCCGAGAAGTTAATCCAACCACCACTCCCATAGCGATTGAATTAACATCTTTCAGGTCTTAGTCAGTACATCGCCTCGCTGTTAACTTCGCCGCTGTTCTGTCTGCATCCCGTTGGAATAAGTTAATAATAACCATTCTCAATTAGATTGCAACACCTAAATGAGAATTATTCTTAAATATTATGATATCAGCGGATAAGCTGACTTTTATTTTTGATATCCTCTTTAAGTGTTACGAATCAAATTTCTGTGATCTAGCCTGCGCTAACTTCCTCTATTCATTTGACATAATAAAATGATAACGTTAAACGATTAAACCAACTGCATTAAAATTTGACCATCGGAAAGGACAAAGAAATGAAGGGTTATTCTTTAAATAAAGATCAGCTAATTACATTGCCTGGATTTGGTGAGGTAAAACAAACTCAATTCGCAGGCTATGTTCCCATTACGGGAGACGTTTACCCCAGTAACAATTGTAAAAAGAACGAGTCTCTATTCTATTGGTTTGTAGGAACTCAGGACTATGCTAATAGTCCGACGATTATTTGGACAAATGGTGGTCCAGGCTCGAGTAGTTTTTGGGGATTTTTCTTAGAAAATGGGCCTTATGAAATTACGTCAGCTTCTAAGCCAGAACTAAAAGAGCGTGAGCAGGGTTGGAATAATCATGCTAACTACATGATTTTTGAGCACCCGTTGAGTGTCATGCTATCTTTTGATGTCGACGAAAATGATATACCTGCGACGGTAGAAGAAGGCATACAGCAGTATTACCAAGCGCTGATTAATTTTATTGAGTTGCATCCAGAGATTGCTAACAATCCCATTATTTTGGCGGGGGAGTCTTACGCGGGCACCTATTTGCCCCTTTTATCCAAAGCGATTTTAGATGGCAATGAAAAAAATAATGGAACCAAACTGGATTTAAAAGCGACAGTATTATTAGATGCTTGGGTCGATCCTTATACCCAGATGGGGCAGGACAGTAATTACGCCTATATGCACGGCATGATTTCTGCGAAGGAAAAACAACACCTTGATGACAAGTTTCAGTATAATCTGCCCGCGATAAATGATGCTATTCAACGAGTTAGTGGCCTTTATATGACAAATGTTGCTCAATTAGCTGACCCAGCATTTAGCCCTATTATGGAGTATTTAAATAGGCCAGATGTACGCGCAGCCATTCATGTAGATTCAACCAAACCCTTGACAAGTTCTTGGTCTGAAGCCGTCAGTAACAATTATAAATTTGGTGTGAATGACTCTTATGTGCATGTTGTTGAAGAGTTATTGCGCAGAAATTTACAGATCTTAGTTATCTCTGGTCTGAATGATGCAAAAGACTGTAACTTTCTTGGCACCGAAAAATGGTTAGAAGGTTTGCAAGGAGAGGCTGCCGAAAAGTTTCATGAGACAAGCACCCAGCAATGGCGCTTGAATAGTGGAATGCCGGTATTGGGTTATATTCAAGACGGTGGTTTGCTGAGCTGGACCAAGGTTTTAAACGCTGGACATATGGCGGTTAGAGATCAACCTGCGATTATTAATTTGCTTAAGAAGCTCATTGGGTTTTAAGCTGTCATTAACTTTTCCATTTGTTGCTTGATAGCATCGATGGTTATTTTGACGAGAATTGGCACTTCACCAGCATACGCATGCACCGCATAAATCGGTGCTGATTCTCCCAAATATTCAGGCATCACTTCTACAAGCTCATTCGTTAGCTTATATTTATTGAATAAGAAATCAGGAATATAGGCAAAGCCACAACCCGCTCGGGTCAGCTCAACAACCGCAGGCAGTGAATTACACATACGGTTGGCGGTGAATTTCAGTACCACAGGCTTGCCGGTCTTTTTTTCATACAGTCGATGAGTAATTTGTGCTCCCTGCCAATTGTTTGCAATATAATTTACATCTATTCTTTTTCCCTCTTGTGCAAGAAGATAAGACTGATCAATCGTATGCTTTTTTAAATAGTTTGGGTTAGCGCAAAGGACATCGCGAAACTCGCCAAGCTTACGTTGTTTGTATTCGCTGTTAGGCATATTGCCTACTCGGATCGCAAGATGAATTTCGCTATTAATCAAACTGACTCTGCTATCATCACCCGATAAGGTGGGGGTTATTCCTTCATGCTTTTCCACTAGTCGTCCTAGTGCAGGCGCGACAATGGTCGCAATCAGTGCATTGGGAGAGCTGATACTAATATTCCCCAGTGCCAATCCCTGACTATCTCTTGCCTCTCCCCAGGCTGTATTCACGATATTGTTAATAGCAGAGCAGCGCTCATAAAATACTTTTCCCGCTGCGGTAAGCACTTGTGAGCGTGTATTTCGATTAATCAGGGTAACCCCTAGCTCGTTTTCTAATGCTTTTAATTGTTGGCTGACGGCAGATTTAGATACTTGCAGTTTGGCAGCTGCCAGACTGATCCCACCCTCATCAACAATTTGAGAGAAAACCAGCATATGACGAAGATAGTTAATATTCATTGTTCACTATTACTAAACTGAGCGTTTTTAAATGATAGGTTTTTATTTCTATTTAGGAAAGCTAATATTTTAGTAGGGCAAGATAAAATCATTTCAAATAAGGAAGTATGATGATTAAAATATATCTAAGAAAATTTCTACGGCCAGTGATTATTGTCACTTGGGTTTTCGTTGCAAATGCATCATTAGCGGGATCTAATTCGTTAGAGCAGGCGATGTATTTTAAAAGTCAGGTACATGATGCAGAGCAGTGCAGTATGTTTGTTCGAGAGGGCAAGGTCGTTTTTAACGATGCGATTACTAATCCTGCTATTACTTGTCCTGATGCGTTTGCCTGGAAAAAATTACTGGAGACTATTAAAGATGAGTTTTGGGTAAATTGGGCCTACGATGAATTTACCTACCCAAGTAAGCCTTATGCTATTTGCTCTCTAACAGATAGTGATGAATCTTGTTGTGATCCTTACAAAAATAATAATCCCGGTTATGACATAAATGATAGTCCTGCGGAACATTGTCCTTATTTTCCAGGAGATCATCTCAGTAAAACATCGAAAAAACATAATCTTATTCGTGCCAAAAGTCCTTTTAAGCAACACTTCAGTCATACCCAAACAGGTCATAATACTTTGATATCAAAAGTTGATCCTGGCAGAGCGATACGTCAAGAAATGGCGGAAGTTGTTTTTAGAAACAAAGCTATGTGGAGCTACAACTTCATCAACAATCTCTATAATAAAGACGGCTTGGGAGATGTGTATAAAAATTTGAAGTTCGATATAAAAACCAATGCGCCTTATCACAGAGCGAAAGAACGAGTGAGCTTTCCAACAGATTCAATTATGTTTAAAACGGATTGGTTGCACGAAGATGAAGCGAAGGCACTCGGTTTAACTCAAGATAAAGAACACCCTTATATCACTATGTACATGAAATCCCCGACTGGGGATAACAACGCTAACAATGGAGACCAAGTTGTATTTCGTGAAGGCTTGCATTATTTGATGGCGATTACGGCTGCGTCAAAAGATCTGCCTAACTGGCATTGGTATGCGATAGAGCATGTCAATAATCTTGGCCGCTGTGATTATACCGGTTGTAATGATTCTTTCGGTTATCACAGTCAGGATAAAGTGCCTGAAGGTTATAGCAAAAACTACGTTGTCCCGAAAACAATTAATGATGGCTTGGTACAGTCCAGCCCTATTTTTGATACAGGTAAAACTTATCCGGCTGAAAAAATATCACCTGAATTAAATGAAATATTTAAAAAATTGATGATTGGACAAGAGGACAGTAAAAACAAAAATATGCCATCCGTATCAGATAGAGCTTGGTTAAGTTACCGTCTAAAAGGCGTGCAAACTGAATTTATTAGTGATGAAGGTGTTAATACTATATTGGGTAATTCAGTGACGGAAGGTGGTTTTGTGAATACGTCCTCTTGCATCACATGCCATGCCCAGGCTGTTGTCGATCAAAGCGGTAGCCCTGCAATCGGAAGTATTGGCTTTAGCGATCAAATGAATCTGTTGGGTTACCCACAAAGTTCCAATGGTGCTCCTAGTGCTAGTTGGTATTATCAGCCAGGTACCACGACTCCTTTAAATGCCAAGATCGATTTTGTCTGGGGCATTCTCTTTGCTAATCCTTTGGTAGAACCAGAATAATGTTTTGTTCAGATAATTAATCTTGTGAAAATGATGCTGATATAAATTCAAATATCAGCATTCACAGAACGTAGCAGCTCTAACAAAATAGCAGCTCTAAGAGCATCTAAGTACATAGACTAAAGGAAGAGTATTATGCAAATTCAGGACAGCAACGAAATAGCCGAATCAAACCAAAAATATAGAGTACTGCATGCGAGAGCCGTATTAATAATAATTGTAGTAGCATGGATTGTCGCATTCAGCCTCTCTATTCAAGCAAGCCCCTTGTCACCGAATTTACCCGAATCTAGTTCAAGCAAGGCAATTAAGGCCAACATCAAAACGATGTTGATGGAAAAAAAAGAGATTGCGCCTTTGGCTGATATTCCTATCGTAGCAACCGCTGCTGATGCAACCCTGACGGATGCTGCTTATTATGCCTGGCAGGAATTTATTGCTTTAAACTGGCCAGCTAAAGCGCAAACAGGTAATACACACGATAGAGAGACTCCGGATAGCAGTAAGAAATTTGGTGATATTGCTTCAAAGAGCTCTATCGCTTATCCCGCCTTAGTATGGGAAACGTTTCGTCATAAAGTAGAAATATACCCAGGCCAAGGCTCTCCTCATGGCTACTTACCGTCAGGCAAGCTATCAGTTAATACCAAGCCCGCTAATGCCTCCCAAGATTTTGGTTATGATGATTTACCTCGGTATATTTATAACAGTGATAAGACGAACATTATTCCGTTTGTATCACTTAGGACACCTTGGCTAAATCTCGATGAAGCGTCGCAGATTGGGACGAATCAGATCTATAGTGGCTTAGATTTAGGTCAGGTTGCTCCAGAAGGTCCAGGAAGACTATTGTTATTTTTAGCCAAAGCTAATCGTAAACAATATCAGTATGTTGCTTCTCGTGGTTGGTGGAATAAGGATATTGATAATCCATTTTCACCCGCAGATACAATTAAGAGAACTGCTGACTACGTGACTACACAAAAGAAAACACCGGCCTCATCGGGATTAATTGGTTCGCTAAAAACAGTGATGCAGCAAAAAAAGGATGCTGATACCGTTAGTTTTTCTGACGGTACTATGGAGGTTAAAACCGCTTGGCGTTTAGCAACAGCGGCTGAAAAATTATTTTATAAAACCAATAATTATATTGAAGGTTATCATGCTGCTCAGGTGCGTTATTATTTGGGGAAACAGGATAGTTCAGGCAGTAGTACTGGTAAAAAAACGTATGTCGAGCAGGATGACTTAGGGGTTATGTTAGGTTTGCATATCATTCATAAAACACCGAAAGCGCCATACTTTATTTTTGCCTCTTTTGAGCATAAAGATAATATTCGCCGTGCCGACGGTACGCCTTTGGAAGATGCTGATGGCAGTATTATTGGCAGCTCACCAAACAGTATCACAAGTTCAACCGTGACTTCGGTAGCCTCACAGGCTAAGGCTGTAGTGACTGCCAGTGGTAATAAACAGACATTGCTTACGCTACAGACATTTACGCCAAATGAAGCCACAGCTTCAGATTATGAAACCAATAATCAATCGTATTTTATTAATTCTCACGCGACTAATTTAGCCAGTGATAAGAGTGGTCAACCTAAAATAGGCATCGATAAACGACGTTTTGGAATTCCAGCTAATGTAATTAAAGTGAACAAGGATGTTCATCAGATGATCAGTGCTGCAAACAGTAATGCCGCTAATCCTTGGGGAAATTATCGACTCACCAATGTGCAATGGAAGCCTTTAACAAAAGCGCCTGGTACTGTGTATAGCTCATTGGATAGTGCAGAGCAGTCAACTTATTATACGTCTAACAGTGTGATTGAAACTAACCATATTCTGTCAGAATTCAGTGGTCGATTTTCGGGAGTAGGCAATACCATTACGGATTTTTCAGCCACAAAGACAGGGGAAACTGGAACGACGAATATTGCGGGTATTGTCTATCAAAATGGCTCGGTAACGGGTGATGCTTTTAACAATGTTTATGCTAATGGTAAAGGGCATTTAATGGGAGGTTGTATGGGGTGTCATGGTAATCAACAGGTATCAGGTTCTGATTTTAGTTTCATTTTTGCTGAACCCGTAAGCAACCCTGACAGCGCAGAAAGAACTTACCCTTATCCACTTATAAAATAGCACTCGCTAAAATAATGGTGGTATACGAGTCTGTTTCTCTGCCATTATTTCTATACAGCGAAAGCAATTAATTAAACGGAATAGATTATGACGGATCAAACATTCAACTTTCCAATTTACTATAAGAAAACTTTGTTAACGGATGCTATGACAGTAAGTTTGGCACTGACCCGTTATGCGGTTCTTGATGGCAAACCTGATAAAGAACATGTCGCGATGAGTACTGATGCAGGCATGGTATTTATTGAGCAGGGCGTGACAAACTGGACGATTGATAATACCAGTACAACAGGTTTAAAAGCGTTCGATACTAATACTAAGCATGTCTGTGTTAACGCTGAGTGGTTGGATTCTACGGATGCTTTGAAGAAAAATATCCATGTAGTCTCTGGTAGTAGCGGTAATGTTTTTGGCAGTATGGGTGCTTTATTGGTACCCGATGATTTTAAGATTCCAACGCTAATGGCGACACCTGAGAATGTTAAATATTATGGCCTGAAACTTATAGAAGCGGGAGAGGTATTGACTGTTCATTCTGAAGAAGTTGATATCATTATGATGGAATATGATTACACCAAAATCTATAAAAAAGATTTCCTAATGAAGAAACATGGCGGTGGCGGTATTTTTTTGGAACATCATAACTTTCCTCATATTCATATTCCTATGGAAGAAAGTTGCGGTGGTTATATTGTTATTGGTAAGCAAATAGACAAAGACGAGTATCACTTTACGGCCTTTCAAATTCCTTATGGCTATGCGCTCTACACACCTGCCAATACTATTCATGGTGACGGTACTTTGGTTGGCAAACATGGTTTAGCGCTTGCTGATTCAAATATGATTAGTGCTAATACAGTGCTTATTTATAATAAACATTCAAACACTATGGCCAAGAACGTTGTGCCTGATTGGGAGGCATAATCATCGCGATAGGCTGAGATAAAACGCTGCCACCGATACGCGCTATTTCAATTAACAGGTTTTCCGCTAGTCTCAATTGAACCGGAGCTGGGGTTATGTATTTGCCCTTAGACGTTTTAAAAATAACTTTTATGCGGCCTGTTAGTTTTAGATAACCTTCACTATTAATCTCACCTAAATTGTCTGTTTTAAGGAAGTCGTCAGCAATTCGACACGCCACGCCATATTGAAGCTTTGTCTATAAACTAGGCACAGAAATAAATATGGTTGGGCTGACTCGCCCTAAGACTGCGAGAAAGGTTTGAAGGTAGTGCATCTATTTCGAATTCTGAAACGGCATAATATGTTTTGAGAAAAAGTATTGAGCAGACAAAAAAACGGCCAGACCTAGTCACTTTCGTTTCTAGCTGGCCAAATAACCGTGATTAGCTTGATGAGAGAGATCTCTTACGCAACGCCGTGAAGAATTGCTCCGAGAAGTTAATTCAAGCACCACTCCCATAGCACTTGAATTAACATCTTTCAGGTCGTAGAGAGTGACTGCACGCTGCGTCCTGTTGGAATAAGTTAATAATAACCATTCTCAATTGTATTGCAACACCTAAATGAGAATTATTCTTAAAATAATGATATTAATTGATATTAAGCCTCGCGTGATTATTTAGGCGCCAGCATCTCTGTAGGGACCACCCACTTTTTGAAATCCTCTTCGCTCACTAACTCCAATGCTACGGCGGCTTGCAGCAATGTCGAGTTATCTTGATGGGCTTTTTTAGCAATCTTTGTCGCGTTATCGTAACCAATATGGGGATTAAGCGCGGTGACTAGCATTAACGATTCATTGAGCAATTTGGCGATGTGAGATTCATTGGCGGTGATCCCAATGACGCATCTGTCGGTAAAACTCTGGCTGCTGTCGGCGAGTAAACGGATAGATTGCAGCAAGTTATAAATCATTACGGGCTTGAATGTATTCAATTCAAAATGGCCATTGGAGCCTGCAATGGTGATGGTAACGTGATTTCCCATTACCTGAGCGGCCACCATGGTTAATGCTTCGCACTGCGTAGGATTAATTTTGCCCGGCATAATTGACGAGCCGGGTTCATTCTCTGGCAAGCTGATTTCACCAATGCCACAGCGCGGGCCTGAGCCTAAAAAGCGTATGTCATTGGCAACTTTCATTAAGCTCACTGCAAGGGTATTAAGTGCGCCACTGGCTTCGACGATAGCGTCGTGTGCTGCCAAGGCTTCGAATTTATTGCTGGCGGTAACAAACGGCAGCTTTGTGACGAGCGCGACTTCTTTCGCTACTTTTTGATCAAAACCTGCGGGGGAGTTTAAGCCTGTGCCGACGGCCGTTCCGCCTTGCGCTAAAGAATACAATGCGGGTAATACGGCTTCTGCTCGGCGTATGCCATTTTTTACTTGTGCCGCGTAACCTGAAAACTCTTGGCCAAGAGTGAGAGGGGTTGCATCTTGAGTATGGGTGCGGCCAATTTTGACAATTTTGGAAAATTCTTGTTCTTTAGTTTCCAGTGCATCATGAAGATGGTGTAACGCGGGTATCAGCGAGTGAACTATTTCTTCAACCGCTGCAATATGCATCGCACTGGGAAAGGTATCGTTTGACGACTGACTCATATTGCAATGATCGTTGGGGTGTACGCGGCTTGTGTTACTAAAAGAAGAGTTGCCAATCGTCCCACCCAAAATCTCAAAGGCTCGGTTAGAGATGACTTCATTGGCATTCATATTGGTCTGCGTGCCCGAGCCTGTTTGCCAAACAGATAGGGGAAAGTGATCGTCATGCTTGCCTGCCATCACTTCGCTGGCGGCTTTTACGATGGCCTCACCTATAATACTGTCTAGCGCGCCAACATTCATATTAACCCTGGCTGCTGATGATTTGATGATGCCAAACGCTCGGATCAAAGGCTTGGGCATGGTTTCGATGCCAATCGGAAAGTTGATTAAGGAGCGCGCTGACTGTGCGCCGTAGTATTTATCAACAGGGACTTTTAAGTCGCCAAAAGAATCGCTTTCAATTCGATAGTTATTCACCGCTGTGCTCCGTTATGGCCGTACATTCTGCAACGTCAGTTCCTAGTCACCCTATTTAGAGTTGGTTTGTTCGCTATAAATGTAATGAAAGTTCTGAGAGTTAACTATTGGAAGATGGGCGTTGTATTGTGAATTAGAGTTTAGCCTAAGGAGTGAGGCTGTTCAATTTGAAAGGAGAGCAGCCTAACGAGGTTAGGCTGCTGGCTTAGTCAAACTAAGCCGCACATTCTAGAGGCATTAATGCCAGAATTAGAAGTGTACTTTAACCAATGCGCTTACTACGTTTTCTTTCGTGTCGAAACCGGAAGTATGTTCGATAGCAAACTTGTTATTCCAAACTGCGTGCTCGATACCAACGTAAACTTTGTTATCTGTACCAAGAGCTTGTGCAGCATCCCACTTTAACTGGTAAGTAAAGTTGCTTGTAGCCGCTTTATCGTCAGTAGCTGTTGCCCAATCCCAAAAACCGTCAAACATAAAGTTTTGGCCAGCGATTGCAAAAGGTACGCCCCAAACGGTTGTTGTTTGATAGTTGTTATCACCATCATCGTTCAAACGCTGGTAAGCGTTGAAACTTAGGTTCTGAAAGCCAGGAATGTTGAAGTCTGTACCTAAACCAACAAGGAAATCATCATTGTTCTCACTCATTTCCCAAGTTGTAGCAATGTACACATTCTTAACAAAGCCAGCATCGAAGTCAGAAACTTTGAAGCGAGGAGCAACTTCGATGTAGGTTTCTGAACCATCATCTCCAGTTGTATTAGGCACTTCATTTTCATTATTAATTAGACGATCGCCAAAAATGAAAATATCACCCCAGCTGTTAGCGCTGAAATGTTCGAAAGTAACAACAGTCTTATCTGAATTACCTACTTCATAGCTCTCACCATAAAGTACAGATACGCTGTTATCGTAAAAGAAGGTTTCTGCACTGGCAGCGCCAGCTGCTACTGTCATGGCAGTTGCTAAAGCAATCTTGGTCAATTTCATGGTCTTTCCCATTAATTATAATAGTCGTTATAAACTTCAGTTAGGTCAGAGTCAGCATTGCTTATATGCAATATCTGAGCGTCTTGAGCTTATTATAGTCATGGCTTTAAATAATTGTCCAACTGGTCAGCTGATGCCAGTGTGGGAAAATCAGCAAAGCTGACTATTACTAATTTATTAGTCGGAGATGCGCATATCGATATTATTGATAGGGTAGCCACGTTCTTTATAGAATTTATAATGCAGGCGAGTAGACGTTAAAACAGCATCTTGTTGAATAACAATCTCAAGTAAACGCTTGTGACGTGCAAAAGTAGAGGGGATTTCAGTGGCTAAATTAAGCAGCACATCAAAATGCGGTGGCTGTTGATCGCCAAAGCCGATATGCACTGGGCAATTATCTTCTAAGGCATCGCTGGCTACTAAACCGTGGGGAATAAAGCTGTTATCGCGATAGCTCCACAGTAATTCATCAAAGGTTTTTGCTTGAATTTCACTATCAAAGTGAACATAAACCTTACAGCGGCTGCGGTAGGCTTTTTCAACCAGGCGGCAAGCAAAGTCTAATCTTTGCTGCGGCTCTTGGGCGGATAATATATAGAAGTCGATGTCTGTCATGGCGGCATTGTATCAGAATAAATAAACCGCTAGCTTTGTAAATCTGGCAGTTTCTCATTATTTTTTAATTTGTTCAGCTCAACCTGTTCTGCTCTTTGGCGCTCTTCCCATTGCAGCTCACCTATTAAGCGATCTAAAAAACGTTGCCCCATGCCTGAAATCATATTGAAGGCAAAACCTACTTGAGTATTCCCATTTTTTGTTGCCACAACATGCCGAGCGACCAAGCTGCAATCCATATTATTTTGATCATTAAATTTAACGCGGGCTACCGGAATGTTGTTATTGGCTTTTAGGCGTTCAACGCAATCACTTTTAAATAGTGCCTTAAAACCACTGGAGGATAGATCAGAAAGTTGGCCTACAAGATTGTCGCCGCCGTCTTCCATTTTGAGCTTTACCAAAATTTGATGAGCAGGTGGGATCATTACGCGATAGGCCGTACGTCGTTGCAAATAAAGCACTTGAGTAGGGAATTCAACGCGATATTGTTCGTTGGTAGGCTGGTATTTAAGTCTGCCAGTCATGTTAAATTCAATTCTTACGCCTTGGCTATCGGCTAGCACAGAAAAACGGCTACCAGAGCGAATTAGGTCGTTGCCTTTTTCTGGCACGACTTTATCAAGAAAAAAGCTGCTGTTTTTAAGGTTGGCATGAGTAATGGCGGAAGAAAACTTTTCATCACTGCCCTCAATGCTAATGAATACAGGCTGTTTCATTAGAATGATTTTACGCAAAGCACCATAGATATCTTCAAGAGAGTCTAGGTAATACTCGTCATTGTTTTTCTCAGGTGTGCTTTCATCAGCAGAGTTTCCTTTTACGGTCCCTTCTTCTGCTGTGCTTTCTGATGCTGTGTTTTCTTCAGTCGTGCTTTCGTCTGCCATATTTCCCTCTGCCGTTTATTCACGCGGCTTTACTAAGCTTTTGCGTAGCCCAAACCTGTTGAAGATTTTTGAGTTTGTCCGCTCTTAGTATATAAATTAGGAGTATTTTTTTGTCCGCGCAAGATTTTCATCAAACTTTGCGTTCGTTTGCGGGCGTTTAGTACGATAATTGACAGTATATCCGTTAAACGGCGGTTCTCTTTAAATTGATCGGCAAGTTGTTGCCATAAAGCGGCTAGAAGTTCGTTATCTTCCTGCTTAGCTGATTGCAATAATGGGTGTTGAAAACAATGCTTATCAAGAGGGATGTGATGTTTTTCTAGCCAAGTACAGCGTATTTGGCTAAGCGCTTTAAGGTCGGCAAGCTGTTGCTGCTTTATCTCTTGCAGCTCGCTTAGAGCCTCAATGTTAGGTGGATCTAGCAGGTCGCGTTCGTCACAAAGGAGTCTATGCAATGTGCTGGCGAGTTCTAATTCTTGGCTAAGCTGTTGATAAAATATTTGATGTAAGTTGGCCACGGTGACTCCAAGGATTAATTAAGCTTTCCTTCAAAATCAAGCATTTTTCCTGCCAACTGTTGATAATCTATTTTATATTCGCCGTTATCGATCGCACTGCGGATGCGGTCGATGGTTTTATCATCAACATCCGGCATTTTGCTCACTTCAGCTTCGATCTGTTGAATGTTCATGCTACTGCTGCTCAGTTTTACCTGATCACCACTGCCGACACTACTCGCAGACTTTGTATTTTCTTCTGGTTTTTGGTTTTGTTGGCTAGCTGCATCAGTTTTTGCTCTGCTGCCGCCATCAAGACCACTTGTTAACTTATTGATATTCATGGATATTTCTCCAAGCCATTGCATCTTGTTAGACTCCTACGGGTATTATATCGGCTATTGCCGTGAGAACTTTAATATTTTCTAATAAAAAACATCAATCAATCAAAACTAAATCAGAATCAACAATTCTGCCGTACAGAACCTTGTTGCTCTTGCCGTTTTTGACTTTAATTCTGTCGCCTTTACGGCCTTTTTTTAGCGCGAATCCCTTCATGTTGACAGAGAAACCTGGGCGCTCAGCCCTTAAGGTAATGGCCTGTCCACGCTTGACGATAATCGGTAGATTAATCATGCTCGGGCTAATGGCCGTACCTGCTTTAAGTGAACGCTTACTAACGTTGCCCATTATATCTTTAATATTGGTGTAATAGCCGCGTTGTAAGTCGCCGATATTGCGTTGTTGCAAAACGATACTGGTTCTTTTAATACGTTGGCCGCGTGACAAGTGATCACGCAAGACCACGACATCACGCCAAACCTCAATATCGGCATTCAGCATCAACGACCAACTGGAACGATGTTGGCAGCTTACTTCAATACTGTTACGGCCCAGCCTTAATGTATTTGTCGGCTTAACCTCTAGCGGAGTTCTGCACTCAGGGCTTTTATACCCTTGAGGAATCCCGGAAATAACTACCTTACTGACTGCACCATCACGCTGCCCGATAACCTGCCACTGATCTAAAATGCTATTGCTAATATGCTGTTCTAATTGGTCAGGCTTAATATCGTTTGCTTGGCTTAAGGGCGAACAAAGACAATGAAGAACCAAAAAAAATAGATTTTGCTTCATGAATCTTTCGCATCTGCTATTCATTTATACATTCTCAACTATGCTCAAAACAGTAAACCGTAATTGCTGCGTCATTTTCACGACACTTTAATCGATTTATAATTGATACAGCAAACGCCATGCCGAAGGCGATAGAGTTAGGAGATATTTATGGCAGGATTGATGGAATCCGTAGATCAGCGAACCCAACTAGTTGGGGCGAATCGCTTGGAGCTTCTATTATTCAGAATGGAAGGGCCACAGATTTATGGGATTAATGTTTTTAAGGTAAAAGAAGTTTTACAGTGCCCGAAGCTGACGGTTCTACCCCATAGTCATCCCGTTGTTCGCGGAGTTGCGCATTTACGTGTGGGTACTCTTCCAATTATGGATTTGAGTATGGCAACCGGCGGCCCTAAGGTTGGCGACTTGTCGAATGCGTTTGTCATTATTACTGAGTACAACTTAAAGACGCAGGGATTCTTAGTGGGCGGCGTTGAACGTATCGTCAATATGAATTGGGGCGATATTCATCCACCCCCAAAGGGAACAGGCCGTGAGCATTATTTGACCGCGGTAACTCAGGTGGAAGGTAAGTTAGTTGAAATTATCGATGTTGAAAAAGTATTGGCCGAAGTATCACCGATGAATGAAACCATGTCAGAAAACGTGGTGAGCAAGCAAGTGGCCGAAGATGCAAAAGCACTGCATGTTTTGATTGTTGATGATTCTAAAATTGCACGTAAGCAAGTTACTCGTTGCTTAGAAGAAATTGGCGTGGAAGTGACTGCATTGAATGACGGACTGGAGGCATGGAATCATTTGCAAGAACTCACCGAGTCAGGTGTCCGGGTTCAAGATAAATACTTGATGCTGATATCGGATATCGAAATGCCTGAAATGGATGGCTATACCTTAACGACGAACGTACGAAATGATTCTCGTATTTCTGATTTTCACATCGTTCTCCATACCTCGTTAAGTGGTGTCTTTAATAAAGCGATGGTTGAGAAAGTAGGAGCGGATGGTTTCATTTCTAAATTCAATCCCGATATTTTGGGTGATGTTGTTGTGAAACGAATTGAAGAATTTACCAAAAGCAGATAACGCTAAACACTAATTATTAGATGAGTTGAATACATGAGCTTTTCAATCAGCGCTACTGAATACAGCCAATTTAAACAAAAGCTAGAGCAATATAGCGGCATTATGCTGGGTGAAAATAAAGAGTATTTAATCACTAGCCGCCTTAGGCGCTTATTAGAAAGTGAAAAACTGACTACTTTATCTGAGCTGACCATTGCGATGGACCGCAATCTGAAGTTGAAAGGGCTGGTTATTGATGCCATGACAACTAATGAAACATTGTGGTTTCGTGATGATCACCCGTTTAAAATATTCAGTGAAAAACTACTGCCAGAGCTGGCTAAAACACGTCGCCCTTTAAAAATTTGGTCAGCCGCTTGCAGTACCGGACAAGAGCCGTATTCATTAAGTATTGCGATAGAAGAATTTAAACGTAAGAACCCAGGCGCATTAATGGGTGATGTTAAAATTATTGCGACTGACATTTCTCCGACCGCGTTAGCTATTGCAAAAGAGGGTGTTTATCCTCAACTGGCCTTAAAGCGAGGCATGGGTGATGTGCACTTAAAAAAATATTTTACTCAACAGTCGGATGATGCTTGGAAAATTAATGATGACATCAAGCGCCGTATTGAGTTTCGTCCATTAAACTTACAAACCAGCTACAGTATGTTGGGCAAATTCGATATTGTCTTTTGCCGTAATGTACTCATTTATTTCTCCGCTGATTTTAAGTTAGATATCCTTAAACGTATTCACGGCACTCTTAATAACGATGGGCATTTATTTGTTGGGGCTTCGGAAGCCGTTAACAATTTATCTGACTTTTATAAGATGCAGCAATTTAATCCGGGTATCTCTTATCAAGCTAAACCGATTGCCGCAGGCAGTCGGTAAGGCTTTGCCGCTTACTTTCCGATACGTTTCCGTTTGGTTTCCGCTTTGCCTCCTCTTTGCTTGATATTGCCCCTCCAAATAATATAAGAACCCTATAAGTCATTGAAAAATAACAAATAAAATATATTTTGAAAGTTGGTATGGCCTTTGCTCTAACTCTTACATGCACATTTTAGAAGAGAGTTAAGTTATGGGTTCAATCAATTTCAACAATGCTTTAGGGGTTCATCCTGATGCCATGTTATTACGCGGTAAGCGCGCAGAAATTCTGGCCAATAACTTAGCCAACTCTGATACTCCTGGATTTAAAGCGCGGGATATTAACTTTCAAGCCATGTTGGCGAAAGAAACTCAAAGTGGTATGGCAATGAGCTCAACTAACAGCGCGCACATATCAAGTGGCTCTAGTCAGTCTAGTCAAACCGATGGGCTGCTTTTTCGAAACCCATCGCAGCCTTCAATCGATGGTAATACTGTTGATACTCAATTAGAGCAAACCATCTTTTCCCGTAATGCCATGGACTACAACTCCAGCTTTGAGTTTTTAAATGGAAAATTCAAAGGCCTTAAATCTGCGATCCGAGGAGAATAATTATGTCACTAGGTAATATTTTTGATATCGCAGGTTCAGGCATGAACGCGCAATCGATTCGACTGAATACCACCGCCAGTAACATTGCGAATGCGGAAAGTGCCAGCAGCAGTATTGATGAAACGTATCGTGCTCGTAAGCCTTTTTTTGCGGTCATGCATAACGAATTTTTAAACGTTAATAAAGATAACGAATTTCATAGTAAGGGTTCAGAAATTGGTGCCGGTGTTGAAGTACTTGGCATTGTAGAAAGTGACGCGCCTTTGCAGCCAAGATTTCAACCAGATCATCCGTTAGCGAATGAAGAAGGTTATGTGTATTACCCAAACGTGAACGTCGTGGAAGAAATGACCGATATGATGTCATCTTCTCGCAGCTATCAAATGAACGTAGAAGTACTTAAAACAGCGAAGCAAATGCTGCAACGTACTTTGATGCTAGGAGAATAATTATGTCGACTATTGATAATTCCAATCCCGCTTCATCCGTACTCGACCAGTATTCCAGTACGATTAAAAATGCCGATAAGCCTAAAACGAATGAGATGGGGCAGGATGAGTTTTTGAAACTTATGATTGCCGAGCTCAATAATCAAAACCCATTAGACCCACAAGATAATGGCGAATTTATTGCCCAGCTGGCTCAGTTCTCGACAGTAGAAGGGTTAGATAAATTAAATACTACAACAGAGGGTATGTCAGATGGCATGCGTTCAAGCCAAGCGTTACAGGCGTCTTCATTAGTGGGGCAGTCAGTCATTGTAGAAGGCAATGATATGGGTTTGTTATTGAATAAAGGCATTGTGAGTAGCTTTAGTGATTTGCCTGAATCGACTACTGATTTGAAGCTTTCGATTCAAGATGAAAGTGGTCAGTTGTTAGAGCAAGTTTCGTTGGGCAATCATGCAAAAGGCGAGATGTCGATTCGTTGGGACGGACTAAACCTAATGAAAGATGGTGAGATTGTTGATTTAGATTACAGCAAATTAAATCGCCAAGAATTCTATGTTGATGAAAACGGAGAGCAGGTCTTGGATGAGGCCGGTAAGCCCATTTATGCGCCTTACCCTCCTGGGGAATACAGTTTTAAGGTGAGTGGCAGCGTTGCGGGTAAAACGGAAGAGTTTACAACTTTAATGAGTGCCCGTGTCGATAGTGTCAGCTTAAGTTCAACTGGTTCTGCAACGCTCAATCTTGCGGGTGGTAAGCGCGCAGGAATGAACGAAATCAAACAAATTGTTAACGAATAATCGTGGCGTCGTGGAGAAATTATTATGAGCTTTAATATTGGTTTAAGTGGTATTCGCGCGGCTTCCACAGATTTGGAAGTGACCGGTAACAACGTTGCCAACGCAAGTACAACGGGGTTTAAAGAATCTCGTGCAGAATTCAGTGATGTGTATACCAGCACGTTATTAGGAACGGGTAGTAAGCCTGTTGGTAGTGGGGTTATGGTTGAAAACGTTCGCCAACAATTCAGCCAAGGTAATATCAGTGGAACTGAAAATGCCTTAGATATGGCTATTGATGGTAACGGCTTTTTTGTCTTAGAAGATCGAGGTACTGTCTCTTATACCCGTGCGGGTCTATTTGGTTTAGATAAAGACGGTTATGTTGTGGCCAATAATAATGCCCGTGTACAAGGCTTTGATGCCAATGCAGAGGGCGTTGTGAGTGGTGTTTTAGGAGACCTTCAAATTCAAGTGGGTAACCAATCGCCAGCACTGACCAGTAGGGTTTCAGCAATACTAAACTTGGATGCGAGTGAAGAAGTACTGCAAGAACAAGGTTTAGAATTAGTCGCCAATGGTTTGTCTGTTGGGGTTGCAGATTCGGGCATTATTGATTCTACGTCATCTACCTTGGTGGCTGCTGGCCAGCCGACAACGGCTGGGATTCCCGCTCAAGTGACCTTCGGTAATACCGTTTCTGCAATGGTCACAACCCCACCAGGGCCGACTTCAGTTACTATTGATTTGAATGATGGGTCTCCAGCAATTACCTTCACTCTTGATATTGCAGCGGAAGCTCCTACAACAAATCAAGAACTGATAGATTATATTCAAGGCCAGATTAATACAGAGCTAGGATCGCAACAAATAACTGTTCAAGAGAGTGTGCCTGGCGGATTTTTAGAACTTGTGCGCGCTGGATACTCATCAACAAATGGCACAAACTTTACGGTCACTCCTGCTGGAACGTTTGGTGGAACTACTCCAACTAATGGAACTTCTGGAAGTCAATTATTTGTTGGTTCTACTCCGATTACGGCTGATTTTAGATCGATTCCTGGTACGTCAACGACTACTCGCACAACCTCAACTCCCCCCTTAGGTATCGTTGCTTTTAATGGTGGTACCGCTGCAGAGTTAACAGCTGACAGTGCGCTTCCGCCTCTTGCTGCTCTTGATTTAAGTGGGGGTAATTCATTAGTTTTTGACGTCTTTGTGGAAGGCCAGCCTGATGTAACGATTACACTAGATGGCACTAACCCAAATACTGCACCGACATTGGTCGAGGTTAGAGATGAAATTAATTCGCAGCTTGGAGCGTCAGCAGTCGCCTCAATATCTGGTAATCGCTTAGTATTCACTGTTGGAGCACCAGCGGTAAATGGTGACTCAATACAAATCGCAGATACCAATACAACAAGCTTAAATTTATCGGATCTTGGTTTTACAACGACTTTTCGTAATGATGGTGTAGAGGAAGTACAGGCTAATAACCAATTCAATCTGCAGGTTACTAGTACAACAGGCAGCGGCACACTTCCTCGCCAAATTACTATTCCTCCCAATAATTACGCCAGTCTTGATGATTTAGCGGTCGCTATTCAGCAGCAAATTGCTGGAGATCTTGGCGCTACAGGTTTGAATGGAAAAGTAACGGTCGCAGCGGTGGGTGGCCAACTTGTTTTCACTAATACGAATACGGGTGCAAGTGAAGGGATTGACATAACCGCAACAGCTGGCGCGCCTTTCGCTGAAGCAGCATTAGGTTTCAATAGTTTGTTCGCCGTAACAGGCCAAGACGAAATCGATAAAACCAACTCGTTCCGCCTTAACTTAACCGTCCCTGCACCTGATAGCGACAATCGCTCGGGCTCGGTATTGATTTCATTAGACGAAGAGTATCGTTCGGTTCAGCAATTAGCGACCAGTATCAACCGCCAGTTAAACAGTCAAAATGGCGATGACTATATTGGTATTCGTGCTCAAGCTGTAGAGATTTCCCCTAAGGTGGTGCCACCACAATTTACTCTAGAGTTATTAGCGGTTGAAGAAGGTGAGGCATCCATTATTAGTATCTCTAATGTGTCTGCTTCGGGTGAGGATATTTCTTCTGAGCAGCTGTTTGCTATTTTACAAGCCAACCCTTCTGATAGCAGTTTATTAACTACGGGTATTGAAGGGGTTAATAACCAATACCCAGAGCAGCAAGTCACTATCGTTGATCCAGAAGGTAATGAAACCAACGTTACTATTCCAGAAGGAACAGAAGCCAACGCCATTGCCAGTATTTTTAATCAACAGCCAGGTTTAACCGCAACGGCGAATACGGTGATGACCATTCCATTATCGAGCTATAACAACCCAAGTAATTTAATGAGCCTAACGGTTAATGGGCAGGCATTAACGTCTAGCACTTTGCCTGAAATTGCTGAAGAAATTAATGGCTACCGCGGTACAACCTTACCTGGGTTTTTAGCGACTATTAGTGAAACTGGCGACTTAGTTATTACCAACGAAATTGGTCGTGATGTAAAACTTGAAATGAGCAGCGCATCGCCAACGGATAGTTTATTGGTGATGGGTGCAGAAAATACTGGCCCAGTGGTATTGGGTGGAACCGCGACAGCTGCCAGCGCCGCCGCCGTGGGTGGGCATGTAACCTTTACCTTAAATGAAGGTTACACAATGGAAAGTCCTCAGCCTTCCGTGTCTGGCTTATTCGGTGCTTTAACGGCCGATGAATTTACGCCAACGGTCCTCAATGCTTTTGACCCTACCGATCAAAATACTTACAACCACGCCACCTCGACTGAGATGTTCGATAGCCTAGGTAATAGTCACGTGATGACGCAGTATTTTGTTAAAGAGCCGCTAGATCCTAGTCGCCCTAATGAACAAAATATCTGGGCGATGTATGTACAAGTAGACGAGCAAGATGTGGGTGACCCTGATTCAACATTAAACTTCCCCGAGAATCTTGTGCCAACCCGAGCGCGTTATGAATTATTTTTTAATCAAGACGGTACCCTAGACAACGAAGCAACAGGGGATATCTACATCACCAACTGGGACCCTAAAGATGCGAATGGAGATTCAAGCGGTGCCGTCAATTCGGTGAATGTTTTAGAAGGGGGTTTACCGTTAACGACGCCACCGACTAATTCCAATTTTCAGATTACGCTTGAGGGTTCCACTCAATTCGGTAGCTCATTTTCAGTGAGTGAAAAGAACCAAGATGGTTATAGCACTGGACGACTAGCAGGTTTAGAAGTTGACCAAGAAGGGATGATTTTTGCACGTTATACCAACGGACAAGCGCAAGTGCTGGGCCAAGTTGCGTTAGCGAATTTCCGCAATCCTGAAGGTCTAACGCCGCTGGGTGATACTGGCTGGGCAGAATCTTTTGAATCAGGAGTCGGCACCGTAGGTTCACCCAGAACGGCATCGTTTGGACAGGTACGCTCATCCGCTTTGGAAGATTCGAATGTCGATATTTCTGAAGAGCTGGTGGGATTAATTATCGCGCAGCGTAATTTCCAAGCCAGTGCTAAAACGATTGAAACGATGGACCAGGTGACGCAAACCATTTTGAATATCTGATTATTTTATAAAATACTTTTGCCACTGACACAGCGGCAATCTCACTCGGCTAATATTTTATTAGGCGGGGCGAGGTTGCCGTTTTTTATTGCCGTTTTCACACGAAAACCGTCAAATGTTTAGAAAACCTCTCTCTAACTCCTGAATTACAAGCCTATTTCATTTTTGGCATCTACCTTGCAATACCTCTAGTAAATAGAAATACAGTTATTAAAACTTTTAGAAATTTACGTTGCAGGAGTTAGGTTATGGATCGCGCATTATACATTGCCATGTCCGGTGCCAAGCAAAATGTAGTTAGTCAAACAGCTCACTCAAACAACTTGGCCAATGCCAGTACTACGGGTTTTCGATCGGATTATACCCAGTCGCGGGCACAGCCTGTTTTTGGCGATCATTTTCCTACTCGTGCATATGCTATGGCCGAACGTCCTGCTAGTGATCTTCAACAAGGACCGCTGCAAGCAACGGGTCGCCAGATGGATGTTGCTATCGAAGGCCCAGGTTGGTTTGTGGTCGAAGGCGCTGACGGGGAAGAAGCTTATACCCGCGCAGGTGATTTATCCGTTGATCCACAAGGACGGTTAATGAATGCCCGTGGCCTACAAATTATGGGCGACGGTGGCCCTATTGTTTTACCTCCGTTCGAAACCATTGAGATTGGCCGTGACGGTACTATTTCAATTCGCCCGCAGGGTGAAGGGGCTGAAGCCGTTGCTGAAGTTGTGCAAATCAGTTTAGTAAATCCAGATGGTAAAACGTTGGAAAAAGGCACAGATGGTTTGTTCCGTATTCGCGGCCGCCAACCGGGTGATCCAGGTGCCAATGTTGATCCGACTATGTCGTTGGTCAATGGTTTTGTCGAAGGCAGTAATGTCAACGCGGTAACCGAACTAACACAAGTATTAGCGATGAACCGTCAGTACGAAATGCAAATCAAGCTTATGAAAACTGCCGACGAAAACAGTGCGGCCGCCACTCAGTTATTAAGTGCGCAATAAAGAGGTGATGTATGCATCCAGCATTATGGGTCAGTAAAAGTGGGTTACAGGCGCAAGACTTAGCGCTAACCACCGTATCAAACAACTTGGCTAACGTATCGACCACGGGCTTTAAAAAAGATCGTCCGGTATTTGAAGATTTGTTATACCAAATTAAACGCCAGCCGGGTGCTAACTCATCCGCCGATACGCGACTGCCTTCGGGTTTGCAGGTCGGTACTGGGGTAAGAACCGCAGGCACACAAAAAGTATTTACCACAGGCAGCTTACAGCTTACCGATCAGCCTTTGGACATGGCCGTTAATGGTCGAGGATTTTTTCAAATCCAAATGCCTGACGGAACCCTTTCGTATACTCGCGATGGTACTTTTCACATTAATGCCGAAGGCACAATCGTGAACGTAAACGGCTACGCACTGGAACCCCAAATTGACATTCCAGAACTGACCAATCAATTAACTATCAGTAGCGATGGTATCGTTCAAGCGAAGTTATTCGGCGATCCTACACCACAAGAACTGGGTCAAATTGATTTGGTCGATTTTATTAACCCAGCAGGTTTGCAGTCAACGGGTGGTAACTTATACAAAGAGACCGCCGCCAGTGGAGCACCTAATGTGGGTATTGCCGCGAATGATGGTTTTGGCGCGATTGAGCAAGGCGCGTTAGAAAACTCAAACGTTGAAGTCGTAGAAGAATTGGTGAAGATGATTACCGTGCAGCGCGCTTATGAAATGAACTCGAAAGTCGTTTCAGCCGCCGATCAGATGCTGCAGTTCTTAACTCAAAATACATAATTGATTAATTATGAAAATAAATAAAAGCGCGGAGAAATGGTATGAAGATGATTAAAAGTTTAATTCCCGCAATACTGCTTATCATTACTGGCTGCACCAGTGTACCGTTTGAGAAGGACGTATTTCCAAACGATCCACTTTATGCTCCGGTACCGTCTTCGTCTTTACAAGCCGCGCCGAGTATTAATGGCTCGTTGTATAAAACCAATTACAGCTTAAGTTTGTTTTCCGATCAGCAAGCAACGCAAGTTGGTGACATTATTACCGTCATCTTTGATGAACAATATAATTCGACAAAATCGGCAGAAACAAAATCTCAAAAAGATTCCAGCAATACTTCCAACCCTACCAATATTCTTAATACCGTACCGGGTTGGAGAAATTTAGGGCTTGATATCGACCTGGATCATAAACGTTCTTTTACCGGTTCGGGGGATGCTGATAGAAGTAATAGTCTAAGTGGCACGATTTCTGTAACAGTTTCAGACATCTTGCCCAGCGGCGTTTTACAAATACGCGGTGAAAAGTGGTTAACCTTAAGTGAAGGTGACGAGTACATTCGCATTATTGGTTTGATTCGCCCACAAGACATCACCCCGCAAAATACCGTGATGTCTAGTAAAGTCGCTGATGCTCGCATCAAATTCGGTGGCCGTGGCAACTTAAATAACTCGACCAAAGAAGGTTGGTTTGGCCGCATGACGAACAGCGCTTGGTGGCCTTTCTAATAAAAGGACTTCTAAAAAGTGTCAATTTCAGGAGGCAGTAATGAATAATTTGACTGATGAAGGACTTAGGAAAATATATATGATGATTATTTGGCGCTTTGTAGCCTTCATGATTTTAACTTTACCCATGGTATTGAATACCGCGTATGCCGAGCGTATTAAAGATATTACTTCAATCGCCGGGGTTCGTAGTAATCAGCTTATTGGTTATGGCTTGGTCGTAGGTTTGGATGGCAGCGGTGATAAAGCACCGTTCACCACCCAAACGTTTAAAAATATGATGGCCGAATTTGGCATTACTATTCCTAGTGGCACAGACCCTAAATTAAAAAACGTAGCGGCTGTTTCGATTACTGCAGAAATGCCCGCATTTGCTAAGCCAGGTCAGCGTTTAGATATAACCGTTTCATCGCTGGGTAATGCTAAAAGTTTACGCGGCGGTTCGTTATTATTCGCTCCTTTAAAAGGTGCTGACGGCCAAGTTTATGCGATTGCACAAGGTAACCTAGTGGTCGGTGGTTTTGGTATACAAGGCAACGATGGCTCTAAACTTACGGTTAATATTCCTAGTGTCGGCCGCATTCCTAATGGCGCGATAATAGAACGCTCTATTCCTAATACCTTTGGTCATGGTGATAGCTTGGTGCTCAATTTAGATCAAGCAAATTTCACCACCGCCAGACACATCATTGATACGTTAAATGATTTGTTAGGCCCAGGCACGGCAGAAGCCCTTGATGGAACATCCATTCGAGTGAGTGCTCCGCGAGACTTAAGTCAGCGAGTTTCATTTTTATCCGTGATAGAAAATATGGAAGTCGAGATGGGAGATGCGCGCGCTAAAGTTATTATTAACTCTCGCACAGGCACCATCGTAATGGGGCAGCATGTAAGAATAGAACCCGTTGCTGTGACTCATGGTAGCTTAACCGTAATGGTGCAAGAGAATTTAGAAGTCGTTCAGCCAAATGCGTTAGCCGATGGTGAAACTGTGGTTGTGCCTAAAACGAATATCACCGCGGTACAAGAAAATAATCGCATGTTTAAATTTGGCCCAGGGGTTTCACTGGATCAAATCGTTAAAGCGGTTAACGAAGTGGGTGCAGCACCTGGGGATTTAATGGCTATACTAGAAGCGTTGAAGCAAGCAGGGGCGTTAAACGCTGAGCTTGTAGTTATTTAGCGGATTCGTTAGCACGAGAGGAAGTCGCATGGCCAAGTCGAATTTTTTACTGGATGAAATAGAAGCCATGACGGCCGAAATACACTCTTTGCTAAAACAAGGGGTGAAAGAATTAAGCGAAAAGCGCATTGATCAACGTCAGCAAAAAATAGAATTATTGTTTATCCACCCAGATAGAATAACCGCACAAGACCAAGCCCGCTTACAAATAATGCTGGATCAAGACGCGTTGATAAAACAGCCGCTAGAAAAAGAACAGCAGGAATACCACAACCGTAATCGTAAGCGCTCTAAACTTAAACTTTATAAGCAAAATACCTGAAACTCAGATCGTAACATATAGGCTGCGGCTTCAGTCCGACAGCCTTTAGTGTCTTGCAAAGGCGGCAATGCCTTGCCACTCATATCAAGTTATAAACCTAAAAACACGCTAAAACCCCTATAAATCAGCAATATTGAACTTGGCAAAGAAATTGCTTTGTTAATCACTAGAACCAAAAAATGATTAACCGAATAGGGTAAATTCATGATCACTAGTCGCACTGCACAGCCCCAAGATGTTTATACAGACCTCAACAGTCTGCAAAGCATCAACGACATTGGTCGTAAAGACAAAGGCGAAGCTTTGCGTAAAGTGGCTGAGCAGTTTGAATCTATGTTCGTGAAAATGATGATGAAATCCATGCGCGATGCTAATAAGGTCTTTCAAGAAGATTCGTTAATGCATTCACCACAAGAAGATTTTTATCAGCAAATGTACGACGACCAACTTTCAGTTAGCTTAACGGGTAAGCAAGGCATGGGTCTAGCCGATGTTATTTACCGTCAGCTTAATCAAGAATATGGCGACCCTACTAAAAATCGTGAAGAAAAAACGTGGCAGCCACTGGATGATCGCCGCAAAAATTTCTCTCATGCGATCGACTTCAATCAAATTGAAAAGAAAAATACTCAGCTTCAGCCTAAAAAAGAAAACACGGGTTTTGAAATCGATACAACGTTTGTTAATAAAGAAAAGCCAGTATTAGACGCCAGCAATAAAACAATTAATACAGATAAAACAAACGGTAAAACAGCGGATAAACTTCAAACATTCGATAGCCCATCAGACTTTATAGAGACTATTTATCCGGTCGCTGAAAAAATTGCCAAAGACATGGGCGTAAGTCCGCAAGCGATTGTCTCTCAAGCCGCGTTAGAAACAGGCTGGGGAAAATTCGTCATTCATGGTGAAAACAGCCAGGGCGAAAAAGAAAACAGCTTCAACTTTTTTGGTATTAAAGCCGACACTCGTTGGGAAGGTGAAAAAGTCAGCGTCACAACCCACGAATATCGTGATGGTCAACGGGTCACTGAAAAAGCAGACTTCAGATCATACCCAACCATCGAAGCAGGCTTAAAAGATTATGCCGACTTCTTGCAGGCGCAGCGTTATGAAAAAGCCATTGCGGCAGGAACCGATGTTGAACAATACGCCAAAGAACTGCAGCAAGCAGGCTACGCTACCGATCCCAAATACGCACAAAAAATAACGCGTATCGCCAACAGTGAATTGATGCAGCAAACATTAAATAACACGTCATTAGCGCAAAATAGCGAAGAGGTGCCTCGTGGGTGATTTATTAGGCATAGGTATTTCCGGCTTAAAAGCTCAGCAAACAGCGCTGAGTGTCACAGGCCACAACATCACGAATGCGGGCACTGAAGGATATAGCCGCCAAACCGTTAACTTTAATGAAAACACACCGCAATTTACCGGTGGAGTTTGGACGGGGAATGGCGTTAGTGTCGATTCTGTTAAGCGTGTTTATGATGAGTTTTTAACAGAGCAAATGCAGCGAGATTCTTCAATTTTTAACGAATTTGATACGCTGTCGTTGAACGCCTCACAAATAGATAGCTTATTAGCCGACTCAGGCACAGGCATTCAGCCCGGTGTCGAACGTATGTTTGGTGCATTACAGTCGGTGGTTGACGACCCGTCTTCGCTGCCTGCACGCCAAGTATTAATCAGTGAGTCGAATGGGTTGGTTGATCGTTTTTCTAGTATTAACGACAGACTGAATGATCAAAGCAACATTATTAATGGTCAAATGGAAGTCATTGCCAGTCAAATTAGTACCATTGGTAGTGCGATTGCAGAACTCAATCAACAAATTCAATTTGCCTTAGCCGCCTCAAACGGCAGTCAGCCGAATGACATGCTGGATCAGCGCGATAAACTTATTACCGACCTTTCCGCATTAGTCGCCGTTGAAGTTAATACCCAAGATGGCAGCGCGGTAAACGTATTTATAGGCAATGGCCAAGCCTTAGTTATTGGTAGTGAATCGAACGAGGTTTTTACTCAAGCAGGCAATAGTGATCCTTCACGAGTCGGTATTTATTTTCGTAAAGGCGATTTAGTACAAGAAATTACCCCAGAAATAAAAGGCGGCCAACTGGGTGGCATGTTGCAGTTTCGCGAAACGGTTTTAGAACCTACCATCAACGGTTTAGGCCGTGTGGCCATGAGTATTAATGAAGCGTTTAACGAACAGCATAAACTCGGCATTGATTTTGAGGGTTCAAAAGGTACCAACTTTTTTAAAGACATTAACTCTCCAAGCAATACCTACTCACGTGCCCAAGGAGATGCCCGTAACGAACAACCTAACGATCGATTAGTCTCGGTACATATTACCGACAGTTCAAAGTTGAGTATTGATAACTATCGTATGGAATTCCCTGGGCCAGGGGATTTCATTTTTAAAGTCTATAACGATACCACCGGAGAAGAGTTAGAAACCACCGCACTCACAGGGCTTTTACCGCAGTCATTAGAGATCGACGGTTTTGAAATTCGTCTAGAAGCCGGAACCTTTCAAGCAGGGGATAAATTTTTAATTACCCCAACGCGCACCGGTGCCAGTAATCTTGATATGAAGATTACACGCCCAGAAGAAGTCGCAATCGCTTCGCCCATTTCAACCGACTCGGCGATTGGTAACCGTGGCAGTGGTGCTATCTCACAAGGTGCCGTTTACGATGTTAATACGCCTTACCTTGCGAGCGAAGGTGAAATGGACCCGCCGCTATTGGTTAAGTTTACGTCAGCGACAACGTATGACGTATTGGATAATTCAGACCCCGGTAATCCGATTCCATTATTTCCACCTTTAATGAATCAAACTTACGTGCCTGGCATATCCAATAATATTTTACCCCCTGATGAAGGCAAAACAGCATTCACCAGTTTTGGTGGTTACTTGCCTGTTAGCCCGACTTATCAGGCGCCTACTCCCGCCCCTGTGGTTACCGCCACCAATGGTTTTTTTCCAGAACGCATTACGGTAAATATTGAAGACCCAAGAACCGGATTAAAAACCGCGCAACCATTATTAACCACGCCGGCGAACTCATCGGCCAAAGAAATTGCCCGTTTATTATCCGAACGTGATGGCGTAGAAGCTAATGCGCGTACCACGGTAGAATTAAGTAACTTTATCTCTGACGCTAATCCTTTAATGAATACAGGGATAACACTCAACGGTATTGCACTCACCGATACGCTAGGCTCAGGGCAAACAAAGTACGATGAAAATTATCCAGAATTGGTGCCTGACCCTTTAACCCCGAATTTTATTGCTGATCGAATTAACGCCAATTATGATTTCAGAAGCCAAGGAATCATTGCACAAAGTGATGGCGAGAACGTAACCATTATTGCGTTAAACGGGGACGATTTATCGTTTGATGTGACCGGTGACTTGGGTGACGGTTTTGCTATCTCCAATGGCCAAAATATTCAACTAAACCCAACAGGTGAAGCACCGTTTAGAAACTTATCTGAATTTGAAGGCTTTAACTTTAATGAAAATGGCCCCTTCACATACGATTTAGACGTGCCAGGGCAGGGGTCGTTTAGCCTTGAATTAACAGGTAATCACGCCACCGGTGCTGATGTACTGAATGAGATAAAAAATAAAATAGAAACCAGCGGAATGTCGTTTGCTGGCAATATTGACGTAGCACTGGATGAAAAAGGCAATATCAGTTTTCAGTCGCGACTTCCTATTACTGGCACGGGACCCAACGGCAGTAATAAAATCGCCATGGGCGGTGAAGTAAAAATTGTATTAGATGAACATTACAGTTTAGACATTGAACCACCGGGTAATAATTTATTTGATACAAACCCTGTCGGCGAACCCGTGCATTTTGGTTTTGAATTAGAAATTGAAGGGTTGGTAAAATCAGGGGATGAATTTACCGTAAAATTTAATAAAGACGGTACCTCAGACAGCCGTAATGGTGTCGCGTTAGGTAACTTACAAACACAAGATACCATTGGTGGAAATGCCAGCTTCAGTGACGCTTATTCTATTTTGGTTGAAGAGGTGGGTTCGATTACCAGTCGAGCACAGATCAATAAAGAGTCCAGCCAAGTTTTATTACGCAACTCACAAGATGCGATTGATAGCAGCTCTGGGGTAAACCTAGATGAAGAAGCCGCCGCCTTGATTAAATACGAGCTTGCCTATAATGCGTCAGCCAAAGTGATTCAGGTTGCTCGTGATATTTTTGATACCTTGATTAACACTTTTTAATTAACAGTTTTAAAACATTTTTTTAATTACTACTCAGCCCATCGGAGGCAAACAATTATGCGTGTATCTACTTTGCAGTCATTTAATAAAGGGCTGAACTCCATATTAGATAATCAAAGCCAAGTGAACAAAACACAGCAGCAAGTATCAACGGGTCGTCGAGTACTAACCCCCGCAGATGATCCTATTGCGGCCACTAAAATACTGCAACTGCAACAAGACCAAGCGTTAAGAGAGCAGTTTGGTAAAAATATGACAGGGGCTGAAGGGCGCTTAGCCTTAGAAGAAACCCAACTTGCAGGTATTACCGACAATTTAACGCGTCTTAAAGAACTCACGATTAAAGCAGGTGATGGCAGCATGACGATTACCGATCGCCAAGCGGTCGCGGCTGAAGTGCGTGAGATTCTAGGTGGCACAGTCGATTTAATGAATGCAAAAGATGCAGGCGGCGAATATTTATTTGGCGGCTTTAAAGGCGGAACGCTACCGTTTCAAAAAAATGAAAACGGCCGCTATGACTACGCTGGTGATGAAGGGCAGCGGTTTCTATCCATCGCCACCTCTACCACAGTAGCTACTGGTGATAACGGGAA
Source organism: Oleispira antarctica RB-8 (assembly GCA_000967895.1). GTDB lineage: Bacteria > Pseudomonadota > Gammaproteobacteria > Pseudomonadales > Oceanobacteraceae > Oleispira > Oleispira antarctica. Next base: position 1,293,055 of record FO203512.1, read on the forward strand.
AAACTTATTTGTTGACGTTCAAGCGGCCGATAATTCATTCACCACCCAAGTGAATCCGCTGAATCAAGGTGCTGGGTTTATTAATCCTGGCTTTGTTGTTGATGAAGAAGCCTATGCAGAATTCTACCCAGAAGACCTCGTCATTACTTTTAATGCCGACTCTGCCATCACGCCTCCAGGGGCAAACTACACCGTGAGACAAGCGTCAGATGGGCGAGTAATAGAAGGCTTTTCAGCGCAATCCTACAGTGAAGGCACTGAAATTATCGTTGCTGGCATCGCGGTAAAAATAAGCGGAGAAACAAAGCCGGGTGATGAGTTTTTGGTCGACTCGTCAGAAAAACAAAGCATCACCGATACGATATATCGTTTAATGGACGGCCTCAATAACCTAGAAGACAATGTAGTCGATTCTGCCACACTGGATAACTTACTAGAAGATACCTTAAACAATCTAGCGTTTGCGCAATCGAGTATTTCACAAGTGCGCAGTGAAGTTGGGGCGCGTTTGAATATTATTGAAAACACTTCAAGCCTAGCCGCAGATATCGATCTGGTCAGTAAGAGCGTCTTGTCTGAATTAAGCGATGTCGATTTTGCCGAAGCGGTAAGCCGATTGTCGTTGCAGACGTTTTTATTAGAAACCGCACAGCAAAGCTACGCGAAGATTCAAAATTTATCGTTGTTTAATAAAATATAACGTTAATAAGCTTAAGCTATTGGTAGGTGTTATTCGGCCTGTGCGGAGAGCTAATTATTAACCATTGATGATTTAAATAAAGAACGCAGTAAAAAATGAGAAAGGCGCTAAAATATTAGATTAGCGCCTTTTTTTATGTGAAAATTCAACAAATAGAGAGATTTAACGCGCTTATAGTCTTGTTTTTCAGAATAACCAAATTCAATTATCTTATTAAAACCCTCTGTTCATATTCCAAACTCTACTAAATAAAATCTAAACTATTTCTAAAGTAATCCCAAATCGTGTCGTTAACCTTATTGAAATAAAGAATTGTCCAGAAACTTGGGCGTTCAAAACTGACAGAGGGTTAACAAAATGCCACAAATTATTAATACCAACATTGCCTCGTTGAACGCACAGCGTAACTTGGACAAATCACAGTCTTCAAACCAGCAAGCGCTACAGCGTTTATCATCAGGTCTTCGTATTAACAGTGCGAAAGACGATGCAGCAGGTTTGGCGATTTCTACTCGTTTCACCTCTCAGATCAAAGGTCTGAACGTAGCAGTACGTAACGCAGGTGATGGTATCGCATTAGCACAAACCGCAGAAGGCGCGTTGGGTTCAATGAACGACAACCTTCAGCGTATTCGTGAACTGTCAGTGCAGTCTGCTAACGCAACCAACTCAGATGTGGATAGAGACGCACTGCAAGCGGAAGTGGGTCAGCTAGTAGCTGAGATTACACGTACTTCTGAAGAGACTGATTTTAATGGCCGTAAGTTGTTAGATGGTTCTTTCTCTGCTTCTTTCCAAGTTGGTGCAAACGCTGGGCAAACCATTGATGTTTCGATTGCTGAACTAACGTCTGAGAAGTTAGGTTCTTCTAGCCAAGCGGGTGTTTCTGCTCAGGGTACAGATCAAAAGCTTGAAAATGGTGATTTAGTTATTAATGGTTCAAATATTAGAGCCTCTGTTTCTGGTGACGATTCATTATCTTTTGCTGATAAAGAAAAATCAGGGATTGCCAAAGCTGCTGCGATTAATGAATTCTCTGCTGAAACGGGTGTTAGTGCAACGGTAGATGCTAACGTTGTTATTGGTTCCGATATGGCGACAGGTACTGTAACTGGGAGTGCTAAGGCAGCGGCTAATATTAAACTGAATGGTGTTGAAATCAGTATACAGGGTACATCCAATGCGAATGACTCTGATAAATCTGCAACCCGTGGATCTGTTATCGCAGCAATTAATGCCAAAGCTGATCAAACAGGTGTAACCGCATCGGATGGTGGCAATGATGGTGGTGTTATTTTAACAGCAGAGGATGGGCGTAACATCACTTTAGAAGGTGTTGTACAGACAGGTGTTACTGACATAACTTCTGATGGTAAAGATTTGTCCGTTTTTGGTTTATCTGATGAAAATATTGCTGCGGTTACAGCAGAAACTTCTTATGCAGGTTTTACTTTAACGGCAGAGAATGCGAATACAGATATTACTATTAGTGGTGGTAATAATACTGGCAACGGAAATCTTGAAAATTCTGGTTTGGCGGGTGGTACTTACTCTGCACAAACTGCGGTAACAAGTTCAACAGATATTACTTTAGGAAAAACAGAGGCTAATACAGTTACCTTTGCTCCAGCGGATGGTACTGGACCAGCAATAACAGCTGCAGCAGAAGCTGCAGGTTTTAATTTTAATTTTGATGATCTAGTTACAATTGCAGATTCTGGCACTGCAGATGATGCATTTGCTGCTATTAATACTGCATTTACAGATGCTGGTTTAACAACTCAAATTACTGCAGCAGCAGGCCCAGGCGGGGTAGCTGTATCACAAGATATGATCGGCACTGCTTTTGCCAGTGCAGCGGCAGAAGCTTCTGGTATTGAGCGTGGAATTCAGGACGGTGATATAAAAATCAATGATGTACAAGTATCAGCCTCTAGTTCATTGGATGATACGGCTTCAGATACAACGGCTAATACATCTAAAGCTGAATCATCAGGTATTGCTATTGCAGCTGCAATCAATAAGTCTTCAGGAGAAACTGGAGTAAGTGCAGCGGTTAATGAAACAGTTGTTGTAGGTGAAGGCGTTACTGGTGCGTTAACATTTGGTGATGGGACAGGTGCTGTCACGGAAGCTAATGCTGGGGCTACACTAAAATTAACAGTCAATGGTGTTGACGTTAACCTCACGGAAACTGGAGATTTTGAGAAAAACAAGGCCGCTGCCATTACTGCAATTAACGAGGTATCTGGTCAAACCGGTGTTATTGCTAGTGATAATGGTGAGTCTTTAACACTTACTGCTGCTGATGGAAGAAATTTATCTTTGTATGCAGAATCGTCAACTGATTTCACTGATGGGGTTGCTGCAGGCGTAGCAGGTACATTAGATGGTACTGCTGATAAAGGAACGGACTCAGCTTTATTATTAACTAATATTAATAATTTTGGGCTAAGTGATACTTCAGTAGGTTTGAATCAAGGTGATAACCTTGCAGCTGCAGATAGTGTGATTGCAAATGCCGAGTTAACGTATTCAACAACAGCTGTTACTTCTTACTCAACGGTAACACTGGATTCAGCTTCAGCTTTTGATGTGAGTTATGGTAGTAATGGCTCTAAGGGTCTTGATGACTCAGGCTTCGTAGCAGGAGCATTCGGTGGTGGTGAAGATGGTCAAGCCCTTTCTGATCTTGATGTTTCAACGGTAGAAGGTGCTAATAAAGCATTGGTAGCCGTTGATAACGCCATTGCCCAGGTTGCTAGTCAGCGAGCCGATTTAGGTGCCGTTCAAAACCGTATGGAGTCTACCGTAAGTAACTTGCAAGTGACGTCTGAAAACTTGAACGCGGCAAACTCGCGAATTCAAGATGCCGATTTCGCATCAGAAACTGCAGAGCTACAGCGTACAAACGTGCTACAGCAGGCCGGTATCTCGGTACTAGCCCAGGCTAACGCATCAGGCCAGCAGGTTCTTTCACTTCTAGGATAAGTCGCAAGACTTATAGAAACTCTCTATAGCGTTAATAACACTATAGAGATGTTTCTTTCCCAATCGCTTTATAAACTAATATGTATTCATTTAGGTATTAGAATTTTGAAGCTAGGGAACTAGGAAAGAATCTTAGCCATTGAGGTGATTTATGATTGATATGAAAGCACATTTAACCGATAGAGTTTCGTTAGTTCAGAAAAACGCAACTCCGCTTTCATCATCCGCTGCTAGTGCTTATGGAAAAGAACAAGTTGCAGCAACAGGTAAAATCGAGAGTACGAATGTGAGTGGCAATGGTTTGCCACAAAATGTAGAAAAGATTGCCGAAGTTAGTAATGAACAGATGAGAGATGCTGTTTCTAAACTAAATGATTATGTGCAATCAACGGAACGCACCCTCGATTTTCAAATGGATGAAGATAGCGGTAAAACAGTGATTAAGGTGTTCGATAAGACCTCTTCAGAATTAATTCGTCAGATACCTAACGAATTAGCTTTAGAGTTGGCGCAAAACTTGAATGATGATGAACCATCGTTATTGTTTAGCGCCCAAGTGTGACATTAAGAACTATTCATTAGTACTTTAAGCACTTATTTAAAGATTGAGCTAAAAATAACCCCAGACTGGCCGATAAGGTTAGTACTGGGGTTTTTGCGTTTAAGCAATTCCTAATTGCGTTAGAAAGGTGGAGGCATGCTATGGCTGCTATTGAATCGTTAGGGTTAGGGTCAGGAGTTTTAACCAATGACTTGGTTGAAAAAATCATAGGTGCAACCCGTGAAGCCTCAGACAAACGTTTGGAGCGCGATGAAACTGTATTGGATGCACGTATTACCGCCTATGGTGAAATTAAATCGCTTGCATCTATCTTGCAGTCTGCGACCAGTGCGCTGTCTTTACCCTCTACCGCAGGCTCTACGACGGCCTCATCTTCAGATGAATCGATCTTAACGACTGAAGCATCCATTCTTGCCGAGCCGGGTACTTATAGTGTTGAAGTCTTAAATACCGCCAAAGCCCACAGTGTAGTAACGGATGCGTATAGCAGTATTGATGAAATTATTGGTGTTGGTGAGATTCAAATCACCTTTGGTGAAATTACCTATGACGGCACAGGTGGTTTTTTAAGCCAAGATATTGACCCAACGAAGGGGGGTCCACCGATTACGATTGATGATTCGAATAAAACCTTAAGTGGCATTCGAGAAGCGATTAATAATGCCAATATTGGTGCTAAAGCCTCGATTATTAACGACGGTTCAGGTTATCGCTTGGTGATTAGCTCTGAAAATACGGGTGAAAATAATGCCATGCGTATTATGACCCTTGATGACCTGGGTGGCGTGGCAACAACGGGTCTTTCTTCTATTGCCTATAACGAAGAGCAAAACGGCGCTGGTACCATGACGCAAACCGCTAAAGGTGAAGACGCGTTATTAAAAGCCAATGGTCTAACCATTACTCGTGAGTCAAATTCGATTGAAGAAGTTGTGCCGGGTGTTACTCTCAATTTATTATCAGCTGATGTTGGTAAACCCATTTCTATTGTCGTTGCACCTGATACTGCGGGCATTCAAGAAAAAATCCAAGATTTTGTGAATGCGTATAATGAGTTTAAAAAATTCTCAGATGATTTAACGTCATTTAACTCCGATACCGAACAAGCGGGTTTGTTATTAGGGGATTCTACCCTACGTGGCATTCAATCACAGGTTCGTTCGATGATCAGCCAGCCAATTGAAGGCTTGAGTGGAAAGTTTCGCTCGTTAACTGAATTGGGTGTGAATACTGATAGAACGAATGATTTTTTATTGGACTTTGATCCTGCCGTTTTTTCAAAAGCGATGAAAGAAGATCGTGAATCGATTATTAGTATTTTGGCAAAAAGTGGTACGGCCGAAGATGCGCAAATTCGTTATGTGAATGACTCGGTTAATACTCAGCCTGGTACTTATGGTGTTGAAGTCACGCAGCTAGCAACACAGGCTATTTATCAGGGTGGCAGTGTGGCGGGTTTAGATTTTTCTAGCCCAGTAACGATTGACGAAAGTAATAATAATTTCACCTTAAACCTTAACGGCAAGAACGAGCAAATTACGTTAACGTCGGGCAGCTATGCAACGGGTGACGAATTAGCCAAGCAAATTGGATTTCAGATAAACAGCAATGAAACGTATAAGAAATTTTCTTATGGTGTGACGGTTGATTACGATGCTATTGGTAATAACTTTTCTATTACGTCGAATAAATACGGTGAAGATTCTAAAATTTCGTTTACCAGTACCGATTCTAATAGTGCCAATACGCTAGGGTTCAATACACTGGGTAAGGGACTTTATGAAGGGGTATCACTGACGACCTTAGGCAGTGATACATTTTTAGGTAAGGGTTCTACAACACAGCCAGGTAATCGTTCGGTAGCGGAATCTGAAGGTATTAACTTTGCGACGAGTAATGCGACCTTTTCGTTAGATATTGGTGGTGGCGCTATTCCTGTGACCGTCAATCTGAATGCTGCGGGCAATGATTTAAACGGCGATAGTGTTATTGGCGATCGTAAGGATACGCTGCAAGCTATTCAAACCGCGATTGATGCCACGGCACTGAATGGCGATGTGATCGCTGACTTCGACGATAATGGCTTCTTAACATTTACCACGTCGGCGCTGGGCACGGCTCAGCAAATAAATTTAAGCAATGTAGGCAGTACCAGTAGCGATACAGTATTGGGCTTAAACGGTACACAGGGTGTTCAAACCAATGGTGATGATGCTGGTTTAACGCTTGGGTCTGCCACAGAATTTAATATGGCGGTTGACGGTATTGGTACGACAGCGAAAGTTAACGTACCGGCAGGAACCTATTTAACGGGGGCTGATTTAGCCGCCGCCGTTGAGCTAGCAATGGATACGGCTTTAAGCACTGACGCTGCATTTGCAGGGTTAACCAAAGGTGGCGAGTCGGGTACGGGCAGTCGAGATATTAGTACGGCTATCGACTTTTCAACCGCTAACGCTGGCTTCATGTTAAATGTTTCTGGGGTTGAAAAAGAGATTGTTGTTAGTGGTAATGACCCTGATAACATCGTTAACATACAAGCTGCTTTAGATTCTGAATTTGGCGCTGGAATAGTCACTGCAAGCTTAGACGGTACAGGATTAAAACTGGCGTCAGTCGCAACCGGCCATAATGAATATTTAGAAGTAACATCTGATGGCCGTGGCGCGCAAACTGATACCAGTTCTGCTGTGACTAACATTACCACGGGTATTGATTTTAGTGGTGTCGGTAATAATGCCACCTTTACCTTAGCGGTCGATGGCGTTGATATTAACGTTGATGTGAATGCCAATGGCAGCGCAGGCACGAACGATGCGGCTTCTACTTTGACCGTGGTTCAGCGTGCGTTAGATACGGCATTGCAAGCGAGTGGTCAATTCACGGCAGGTGATGTTATGGCTAAACTGGATAGCGGCGGTAATTTATTCTTTGAAACTCAATCTAAAAATGGTGTTAAAACGGCTGCAACCTATGGTTCTGGCGCGAGTATTGAGGTTAAAAATATTGATGCTAACGCCTCGGCTAGTTTAGGATTAGCAGCCGGTACGACGTCTAATGGTTATGATACGTTAGGTTTTGATGATACACGCCGCTATGGTTATGACGTCGAAGCGGATGTGAGTTATGTCTATGACGCTGAAAAAGATCTAGGATCTCTGCAAATTAATGTGGGTGGTAATGCGACTCAGGTTTCGTTTACTGATATTGATCCGGCGGCAATTTCTATTTTAGGTTTGCAGGATGCAGCAACTTATTCTCCTAAGGTGGCTCAAGGGCAAAACGTTGAAGGCAAAATCAATGGTGTCGAAGCGAAAGGTAATGGTCAGTACCTTTCTGCGACGGATGGAAATAAAAAAGCCAGTAACGGTTTCTATATTGCTAATGCTGCGGCTGATTTTTCAGCAGGTGTGAATCTTGATGCAACGAATAATACTTTTACTATTAAAGTCGATGGTGTTGAACGTACCATTAGTTTAGCGCAGCCAGCCCCTTATAATACCGGTGAAGGTTTGGCAGCAGCGCTGCAAGCGGCAATCAATGAAGATGCTGTTTTTAAAGCCGATAAAATATCGGTGAAGGTAGAATATAACGATGATCCTTCGTCTTTCTCGTATCAAAAATTCGGTATTATCTCGGCTTCAACGGGAGAAGATTCTTCGGTTGAAATGGTTGATGTTCCTGGGCCTACTTCAGCCATTTTTGGTTTTGTAAATGGTAAGGCTGAAGGTGAAACAGGTAAAGCTCAGGTAGGGAATATTGATCCTTCGAGTGGTATTCGTATGAAAATTACGGGCGGCGCACTCGGTGATCGCGGTAGCATCACTTATGTATCGGGTTTTGCTGATCAATTAAATGCTAGCCTGTTATCTATGTTAGATAGTGGTGATGGTTTAATTACGAATAAATTAAATGCATTAGATAACGATAAAGTGCAGCTAGCTGAAAAAAGAGAGCGTTTAGAAACACGAATGTCAGCGCAAGAAGCTCGGTTAAAAAGTCAGTTTTTATATAACGATGCTCTTGTTTCTAAATTGAATTCAACAGGTGATTTTATCACCCAGCAATTCGAAGCGATGAATAACTATGGTAAATAGTTATTCAATACAGTGATGTGTCATTCAACATGGTCATACGTCGTTATTTAAAATAACGTATAGTCAGATAATAAAAAGGCCTTTGAAGTAAAAATTCCAAGGCCTTTTTTATGCTGAAATAATTTAGATGTTGTTCCCGTTTTATTCTCGTTTTATTAGATTTATAGAATTTCAATGTTTGATTGCTTACGGCAATAGAACTGATACATTCCCGCAAAAATACTCTCATCGTCCTGTTCCACTGTATCCCAATTTTCTAATGTATTGTTACCTTTTAGCTTACCAATTGTGCTTTCGAAAGCTTGGTGAGCGCTGGTGGTCGGTAGCATGCCGATAAAATCGAGCTTATTATTCGCAAGTAAATTTGAGATTTTAGTGGCTGTAAATTGATGTTCTTGTGCGTGGAATATTAAGTCACGGCAATTACTCATACTGTAAAAATCATTAGAATTAACAATTTCATTCCAGTCTCCAGGAATTTGATTCATTAATAACGCTTGGCGTAATAATCGTTGATCCAGTGCCTTACCTTCATTTTTCTCTGATTGCAGGTTGCTCTGTGCAATGAGTTTTCTAAAAGTGATTACTTGCTTACGTGCTGCTTCGCTGTATAGAGCAATTTTCATTACCCCAGTAGGCGATAGAAGGTGTTGTAGGCTCTGCAAGCCTTGCTCGGGGTTTTCCATGTGGTGAAGCACCCCAGAGCATTCAATGACATCAAACAAGATTGGGAAGTCGCTGAATTCTAAAATATCCGCCTGTATAAACTGAATGTTTTCTACATTATATTTACTCGCTTGTTGTTTAGCATATGCTAAAGAACGACTACTTAAATCGATAGCAATAATATTCAAATCATTGAAGTAGCTGGCTAAACGAATAGCTTGGCGGCCTGTGCCACAACCCGCGACGAGTACGTTTAATTTTTTCTTTCCTTGCCAGTGACTTAAATTTAAATGTGGAAAATTCTTTAATAGTGCCTGTTGATAACTACTTGCAGTATTGAAACCAATATCTTTCCAGCGCGGGTAAGGGTTTTCTTCGTATTGAGCTTGGACTTTTAGAGAGACAGAGTTTCTATTGCCTCTATTTTTATTGTTCAGGTTTTTATTAGAGCGATTGGTATGTGACCAGTAGGGCAATTTTTTAGCCAGTTGAATTTCTTTATCACGATTGTTAATTGCGTAATCAATGATGTCGGCTAAATAACTGTTTTTTAATGCCTGTGTGACGTGCTTAGACGCTAATATTTCAGCGAGTTTTGTCTGAGATAAATCTTTGTATTGTGCCAAGATAAGAATCGCAGGAGCTATATCATCAAGCTTCCATTCAGTTTGTTCGGTTACTTGCAGTAATAGTGTTTCTAAGCCAGAAATTATTTCTTGTTCGTTTTGGGTTACTGGCCAAACGTATTCATTTAATTGAGCTTGAACGGCCATGTCGTGCGCCAGCTCTAAATGAATGCTGGGGATGGTCATGTCTTGAACGGTATTAAATAACAAGGTTTGCCTAAGGCTAATAAATAAACGTTCTAATAAAGCATCGCAAAAATGGAAACGTTTTAAGCTATTTAATAATAACAGATCGCTCGCAATTTGATCAAACTCAAGTGGCGTGCTGGCTTCATTAATTTTAAGTTTATGATGCAGCAGTGTCGTAATCAGATTTCTTAATAGTGAATGATCAACGTTTTCAAAATTTAGGTAGCGTAGAACGTTTGCTTCTAATTCTGGAGAATAAAAATCAGCATTAATATGTGAGGCCGATTCAAATAACTTATTCCTAATGTGTGGGTCGTTTTCTTGCGTCTTGATTAATTCTTGATACAGCTGAAATGCTTCAACGTATTTGCCTTGTTCTAAATAAGTATAAGCCAGAGATGAAGCTGAACGCGTTGCCACCTTGGATATTTTTAATGACGCGCTAAAATGTTTTTCAGCTAGGGTCAGTTGCCCTAAAGCCAAGGCAATATGGCCAGCACTGTACAGTGCGGTAGAGCTATCGGGTTTTGTGCTTAGAGCGCGATCAATAATGCTTTGCGCTTTGTGCGGATTACCCACGAATAATTCAATACGTGCATATAAGTTAAGCCCTTTAATGCCGCTAGGATTAATATCAAGGGCTTGCTTAACCTTGTACAAGGCAGTCTCTAATAAGCCCTCGTTGATATCGGTGGCATGTTCAGCAGATTGCAGCTTGGCGAAGTCACGACTCGCCTCTTGTACCAACAAGGTATAAGAGTCGAGATCAATACGACGGGTCGTTTTTGTATTAGAGGCATGTAAAAGGTTCATGGTTCAATACCGAAATTATTTCTAGTTAATGAGACTAAGCAAGCCTAATGCCAATTAAATAAAACGTTATTTTTCAATGACTTAAGAAAATTTTATATGGCTTTAATATGGGCTTGCCGCTAAGAGCGGCAGCCGATGACCGTTATGTTTTTAATAAATTACTCATAAACTATTAAAGTATTCGATTGATTGGCCGTCATAAAAGGTGAGAAGCAGAATCAATTAAGAGGCTGAGTTATGTATAACAAGGGCGCAAATCAATACCGCCAAGTCGGTATGACATCGGAGGTTGAGGGGGCTGATCCTCATCGCTTAATTCAGATGTTAATGGAAGGTGCATTGACTCGGATGTCGCAAGCAAAAGGTATGATTGATCAAAAGAATCATGAAGGAAAAGCAAAATTATTAGGTCGCGTGATGGACATCATTGCGACGCTACAATCGAGCCTTGATCATGACAGTGGTGGCGATATTTCTTCCAATCTAGACCGTTTGTATGACTACATGAATCGTCGGTTATTGGAGGCTTCTAGTGCTAATGATACTTCAATGATTGATGAGGTGATGGCGCTATTGTTGGAAATTAAGTCTGGTTGGGATGGGATTCGTGACGAATATTTGGCAACTAGTGGAAAAAAGCCCAATAAGCAGAGCAGTGCGCATGAGTCTTCTTTAAAGGCTTTATCTGTATAAAGACTAATCAAATAATGAAAAAACATCGCTTTTTTAGCTATATTCATCTTTAAGCTCTAAATAGAGCTTAAAGATGCTTGTCATCTCACGTCCTAATCAGCTATAAAAGTCCTCTAGACAATCTAATATAAAAATAAAAATACTTGCGTCAGAAGATTGACCTATTACCAAATAGATACTTTACTATTAGCATCAAAGTCAAAATGATGGCAGAGCTGGCCTTAGATGCTAGTTGATTAAAAAATTATAAATTAAGGCACATATCCCATGTGGAGAGAAATTAAGGTTCTACTGATTGATGACGATAATCAGCGGAGCCACGATCTTAAAGTTATTTTAGATTTTCTTGGGGAAGAAGCTATTACTGTTGATGCCAATACTTGGTGTAAGCAGGTAGAAGCTGAGATCACGGAACGTAATGATATTTCGGCTGTATTACTGGGGAGTAGTACAAATATTAGCTTAGCTAAAATGGTTGAAGATATTATTGCTTGGGATAACGGCGCGCCTATTCTTTATATTGGTGCTGAGTCTACCGATGATGTGGCAGATAATTTACGCCGCGCTATTTTAGCCAAGATAGAAATGCCACCGAGTTATAATAAATTATTAGACAGTTTGCATCGTTGCCAAGTTTATCGTGAACAATTTACTCATAATCGTAGTCGAGCTGAGCGTCGAGATGTTCAGTTGTTTAGAAGTCTTGTAGGTACCAGCCGTCAGATTCAAAATGTACGTGAATTAATTATGCAAGTGGCTGACAAAGATGTCAGTGTTTTAATTACGGGTGAATCCGGTACGGGCAAAGAAGTGGTTGCGCGTAATTTGCATTATCACTCCAATCGTAAATCGGGTCCTTTTGTACCTGTTAACTGTGGTGCTATTCCTGCCGAGTTATTAGAAAGCGAATTGTTTGGTCATGAGAAAGGTGCCTTCACGGGGGCGATTACAACACGCCAAGGGCGTTTTGAAATGGCTGAAGGTGGTACGCTTTTCTTAGATGAAATTGGCGATATGCCGTTGAATATGCAGGTTAAAATTCTGCGTGTTTTACAAGAGCATACCTATGAGCGAGTGGGTGGCACGAAAACAATGAAGACCAATGTGCGTATTATTGCTGCGACGCACAAGAATTTAGAGCAAATGATTGAAGGGGAAATCTTCCGCGAAGATTTGTATTATCGATTAAACGTTTTCCCGATTGAAATGCCTGCGTTACGTGACCGTGTTGAAGATTTGCCGTTACTGTTGAACGAATTGATTTCACGTATGGAGTATGAAAAGCGTGGTTCTATTCGTTTTAATTCTGCCGCGATTATGTCGCTATGTCGTCATGAGTGGCATGGCAATGTACGTGAATTAGCAAACTTGGTAGAGCGTTTAGCGATTCTTCATCCTTATGGTGTTGTCGGTGTGAATGAGCTGCCCAAAAAATTCCGTCATGTTGATGAAACAGATGAAAATGGCATGATGCAAGCTCCAGTCTTAGCGGATGTTACTCAGATTGAAAATGGTTTGGTCGGTATTGATTCTCCAGCATTATTACCTGTTAATGGCCTCGATTTAAAAGAGTACCTTAATGATTTAGAAAAATCGTTAATTCAGCAAGCGTTGGATGATTCAACGGGTGTTGTGGCTCGTGCTGCGGAGAAGTTAAAAATTCGTCGTACGACTTTGGTAGAAAAAATGCGTAAATACGATATAAGCCGCAAGGAAAAAGAAACGGCTTAATACTCGCACTAGTAAAACAATAAAACCCATAAGGCTCAGTCTTGTGGGTTTTTTTATGCCTGTTTTTTTTGTAGCTCGCCGTTTCTCAATTACCACTCTTTCATATTTTTCATGTCCCCCGTGTTTTTGTGGTCAGCTCTAGTGTTTAAAATTATATTTTCTGACGCTTTAATTAAAAAATCACGACGTAAAAGCGGCACGCTAATTGCTGAATAGCTAGTAATACTATTTTGATGTCGAATAACCGACACAAGCAGGAGCGTTTATGGCTAGCGTCGCTTTATTAAATTCAGCGCAGAAAGATCTTTCAAATCGAGAGCTCTTGCACAAAGAGCAACTTAATCGAGAGCAGTTGAAAGATGCCTTCAATTTATTCAGTACTATGTCAGATCAACTGTCGCAAAGTTATGAGTTTTTAGAATCTAAAGTTGAAGAGTTGAGCGGTGAACTGGCCGAAGTTTCTTATCAACGCATGCAAGAACTCGCCGATAAAGAACGTATTGCGGAGCGTTTAGAAAGCTTGTTGCACATGTTGCCGGGCGGTATTTTATTATTGGATGGTGAAGGACGCATTCGCGAATGTAATCCCGCGGCATCAGCGCTGTTGCTGCCGAATGAAGGCAGTAATAAGAGTGGAGTTGAAAATGATTTCTTACTTGGCAAACTCTGGCGTAACGTGATTAAAACCAGCTTTAGTCCTAAGCCTGACGATGGTCATGAGATTTCCTTGGTTGATGGTCGTCGAGTTAGTTTGCAAACTGCATCGCTAGGCTCTGAGCCGGGTCAGATTATTTTAATTACCGACCAAACCGAAACGCGAAAATTACAAGAAAGTTTAAGCCAGCACCAGCGCTTATCTTCGATGGGAAATATGGTGGCATCGTTAGCGCATCAGATTCGTACGCCATTAAGTGCGGCGATGATTTATGGCGAGCACTTACAAAATGAAGAATTGCAGCCAGAGCAACGAGAAAAATTCGCCAATAAAATGATGCAGCGTTTACATCACCTTGAGCATCAGATTCGTGACATGTTAATTTTTGCGCGTGGAGAAGCGCCGCTGAATGATGACATGGCGCTTTCGCAACTGTTGCATGATTGGCAGGAAGCGTTAGAAATTCCGTTGCAGCAAAATAATGCCACCTGTGAGTTCCAGGTGAATAAAGTTGATGTTCATATTCATTGTAATCGTGATGCATTAATTGGTGCGCTGATGAATCTAGTTAACAACGCGCTTGAAGCCTGCGGCCAAGGTGCTGAACTGCATGTGAGAGTGAATGTAAATGCTCAGTTTCAGGTGAATATTGAAATTGAAGATGATGGACCAGGGTTTACCAACGCCATTAATGATCAGATATTACAGCCATTTTTTACCACCAAAAGTAATGGTACAGGCTTAGGGCTTGCGGTTGTTCAGGCCATTGCTCGCGCGCACTACGGTGAGTTCTCGATTAAATCAGCGGGCACGAAAGGCGCAATTGCGAGTTTTAAACTACCCGCACAGCCGATTGAAAAAAACCAAACTAAGACCAACCATTAATTGTCATTTTTAATAGTTGTGATTAAAAGCAGCTATCCAGAATAAGTACCGGAGAAACAATATGAAAATTCTAGTAGTTGAAGACGATCCGAACTTAAGAGAAGCCATTGTTGATTCTTTGATGTTGAAAGGGCATCAGGTGCATGAAGTGTGTAATGGGGTTGAGGCAGTTAAGGTAATTGCTCAGTCTTCTTTAGACATTGTATTAAGTGACATTAATATGCCGCAGATGGATGGTTTGCAATTATTGGCGCAGGTTAAAAAGCATCAACCATGGTTGCCGATGATTTTAATGACGGCGTATGGCGATGTGGGACAGGCGGTTAAGGCGATGCAGCTTGGGGCGAATGATTATTTGATGAAGCCTTTTGAAGTTCAGGAATTATTGTCGGTCATGAACAAGTATCAGCCGACGTCTGTGGTGGTTGAAGAAGATAAACCGATTGCTGAATCCGCTGTAAGTAAAAACTTATTTAAAATCGCGGAAAAAGTCGCGGCGACGGATTCTACCGTTTTGATTTCTGGTGAAAGTGGTACGGGTAAAGAGGTTTTAGCGCGCTATATTCATCAGTATTCGCAGCGTATTGGTCAGCCGTTTATTGCAATTAATTGCGCGGCGATTCCAGAAAATATGTTGGAAGCGATGTTGTTTGGTTATGAAAAGGGTGCATTTACTGGCGCGTATGCTGCCACTCCGGGTAAGTTTGAACAGGCTAATGGCGGTACGTTATTGCTTGATGAAATAACGGAAATGGATATTTCATTACAAGCCAAGTTATTGCGAGTTTTACAAGAACAGCAGGTTGAGCGTTTGGGGGGTAAAAAAGTCATCGATCTTGATGTGCGCATCATTGCGACGACTAACCGTGACTTAGCCGACTATGTTGCAGATGGGCATTTTCGCGAAGATTTATATTATCGCTTAAGTGTTTTCCCATTAAATTGGATGCCATTGCGTGAGCGCGTAGACGATATTAAACCGCTGACACAATTGTTGTTGCAAAAACATGCTGGAAAAATGAAAAAGCCGGTGCCGAATCTTAATAGCGAAGCGCAAAAGAAATTATTATCGCACCCTTGGCCGGGTAATGTTCGGGAGTTGGATAATACCGTGCAACGTGCGCTGATTTTACAGCAAGGTTTTGAAATAACCGCAGACGATTTAGTATTAACGCCTGTGCCGAAAAATCGTCGCTTTGATGTACAAGAAGTGACAGAAAATCCGACGATTAATGTGTCCGGCAGTGAGGGTTCAGAAAGTTCAGTGGAAAGCGCCTTGGTTAATACGTTAGGTAATACATTAGGCAGCGCTTTAGGCAGTGATTTAAAACAACGTGAAATCGAACTTATTGTGCAGGCATTGAATGAAGAACCTAGTCGCAAAGAGGCTGCTGAACGTCTAGGCATTAGTCCTCGTACCTTGCGCTATAAGGTGGCTAAGCTGCGGGAAGAAGGAATCGATATTGAAGCTCAGTTGGTTTAAAACAATGCTTCGTTAATAGATTAGAAAGTTGGCCCACAAGTTGCAAAAAGGAAAGATAGATGGCAAAAGTGCCAAAAAAATATAGGTGAAGTTGAATTAAAAGCGTCAACTTCACGAATAAAAGGTCGAGGTGGTGGTTATGGTTAATCGTGCGGATATCAACTCTGTTTTATTACAGATGCGTCAAGTACGTCAGCAAATGCAAACCACTGATCCAGCGTCGACTGTTGGCATGCAAAATACGATACAAAATCAGTTGCAAAGCCCCAATCAAAATTCTGCCGTCGGGGCACCACAAAACAGTTTTGCGGCGCAATTACAGCAGCAAAGAAGTCAGCTTGATCCTGCTGCTATGACTTCTCCTTCACCGTCTAATATGATGGCTTCGAACGTTAATCCTTCTACCATGACCCCGTCGCAGTTTCGCAATGAATTAACTCAGCAAGATTTGATGAATCAAACTGCTGCGTTAGATACTCGTCCGGGCAATCAGATGAACTTTTCGTCGTCTGCTGCGAATCCTAGTATCGGCGAAATGATGGGCAATGCGATTAACCAAGTTAACGCTACTCAAAAACACGCGGGTAGCATGAGTACGCGTTATACCCAGGGTGATCCAAATATCGACTTACCCGAAGTGATGGTGGCGATGCAAAAATCCAGTGTTTCTTTTCAAGCAATGTCGCAGGTACGCAATAAGTTATTAGAAGCGTATAAAGACATTATGAACATGCCAGTATAGTGGGGCGTTCTTAAATGGATAATGCAGTCGCTAACCCAGCTCAAAATCAAGCCGCCGATGATACGTCTTCCGAGTTGACGACGAACGAAGCGCTGGCTGATTCAGAATCAAATATGCATCCGGTTGTTGCCGGTTTTAATAAACTATCCATTGTGCGCCAAGCGGCCATGCTGGGTGGCTTTGCTTTGGTGATCGCGTTAACCATCGCTATTTTTATTTGGTCGCAAGAGCCTAATTACAAACCGCTAATTAATCGTATGCAAGATTATAACGCGCAAGAAATTGTTGAAGTTTTGCAGCGAGAAGGGTTTGAATTTGAAATCGATCCTACGTCACAAGTACTTCTGGTACGTGCTGATGAGTTGCACGATGCGCGCTTAAAGTTGGCGGCCGCGAGTTTGATCGACGACAAAACCGTTGGCCTTGAGTTGTTGGATAATGAATCCAATTTAGGCACCAGTCATTTTATTGAAACCGCCCGTTACCGTCGTGGTTTAGAAGGCGAATTAGCCAGAACGATTGCCAGTATTCAAGCCGTTCGTAATGCCCGAGTTCATCTTGCCATTCCTAAGCAATCTGTTTTTGTGCGTGATCATCGACAGCCAAGAGCGTCTGTTTTTCTTGAGCTTTATGCCGGTGCGGCTTTGCATAAAGATCAGGTTGAAGCGATTGTTAATCTCGTATCTTCTTCGATTAGTGAAATGGATAAAGGCTCTGTTTCTGTGGTTGATCAGAAAGGGAATTTGCTGTCAAAAATAGAACATGATAGCCAAGAATTATTAGCGACGAAGCAATTGCAGTATACCGAACGCGTGGAAGACTCTATTAGTTCTCGGGTGAACAGCATATTAAAACCTGTGTTAGGCATCGAAAATTATAAAGCAGAAGTATCGGCAGATATTGATTTTACGGTGGTGGAGCAATCGGAAGAAACCTTTAATCCCGATTTAATTGCCGTGCGCAGTGAGCAATTAATAAATGAGCAAACAGTGAGTGGTGCTGAAGGTGGTATACCGGGCGCGCTGACTAATCAGCCTCCGGGTCAGGCTGAAGCGCCTGAGCAAATTGATCCAGCGACGGGGCAGCCTATTACGCCTATGGATAAACGCAGTGAAACAACGCGTAATTATGAAGTCGATCGCACGTTAAGTTATAAACAGCAGCAAGTGGGGCGTATTAATCGTTTAACGGTTGCGGTTGTGATTAATGATAAGCAATCTTTAAATGCCGAAACCGGAGACATGCAATTTGTACCTTGGGCGGAAGAAGATTTAGCGCGTTTAGAAATATTAGTGAAAGATGCTGTTGGCTTTAGTGCCGCGCGGGGTGATAGTGTTAATGTCATTAATTCGCCTTTCATGGGTAAGGGTGAAATTGAATTAGGCAGCCCAGAATTTTGGACTCAGCCTTGGTTCTGGGAAATTATGAAGCAGGTATTGGCAGGATTATTCTTACTGGTGCTGATTTTCGGTGTAATTCGTCCTACGATTCATAGTATTGCCAATAAAGGCCGTAGTGATGAAGACGGTATGGGCTTAGATGAGTTGGCCGATGCCGACGATGAATTTGACGAAGATAAGGTCACTTTGTCTGGGGCTGATAACTTTTTATTACCGGGGGCGTCAGAAAGTTTTGAGCGCCAACTGGATGCCCTTAAAGGTCTTATCGCTGAAGATCCTGCGCGGGTAGCGCAAGTGGTTATTCAATGGATTAATGCTAGTGATGATTAACGTGCATAAGGTAACGCATTAACATGGCTGAAAATACAATGCCTTCAGAGGCAAATCAGAAAGAATTATTAGCAAACCTTTCACGGGTTGAGCGTGCAGCCATTTTATTGATGAGCTTGGGCGAAAAAGATGCGGCTGAAATTCTAAAGCACATGGGGCCAAAGGAAGTTCAGCGCGTTGGCACGTCTATGGCAACCTTGCACGATGTTCGTCAAGAGCAAGTGGAAGGTGTGGTGCTTGAGTTTTTGCAGGCGGTGAGTGGTCAAACGGGTATGGGCTTAGGTTCGGATGATTATATTCGTAATATGCTGCAGCAAGCCTTGGGCGATGATAAAGCGGGTGCATTGATTGACCGTATTTTATTGGGTGGCAGTACCACGGGCTTGGATTCATTGAAGTGGATGGAGTCGCGCCAGGTTGCTGATTTAATTCGCCATGAGCATCCGCAGATTCAAGCGATTGTTATTTCTTATTTAGACCCTGATCAATCGGCAGAGATTTTGTCGAATTTTGATGAGAAGGTGCGTCTCGATATTATTATGCGTGTTGCGTCATTAGAAGCGGTTCAGCCAGCGGCATTGCAAGAATTGAATGACATTCTTGAGCGTCAATTCTCAGGCAAAGCCGGTACGCAAACTCAGACCATGGGTGGCGTTAAGGTGGCAGCCAGCATTGTTAACTTGGTTGATAGCACCATTGCCAATGATCTGCTTGAGCAGATTAAAGAAACGGATGAAGACATGGGGACTAAGATTCAAGACCTTATGTTTGTTTTCGACAATCTTGTGGATGTGGACGATCGTGGTATTCAGGCACTGATGCGTGAAGTTTCAACTGACATATTGGTGGTTGCGCTGAAAGGCGCCGATACGGCGGTGCAGGAGAAAATATTCAAAAACATGTCGAAGCGTGCGGCTGAATTATTACGCGATGATTTAGAAGCGAAAGGCCCAATGAAGGTAAGCGAAGTTGAAAACGCGCAAAAAGAAATTCTTCTTATTGCACGTCGTTTGGCGGATGCGGGTGAAATTATGCTTGGTGGTGGTGGTGAGGCTATGGTGTAAACCATTGTGACGGCTATGACGACGACTACGGTGAATACGATGAAAGAAGATGAGGATGATGAGTTTGAGGCAAGCAGTGAAGATATTGAGATAAAACCGTGGGATTTGCCTTATTGGCATGGTGGGCCAAAAGGTACAAAAAAAGAAGTTGTCGATGAGACGGTGGCTGATGAAGAGGTTGATGTTGTTGAGCCGCTTACGGTTGAAGAGCTGGAAGCTATTCGCAGTGAAGGCTACGAAGAAGGTTTTTTGCAAGGCTTAAACGAAGGTCGAGACAAGGGTGAAAAAGAGGGCTTGGCGACGGGTAAAGTCGAGGGTCATAAAGAAGGCGTGAAAGAGGGTACGCAAGAAGGTAATCGAATTGGTTTTGAAGCTGGGCAGGCGGAAGGTCTTACGTCGGGTAAAGAAGAAATAAGCGAAGCGGCGAGTAACTTGGCAAAATTAAGCCAGCAGTTAGAGCAAAGTCTGGTTGAAAAAGACAGTGCATTGCCTAAAGTTTTGAGCCAGTTAATTAGAACGGCGTGCGAAACGATTATTGAGCGTGAGTTAGCGCAAGGCGATGATCATATTACTAAGAAAGTATTGTCGGCGCTTGATCAGCTTCCTAATGGTGCTGAAAATATTAAAATTTATGTTAGTCCCGCAGATTCGGTGCATTTAGAGCATGGCTTAAGTCATTCTGGTCGTGAAATGCATTTTACGGTGGATGACGTTTTAGATGCAGGCAGTGCTCGAATTACCACGACGCAATCGTTAATTGAATTTAGCCTGCGTGAACGAATGGACGCTGTATTTGAGCTGATCGATCAGGAGTGTGAAAAACTTGATCTATCGGATATTGACGGTGAGCCGTTAGCTACGGAAGAACCTGTTATTGAAGAAGAACCTGTTGTCGAAGAAGAGCCTGTCATCGAAGAAGAGCCTGTCATCGAAGAAGAGCCTGTCATCGAAGAAGAACCTGTCATCGAAGAAGAACCTGTTGTCGAAGAAGAACCTGTCATCGAAGAAGAACCTATAGCAGCCGATAACGATGTGACTGAAGAAGATGACTTGCCATGAGTTTGAGCGATCAAATTAGTAATATCAGTCTTGAAAAATTATCACTGCAAAAAAAAGCCAGCGGACGCTTAATCCGTATGGTGGGATTAACTCTAGAGGCTGAAGGCCTTGTTGTAAAAATTGGCGATCGTTGCATGGTTGAACGTCGTGATGATACCGATATTGAAGCCGAAGTGGTTGGCTTTGATGGCAGTCGTATATTTCTTATGCCGATTGAACAAGTTGATGGCTTGCAGGCTGGGACTAAAGTTAGCCCCCTGTCGGGCTCTAACGGCGTGCCAGTCGGCTTTCAATTGCTGGGTCGTGTACTTGATGGTATTGGCCGACCTTTAGACGGTAAAGGCCCACTGCATGCCGAAGAAGGTTCATTGCAAGGCGAGCAGATTAATCCATTGCATCGAGATCCTATTCGCACCACCTTAGATGTGGGCATACGTTCTATTAATGCGCTGATGACTGTGGGTCGTGGTCAGCGTTTAGGGCTATTTGCAGGCAGTGGCGTGGGTAAAAGTATGCTGCTGGGTATGATGACACGTTTTACCGAAGCGGATATTACTGTGGTAGGTTTAATTGGTGAGCGTGGCCGAGAAGTAAAAGAATTTATTGATGAAATTTTAGGTGAAGAAGGCATGGCGCGTTCGGTGGTGATTGCTTCTCCAGCTGACGATTCTCCCTTGATGCGTCTACGTGCTGCGATGTATTGCACATCGGTAGCCGAGTACTACCGTAAGCAAGGTAAAAACGTATTACTGCTTATGGATTCTTTAACCCGTTATGCCCAAGCCCAGCGAGAAATTGCATTGGCGGTTGGCGAACCTCCTGCAACCAAGGGTTATCCACCTTCGGTATTTACCAAAATTCCTAAGTTAGTAGAGCGCGCGGGTAATGGTGAAGCAGGTGGTGGTTCGATCACCGCGTTTTATACGGTGTTAAGTGAAGGTGATGATTTACAAGATCCGGTGGCCGATGCCAGTCGTGCTATTTTGGATGGCCACATTGTATTATCGCGAAAATTAGCCGATGAAGGACATTACCCTGCGATTGATATTGAAGCGTCGATCAGTCGTGCGATGCCGCAAATAGTATCAAAAGATTGGCTACGTAAAGCTCAAATGCTGCGTCAGTTGTATGCACACTACCAAGAGAATAAAGATTTAGTGAGTGTGGGGGCATATCAAGCAGGGACCGACCCTACGCTGGATTTGGCGTTGAATCGAATGCCCATGATTCAAAGCTTCTTGCAACAGGAATTAACTGAGTGCGTTAAAATTGACGCCAGTCTTGAGCAGTTAAATGTCATTCTTCCTGATGTGCCGCAGGCGGATGTGAGTGGGCAAACTGTATGAGTAAGCAACGAGTTAAGCGTTTAGGCTTTGTATTAAAAATGGCGGCTGATAAAGAACAGCAAGATTTAAAGGTATGGGGTCAATATCAGCAGAAGCTAGAGCAGGAAGTTGGCACGCTCACCCAACTTGAGCAATATATGACGGAATACCGTAGCAGTTTAACCAGTCAGCATGCCGCACCTATTCAAGGTGGACAGATACAAAATACCATTGCTTTTATTGAACAAATTAAAGAGGCAAGTGGTCATCAGCAGCAGCAAATCGATCTGGTTCAGCAACAAGCCGAGGGTGCTAAGCGCGTCTATTTGGCGGCGCGCGCAAAGGCTGAAGCCTTGCGTAAGCTGATTGAAAAATTAAATCTACAAGCGTATGCACTGGAAGAAAAGCAAGATCAGAAAATGATGGATGAATTTGCTGCCCGCAGTGCTCGTAACCGTCAGTTATAGTTTTAGAACTCGTCTTTATTAAATTCCTATATTCACAATCCTTTCTTTATATTCCAATCAACATTAGCAGCTTTCCAATTGCCGTCTATTCTTAAAGTAAATGAAAATAGGAATGGAATGACATGTCTGAAGGGCATCAAGTTGAATGCGGTGAGCGAATGACCATCGAAAAGGTCGAGAGTTTGTATAGCCAGTTAGAATCAGCGTTGTTAGAGCACGGTAAAATTGAGCTTATTGCTGATCGTGTTCAGCAGTGCGATACCGCGTCACTTCAGTTAATCGTAAACCTTCTTAAAGCATCAAAACAGCAAGGTCATAGTGTGATATGGATTAAACCTTCGCAGGCTATTATCAATGTGGCTGAGCTGTTGGGCTTAATTGAACCGCTAGAGCTGACACAACATATTGTGCGGTAGCAATTTATTCAGAAGCAATTTATTCACAAGATTGAGGGAGTATGCCAATGGCAACCATTTTGGCGGTAGACGATTCTGCATCAATGCGACAAATGGTCACGTTCACGTTAAAAGGTGCAGGCTATGATGTTCAGGAAGCTTGTGATGGCAGTGAAGCTTTAAACATCGCTAAAACGCAAAAATTTGATTTGGTCTTGTCGGATGTGAATATGCCCGTTATGGATGGTATTCAATTGGTTACAGAGCTACGCACACTGCCTGAGTACAAGTTTGTGCCGATTCTTATGCTAACAACAGAGTCTTCTGGTGATACAAAAATGGCGGGTAAAAAAGCAGGTGCGACGGGCTGGATTGTTAAGCCATTTAATCCAGATCAGCTATTAAATACCATTAAGAAAGTATTAGGTTAATTATTATGAGTATTGATCTCTCGCAATTTCATCAGGTTTTCTTTGAAGAAAGTTTTGAAGGCTTGGATATTATGGAGTCCAGTTTATTAGCACTGGATTTAGCGGACGTTGATGCTGAAACTATTAATACTATTTTTCGTGCGGCGCATTCAATTAAGGGAGGCGCGGGCACTTTTGGCTTTATGCAAATATCCGGTTTTACTCATGTACTGGAAACATTATTAGATGAAATTCGAGGGGGGGCACGGGAAATAGAGCAGGAACATGTTGATATTTTTTTGCAATGCGTTGATTGCTTGCGAGGCTTGATGAGTGATCTGCAAGCAGGCTCCGAGCCTGAGATGACTCAAGCTAATGAACTGAAAAGTAAGTTTGAGATTATTTTAGCCGGAGAGGCTGTCTGTGTTGATAGTGAGGCCGCGACCGGATCGGCGATAGAAAACCAAAGCTTTGATTCAGACCCAGCGTCAGGTTCTGACAGTCGTAAGAAAGGTTGGAAAATTGAGTTTATTCCCTGTGAAGATGTTTTATGCACCGGTAATGAACCTTATAGAATGTTTCGTGAGCTAAAGGATTTAGCCGAAGCGGAAGCGGGCAGTCTTGATGTTATTCCTCATTTAGAGGCATTACCTGAATTCTCTGGGATGCACCCAGAGATGTGCTATCTCTCTTGGACTGTATTTGTGCGTGCCGATGTAGAATTGGCTGACATTGAAGAAATATTTGAATGGGTTGTAGACGATTGCGAAATTCGCTATGAACGCCTTTCAGACACAGAAGTGGTTGAAGCATCGGTTGCTGTTGAATCAAAAGTTGAAAACTCTGCCGTCGAAGAGTCAATCGCCGTTGAAGAAACGGTAGAAGAAACGATAGAAAAAACGGTGGCGATTGCAGAAGCACCATCCCCTAAAGCAGCCAATAAAACAGTAGAAAATACCTCTATACGCGTCTCCATAGATAAGATTGATGGCTTGATCAATATGGTGGGTGAGTTAGTTATAACTCAATCCATGCTCGGTCAGTTGGGCCAAGAATTTGATATGAGTCGAATCCAACGTTTACAAGAAGGCTTGTCGCAGCTTGAGCAAAATACTCGCGAGCTGCAAGAAAGTGTGATGAAAATTCGCATGCTGCCAATCAGTTTTGCGTTCAGTCGTTTTCCTCGCCTGGTTCATGACTTGAGTAAACAGCTTGAGAAAGAAGTTGAGCTGGTAATGATTGGCGAAAATACCGAGTTGGATAAAACGGTGATGGAGAAAATTGGCGATCCTCTGGTTCACCTTGTGCGCAACTCCCTTGATCATGGCTTGGAGTGCCCACAACAACGGCTTGAAAATGGTAAGTCCAGTATCGGTACTATTACGCTAAACGCCTATCATCATGGTGGTTCTATTGTTATTGAAGTGAAAGATGATGGTGCGGGTTTAAACAAAGATAGAATTCGCAATAAAGCGATTGAAAAAGGATTGATTGCTGAAGATGAACATCTGACTGATGGTCAGATTTACGATCTTATTTTTCAGCCAGGATTTTCAACCGCCGATGTAGTGAGCGATGTCTCTGGCCGAGGTGTGGGAATGGATGTGGTGCGCCGAAATATTGCAGAGCTTAATGGCTCTATTGATGTTTCGTCAACCCCAGGAGAAGGCTCAGTTTTCTCAATTAGACTGCCACTTACGTTAGCAATTCTTGATGGTCAGTTGGTTAAAGTGGGCGAAGAAATCTATATTTTCCCCTTGGTCTCTATTGTGGAATCTATTCAGCTAGAAAAATCGATGTTGAATAATATTACCGGTAATCAGTTTGTGATGCAGCTGCGTAATGATTTTGTTCCTATTGTTTGCTTGCAAGATATTTTTAATATTAAGGCAGAAAAGAAAGATCTTGAAGGCGCGATGCTGGTGGTTGTAGAGGGTGATAATGGCAAGGTAGGTATTGTCGTTGATGAACTGTTAGGCCAGCAACAAGTCGTGATTAAAAGCCTCGAGAAAAACTACCAAAAAGTCGATTCGATTTCCGGTGCCACAATTTTAGGGGATGGTACTGTTGCCTTAATTGTGGATATCTCGGGTTTAAATAATAAGTCGCCAGATAAAAAATCTGACAATCAAACTCAAGCTGCTTAAGGGAGTAGTGCATGATAAATGCAGCTCAGAAAAACAAGAATGATAAAGGCTCTAGTATTAACACTTCAGGTACGAGTGATGATGAACAGCAATATTTAACTTTCATTATGGCAGGAGAAGAATACGGCGTTGATATTTTAGCGGTTCAAGAGATACGAGGCTGGGAACCAACCACGGTTATTCCAAATGCACCCAGTTATATCAAAGGTGTTATTAATCTACGAGGAACCATCGTTCCCATTATGGATTTGCGAAGTCGATTTAATTTAGAGCGTATTGAATACAGCCCAGTGACCGTGGTTATTATTCTTAAGGTCGAAACCGAGCGTGGCGAGCGGGTTATGGGAATTGTTGTTGATGCAGTATCCGACGTTCACTCGATCAGTGATTCTGATACCCGTAATAGTCCCGATTTAATAGAAGATTTAAATACCGAGTTTATTCGCAGCTTGGTTTCGGTAGATGACAGTATGATTATTTTATTGGACGTACAGCGACTATTAACGATTGATAAGCAATTAGTAGATTTAGCCGCTGATGCAATAGTCGATACCCAATAGGGCACTTAAGAGCTTTATGATAATAGGATAAATATCATGTCTGAAGAGCAAGATTCAACACATTGGAAAACGCCAGCACTAACGGTTATTCCAGCCGCATTCGCATTTTTGTATTTGGTGGTTACGGCCGCTAACGTCGGTTTGTCTGCCGTAGTCGCTGTAATAGGCGTTGTTCTATCTATCGTTTTGGGCTGGGTGTTGTTATCCAAGCATGAGGTGCAAGATGGTAATGCCATTGAAACTGAGCGGTTAGTGAAAGCGCTGAATGTGTGTAATACCAATGTGATGTTAGCAGATGCTAATAATGAGATTTGTTATACCAATGAATCCGTCAATATTATGATGAAAAACGCCGAAGCGGCTATTCGCAGTGAACTTCCTAATTTTAATAGTGCCAGTTTAATTGGCACTAATATGGATGTTTTTCATAAAAATCCTGCTCATCAAAAAAGTATGGTTGCGAGCTTAAATAAAACATATAAAACACACATTGTGGTGGGTGGTCGTACTCTTGGCTTAATTGCTACGCCTATTTTTTCAGATGACGAATTACGTTTGGGAACGGTGGTTGAGTGGTCTGATAAAACAGACGAATTAGCGAAAGAACATGATGAGCAGCAAGTAGTAAAAGAAAATATTCGTATTCGAAAAGCGTTAGATGTTTGTAATACCAATGTGATGATGGCGGATGAAAATCTAAACATTGTTTACATGAATAAAGCCGTAAGTGACATGATGATTGAGGCCGAAACCGATTTAAAAGTGGCGCTACCCCATTTTAAGGCTCATGAATTGATGGGGGTTAATATTGATGTTTTCCATAAAGATCCATCGCATCAGCGTGGTATGTTAGAAAAGTTAACGCATGTATATAAAACCACGATCGAAGTAGGAATACGTACGTTTAGTTTAATCGCAACGCCTGTATTTGAAGAAGGCCAACGTCTAGGCACTGTCGTCGAATGGCTTGATAAAACAGAAACTCTTGCGCAAGAAATTGCAGAAAAGATTGTGGCTGATACCAATGCTCGAGTAAAACAGGCGCTGGATTCTGTTTCAGGTAATACCATGATCGCCGATAATGACTTTAACATTATTTATATGAATGCCGCGGTGCAGGGCATGATGAGTCATGCTGAAGGAGACATACAGAAAGATTTACCTCATTTTGATGCGAATAATCTGGTCGGTAAAAATATTGATACCTTCCATAAAAACCCTGCTCATCAGCGCGATTTAGTCGCTAAAATGACAGGGACTTATAAAGCACACATCGTTTTGGGGGGGCGAACGTTTGTATTGATTGCTAATCCGATTGAAAATGAACAAGGCGAACGCATAGGTGCTGTAGTGGAATGGCTGGATCGTACCGACGAAGTGGCTGTTGAAAAAGAAGTCGATGGTTTGGTGCAAGCGGCGATTAATGGCGATTTATCGCATCGTTTAGAAACCAGCAATAAAGAAGGTTTTTTCTTAAGTCTGGCCGATGGACTTAATAACTTAGTCGGCATCGCTGAAGACGTCGTTAACGATACCGCACGAGTATTGGATGCTTTAGCTAATGGGCGATTAACAGAAACCATTACGGCTGATTATCAAGGCTCATTTGGCAAGCTCAAACAAGATTCTAATGCGACGGTAGTCAAGCTCACCGAGATTATAACGAATATTCGTGAGTCGGCCTCGACGGTCTCGATAGGTGCCAATGAGATTGCTCAGGGTAATGCTGATTTGAGTCAACGGACTGAATCACAAGCGTCAAACCTTGAAGAAACAGCGTCTAGTATGGAAGAGATGACCAGTGCGGTGAAGCAGACCAGTGAGAATTCTATACATGCAACTGAGTTGGCTGTTTCAGCCAGTAAGCAAGCGGCACAAGGTGGGGAAGTTGTGAGCCGTGCAGTGATGGCAATGGACGAGATTAACCAAGCCAGTAATAAAATTGCTGATATTATTGGAGTCATTGATGAGATCGCCTTTCAAACAAATTTATTAGCCTTAAACGCCGCGGTAGAAGCAGCACGAGCAGGAGAGCAGGGCAGAGGCTTTGCCGTTGTGGCCGGGGAAGTACGAAGTCTCGCTCAGCGTTCGGCGGGTGCCGCGAAAGAAATTAAAGAACTGATTCGTGACAGTGTGGATAAGGTCAGCGCGGGAACTAACTTGGTTAACGAGTCAGGGAAAACATTAAAAGATATTGTATCCTCGGTGAAGCGAGTAACCGATATGATTGAAGAAATCAGTATTGCAGCCCACGAGCAGTCATCGGGAATAGAGCAGGTCAATAGTGCAATTTCGCAAATGGATGAAATGACACAACAAAATGCGGCGCTAGTAGAAGAGGCAACAGCTGCGGGTGAAGCTATGGCAGAGCAATCCCGAGGCATGATGAACCTGATGGATTTCTTTACCTTGAACAATTCAGCGACCAGCATGGAAGGTTATGTTAACCGCCCCTCTATTTCTGCACCGACCAATTCTACTCATTTTAATCCCGTTAGCCAGAAACCTGTCACACAAAAGTCTTCTCACTCCCGTGAAGGCGCTATTGTGAGTGATTCAGCCGATGATGAATGGCAAGAGTTTTAAAACTTGATTATGCCTAATGCTCATGCAGCTGTCGATTACAGGGAAAAGGAATTCCCTATGACAAGCAAAGACTTCGAGCGGATCGCAGATTTAGCAGGCCGTTATACCGGAATTGTATTAGGCGAGCATAAACACGATATGGTTTATGGCCGAATCGCTCGTCGAGTTCGCAAGTTGAATCTATCAAGTTTCACGGCTTATTTGGATTTTTTAGAAGCCAACCTTCAGCAAGAATTATCGAATTTTATTAATGTTATTACGACAAACTTAACCTCATTTTTTAGAGAAAATCACCATTTTGATTTTCTTTATAAGACGGTATTAGCAGAGGTTAAAAGAAAGAATCATGCGACGAAGCGCGTGCGAATTTGGTCTGCGGGTTGCTCGACAGGGATGGAGCCCTATTCAATAGCGATGACGTTGATTAAGTTTGGCATACCAGCTGATTGGGATGTGAAAATATTAGCAACGGACTTAGATTCTGATGTGCTAGATAAAGCACGAACTGCTGTGTACTCAGTCAATGAGGTTGATGGTTTAGCAGAAGGGGTTGTTAAAAATTATTTTCAACGTGGCGGCACAGGAAAAGAAGTAAGAGTAAAAGAAAGGGTGAGTCAGTTTGTTCATTTTAAGCGTTTAAATCTGCTAGAAAACTGGCCAATGAAAGGGCCGTTTGACTTTATATTTTGTCGAAATGTTGTGATCTATTTTGACAAGCCAACCCAGAAAATATTATTTGATCGTTATGCTGAGCTGTTATCGGTAGGAGGCTATCTATTTATTGGTCATTCTGAAAATTTACACGGCATCAGTGATCGCTTTGAAAATTTAGGAAATACTGTTTATAGGAAGATACGCTAATGACCGCGTTGAATAATAACGTCTCTCAGCCTGAACAGCCTCCTTTAAGTCAAGATTTTACACATATAAACCGTTATTGGGACAATCTTCATCAAGTCTGGGCGGCTAAAATATTGCCGGGTGAATTGTATGTGTCTACCCATGGGGAAATGATTTCAACTGTATTAGGATCTTGTATTTCGGTGTGCATTCGCGACAAGAAAAAAGGGATTGGAGGCATGAATCATTTTATGCTGCCGCAAAATAATGAATTTTCTAGTGAGAGTTGGGGGACTAATCCGATTACTTCAGCGTCTCGTTACGGTAATTGGGCGATGGAGTATTTGATCAATGCTATTTTAAAATGCGGTGGTGAAAAGAAAAACTTTGAAGTGAAAGTTTTTGGTGGTGGTCAGATGATGGCAAGAATGACTGATATTGGCCAAAAAAATATCCTATTTGTGTATCAATATTTAGCAGAAGAAAAACTGAGGATTGAGGCCAGTGATGTGGGTGATATTTATGCTCGAAAAGTTTTGTATTTTCCTGATACGGGTTGTGTAAAAGTTAGGCGTATAAAACATATTAAAAACGATACAATTATTCGTCGTGAAACTGAATACGAACAGCATGTGAAAGTTGTGGATGAAGCTAAGCCTGATGCGAGTAATGTCGAGCTATTTTAGGGAGGGGTCATGGTTAAAATTCGTGTATTGGTAATTGATGATTCTGCACTCATTAGACAAATGCTAACAGAAATATTAAACAGTCGAGATGATATAGACGTTGTAGGCACTGCTGAAGATCCTTTTATTGCTAGAGAAAAAATAAAGCAGTTATCGCCCGATGTATTAACTCTAGACATTGAAATGCCGAGAATGACGGGGTTGCAGTTTTTAAAAAACCTAATGCGCTTGCGCCCTATGCCTGTGATTATGGTTTCTACATTAACTGAACGTGGTGCGCCGGAAACGTTAGAGGCTTTAGAGCTGGGTGCTGTCGATTATATTTGCAAGCCTAAAGCGAAGACGGAAACCAAGCTTAGAATATTTGCCGATGATCTCGTAAGTAAAGTAAGAATGGCATCAACCGCTCGGGTGCGGCCATTTGAACAGAATAAAACCCGTGTTCCTGTCGCTCGATCAAGTGCCACGTTTTCTAAAGTGATTGCTGTGGGTGCTTCTACTGGAGGAACGGAAGCTATTAAAGAACTGCTCACGTCGGTTCCTGAAAATTGCCCGCCCATTTTAATTACTCAGCACATTCCTAAAGTATTCAGTACGTCTTTTGCTGAACGGCTTGATCGCTGTTTGGCGATGGAAGTATTTGAAGCCCAAGAAGGTATGATAATTCGTTCTGGCTGTGTGTATATAGCACCTGGCGACTATCACTTAACGATTGCCAAGTCGGGAACTAAGATGGTTTGTCGTATTATTCAAACGGAAAAGGTAAACCGTCACCGACCTGCTGTTGATGTAATGTTCAACTCAATATTGGAAGCTTATGGCCCCAACGTTGTGGCCGTTATGTTAACGGGCATGGGGAATGATGGCGCTCAGGGAATGCTTAAATTAAAGCAAGCGGGCGCGGTGACTTACGCGCAAGATGAGGCGACGTCGGTTGTCTGGGGGATGCCTCAGGCGGCATACAATATCGGCGCTGTCGATGAATTGCTTCCTCTGCAAAAAATTACTGAGAGAATGCTTTGGTCAGCGCAAAAAAAATGATCATTTAAAACGCTGGGTTAAGGCTGAATATGGTCTAAAGTATAAATAGGTTATTAAGGGAGTTAAGAAATGGGTGTTCAGTCGAATATTGATAGTAGTGGAAAAGAGCTAACGATTAAGATTGGTGGCCGCTTTGATTTTAGTGCGCATCAAGAATTCCGCGATGCTTACGAAAATATTTCAACGGCTGTTAGTCGCTATGTTGTCGATTTAGGCAATACATCGTACTTGGATAGTTCGGCATTGGGGATGTTGTTATTACTTCGAGATCATGCAGGTGGAGATAATGCCAGCATTAAAATAGTTAAGTGTAATGAAGACGTACGAAAAATATTGACGATTTCTAATTTTGAACAGCTGTTTACAATTCAATAGCGTAAGTGCGGGTGGCTAACATGAAAATCCTTATTGCTGACGATAATGCCTCAGATCGATTATTATTGAGTAAAATCATCAGCAAACAGGGTCATGATGTTGTTGAGGCAGAAGATGGTAAGCATGCTATCGATTGTTACCTTGAGGACGCGCCTGACATTATTTTAATGGATGTCATGATGCCGGTACTTGATGGTAAGGCTGCGGCAAAAGAAATTAAGCGCATTGCAGGTGAAGATTTAATTCCTATTATATTTTTAACTTCACTTATTGATGCTCAAAGTCTTGCGGATTGTTTAGAGTCTGGTGGTGATGATTTTTTAACCAAACCTTATAACCATATTATTCTTAAAGCTAAAATAGATGCATTTGTTCGTATGAAAAACATGCATGGTATTTTACAGAAGCAGCGAGATACTATTGCTGCGAATAATCAGCACATGTTGCAGGAGCAGCATGTTGCAAAAGCGGTATTTGATAATGTTGCGCACTCAGGTTGTTTAGATGCCGCTAATATTAAATACATGCTGTCTCCTTTAGCGGTATTTAATGGTGATGTTTTATTAGCCGCCCGTAAACCTTCTGGTGGTATGCATGTACTTTTGGGCGACTTCACGGGCCATGGGTTGCCAGCGGCGATTGGGGCAATGCCAGTAGCTGAAATATTTTATGGTATGACCGCAAAGGGTTTTGGGTTGCGTAATATTCTGCGAGAAATTAATACCAAGCTTAAGAATATTTTACCGGTAGGCTTTTTCTGCTGCGCAGCGGTTGTCGATTTAAGTTTTACCAAACGCAATATTAGTATGTGGATGGGAGGCGTTCCTGATTGTTATTTACTCAGTGAAAACGGTACTCAACTAAAATCGATACGCTCTCAGCACTTACCTTTAGGGGTGCTTAGTACTGCGCAATTTGATGATGAAATGACCGAGCATTCGATGGATTTTGAAGACCGCTTATTTATGTGGTCTGATGGTGTTGTTGAGGCACGCGATGGCCATGGCAATATGTTTGGTGGAGAGCGTTTGCGGGCCGTTTTTGAGAATGATTTAGCTCCTGATTTATTATTTGAAGCGGTTAAGGCCAGTGTCAGTGCTTTTGTTGGCGAGTCGGAAAAGGATGATGATACAACCATTATTGAATTAAAAATGGTGGGTGAAGAGGCACTGGAGAAATCAGAGTCGGTATCAGCTCAGGGAGCCGTCATGGCTCCTAGTGATTGGAAAATAGAATATGAACTCGGCGTTGATTCATTAAAGCACTTCAACCCACTGCCTTTAGTCATGCATATAATGATGGAAGTCCCAGCATTGAGGGCCATGGGTGGGCAATTATTCACCGTTGTTTCAGAGTTGTTTTCTAATGCTTTTGAGCATGGGGTGCTTAAATTAGATTCTGCATTAAAATCAACATCTGCAGGCTTTACCGAGTTTTATACTCTGCGTGAGCAACGGTTAGCTGAGCTAACATCGGGGTTTATTAACATTAGCATGAGTCATGTTTCCGAACATGGACGAACAGGTGTATTTAAACTTAGCATTGAAGACAGTGGTGATGGGTTTGAATATCCTACAGAGGCTTATCAACATCAGTTGCAAATTAATAAAAAAACTCAAGGTTCTAATAAGTTTAGCGGTCGTGGCTTACCTTTGGTTTACTCTTTATGTCATTCATTAGAGTACATCGGGTGTGGTAATAAGGTAGTCGCAGAGATACACTGGCCACATAAAAATACTGCATAGAACTTAGGAGTTAGCCTTGGATAAAACCTCTCATTTTGATACTGAAGCACTCGCGATGCTAGAAGAAATTATGGAAGATGAGTTTCCTGAATTAATTCAGGTATTCATTGCCGATTCTGATCCTAGAGTACCTGCCATGCAATCTGGATTGGATGAGCGAAGCAGTTCAATTCTCAGAGATATAGCTCATAGTTTTAAGGGCGCATCGAGCAATTTATCGGCTTTGCCTTTGGCTGACCTTTGCTTTCAAGTAGAAGAAAAAGCGCGAGATAATAACCTTGACGGTATACAGCCATTAATCACCGCGATTGATGCCGAATATCAATCGGTTAAATCTATATTAATGTCTCTAATTAAATAAATTCTAATATTCTTATCGGGTTGGCCCATCCTTTGCTCTTATATAAGTAAGATCAATGGGAGCGATTATGGAAACTCAACCAACTCAGCACGGTTTAATGCAAATTTTCTCTAGCCTAGGCTTGACTACGGATAATTCGTTAACGGCTTTAGAAGGACAAGGCGCTGAAGGTAAAGGCTTTGCCGGTTTACTTTCTGGGTATTTACCGAGCGATACAGAAGATTCTGCCGCTTTAACGGATGAGGGTTTGCCGCTGTTAGGACAAACGTTGCCGCTAGAAGTAATGACGCAGCCAATAGAATCACACAATCAGTTAACGGCTTCTCTTGCCAGCATTACCCCTTTCTCCGAAGAAAATCTTAATACTCTGCCTGCAGAGAACGATTCATCGACGCAGGTATTGGAAGAACAGGGTTTTTATGCACAATCTTTGGTTTCTAGTCTTATCGGTAATGCGGCTACTACTAGTGCAGGAAGTAGTGCCGAAAACGCTGCGACAGCAAAACTTACGAGTAATCTTGGCATGGCCGATAAATCGGCTAACGCGATTCATGCAATGCCTTTGCGTATGGGCACTGCAACTAATTCACCCGTATTAACGGCGAGTGAACTTGATGACATGGGGGACGAAACGACTGATCGTTTTCTTGGGTCGGAGCCTGCGGCGAGTTTGTCAAAACCTAAAAAATCATCGATGCTTGAATTATTTCCAACATCACAAACAGCTGCGCCACTTAACCCCCCAACTGCGATGGAAGCAAATGTTAGTTTAGCGCTTGCACTGAATGAAGATCCAGTCAGCCAGTCGCTAGATGAACTTATTGATGGTGAGGTGATTGAGAAGGGTGAACTTGAAGCAAAATCAAATACATTAGAACGTAAGCAAGATGATCAAACGTTAAAGTTATCGAAGGGACAGCAAGCGTGGGGTGATGCGCTTGCCGAGCGAATCACGATGAATGCAGCCAAGGACATTAAGCAGGTTACGATTCATTTAGACCCTCCTGAACTTGGCAGTTTAGAGTTGAAATTGCAGGTGAAAGACGATCAGCAAACTCAGGTGCAGGTGCAGGTGCAGAATCCACAAGTTAAAGAGGCATTAGAAAGCAGTGCTCATCGATTGCGCGATATGCTGGCCAGTCAAGGATTAGAGTTATCTGAGTTTGATGTGCAAACAGATTCGGGTCGGGGTGATCAGTCATCCTTCAATTCTGAAGAGCAAGGACAGGGGCAATCACCGGATTCTGACACTTCAGAAAATCCAGGTGAAGAAATCAGTGTAGAAATACCGAAAGCAAAAAATAATAACTTATTAGATACCTTTGTATAACTCCTCCCGATACCTTGTCTAAGCTGTCTATAGGGCCTGTTATTAAACAATATAGGCCCACAATTATCGCATCCATTTTTTTGACGCAAAAACATGGCATGCGTATTGCTATTTTTGACTATAAGTACCGGAGAACTGACGTTATGGCTGAAGAACAAGATTTGACCCTCGATCAAGACAGCACTGAAGAAAAGGGCGGCGGTAAGAAAAAACTGATCATTATTGTGGTTGCTATAGTTTTGTTGCTAGCGATTGCGGTGGGTGTGACAATTTTTATGATGTCAGGTGATAGCGAAAATGGTGATGAAGCGGCTGACGGCGAAACCGGTGAAGTGGCTGAAGAAGTTATTAGCCCTGCACAATATATAAAAATGAAGCCCAGGTTTATTGTTAATTTTAATGTAGGTACTCGGCAACGATTTTTACAAACCAGTATTGAAATTATGACCCGCTCGCAAGACGTTGCTGATGCGATTGAATTGCATAATCCTATGCTACGCAATGAAATCGTTCGCATACTATCTGAGCAAGATTTTAAACATTTACGTACTCCAGAAGGTCGAGGTGAGCTCAAAACAATACTGCAGGATCAGTTAGTCGCGGTATTGAAGGCAGAAGCCGACATTGAAGGCATTGAGGCCGTTTTATTCACTGATTTTGTGATGCAATAAGGGAAGGCGCGTGCAAGACTTATTAAGCCAAGACGAGATTGACGCCCTATTACACGGCGTTGACGATGGAGATGTAGAGCCCGAATCGGATATCGATGCTGCGGGTGTTAAGGCTTACGATATTACCAGTAACGATCGCATTGTGCGTGGTCGTATGCCAACGCTGGAAATGATTAATGAACGTTTTGCCCGCTATACCCGTATTAGCATGTTTAACTTTTTACGCCGCAGTGCCGATGTTGCATCGGGTGGCGTACAGATTATGAAATTTGGTGAGTATGTTCATACCTTGTATGTACCGACCAGTTTAAACCTCGTAAAAATTCGCCCATTAAGAGGCACTTCACTTTTTATATTAGACGCTAAGCTTGTTTTTAAATTAGTGGATAACTTTTTTGGGGGGGATGGGCGACATGCAAAAATTGAAGGGCGTGAATTTACGCCAACAGAAATACGTGTTATTCAATTAGTATTGGCGCAAGTCTTTAAAGATTATAAAGAAGCTTGGCACACAATTTTAGATGCAGATTTTGAATACGTGGGTTCTGAAGTAAATCCAGCGATGGCTAATATTGTAAGCCCTTCTGAAGTGGTGGTAGTGAGTACTTTTCATATTGAACTCGACGGTGGCGGTGGTGATATGCATATTACGATGCCTTATTCCATGATTGAGCCGATACGAGAAACCCTAGATGCGGGGATGCAAAGTGATGTTGATGATGTTGATGATCGTTGGCAGCAATCACTGCGAGAAGATATTTTAAATGCCAAGGTTGCTGTGCATGGCACGGTGGTCAAGCAGGAATTAACTTTACGAAAAGTGGCTGCGTTGAAGACTGGGGATATCATTCCAATTGATATGCCAGAGTTTTTTACTCTGGAAGCTCAAGGCGTTCCGATGTTTAAGGGTAAGCTAGGTGTCTCTGATGAGAATCTAGCGGTTAAAATTGTTGAGCAAATAAACCATAGACGACGCTAGTACGTTGTTAGGGGGAATGTTATGAGTGATGACTCTCAAAACGAGAATGAAAACACACCAGAAAATGAAAGCGCTGCCGAAAATGAACAAACGCCAGAGGTTAATCCTAACGACATCGATATTGATGCCTTAGTGGGTGATGTTGCTGCTGGGGTTGAAGATGCTAGTGAAGACGGTGTTAGTGAAGAAAGCAACGGTGATGAAGCGGTGACGGATGAATGGGCTGCCGCTATGGCAGAAGACCCTACAACGGAAGAGGCAGGTAATGTCGATGACGGTTGGGGGGATGCTATGGCAGAGGAAGCTGATTCAATTAAACAGGCCAAATTAGATCCGCTAACGGATGAAGGTCAATCGGGCAGTGATCACCTAACCCCTGAATTGGATGTTATTTTAGACATTCCCGTTTCTATTTCGATGGAAGTAGGGCGTACTGAAATTCCTATTCGCAACTTGCTGCAATTAAATCAAGGGTCGGTTGTTGAACTCGACCGTCTCGCCGGTGAACCATTGGATGTTTTGGTTAACGGTACTTTGATTGCCCACGGCGAAGTGGTCATGGTGAATGATAAGTTTGGTATCCGCTTAACCGATGTGGTGAGTCAAAGTGAAAGAATTCAACGCTTACGTTAATAAAAAAGTGGTTCAGGGTTTTGGCTTTGTACTTTGTTGGATGCCTTTATGGCTTCAGGCAGAAGACGCTTTAACCCCTGCGCCCTTACCTTCTGACCCTATGTCGTCTATTGGTCGAGTTGTATTCACCCTAGTCGGTATGATTGCTTTGATTTTGTTCTTGGCTTACTTAGCCAAGCGCTTACAAGGTATGAGCCGCTCAAATGTGGGTGGGTTTTCTGGGCAAGGCAAGTTGATCAAAACATTGGCAACGACATCGATAGGATTAAAAGAAAAAATTTCTCTGATTCAGGTTGGAGAACAGCAGTTATTGATTGGTATTACGCCGCAGTCGATTCAGACGTTATTGGTGCTTGAAACACCGATCGAGCAAGAAGACATCGAGCAGCAAACTCCCGTATTTCAAGCTATTTTAAAAAAGGCATTAAATAAGGCATGAAATATTGTAGCGCTTTACTCTTATTCTTATTTCCAATCATTAGCTATGCCGATATTAATGCGCTGGGTATTCCGGCGGTAACGTTTCAACAAACGGATACCGGTGGTGAATATACGGTAACGATTCAAATTCTAGCGTTAATGACGCTATTGAGTTTATTGCCAGCGATTATCATGATGATGACGGCGTTTACTCGAATCATTGTTGTGCTCGCTATTTTGCGTCAGGCTTTGGGCTTGCAGCAAACACCTTCTAACCAAGTCGTATTAGGTATGTCTATTTTTCTTACGGCTTTTATTATGATGCCAGTATTTGAAAAAGTGAATGAAGTGGCTATTCAGCCGTATCTTAATGAAACGATTAAACCTTTGGAAGCTCTAGAGAGAGCAACCGAGCCAATGAAAGAATTTATGTTGGCGCAAACCCGAGAAACAGATTTAAATCTTTTCGTTAGAATTTCGGGCCGAAAAGATTTATTAAGTCCTGATGAAACGCCTCTGCATATTTTAATTCCTGCTTTTGTTACAAGCGAACTAAAAACTGCTTTTCAGATAGGTTTTTTGTTATTTATTCCATTTTTGATTATTGACCTTGTGGTCGCAAGCATCTTAATGGCGATGGGGATGATGATGTTATCGCCGATTATTATTTCGTTACCGTTTAAAATTATGTTGTTTGTATTAATTGATGGCTGGGCCTTGGTGATGGGCACCTTAGCGAACAGTTTTGGCACGATTTAATCGTTATGAATAAGGAGGCAGTATGGGAGTAGAACAAATTGGTGATTTATTTTCACAAGCCTTATTTATTATTGTGACTATCGTTTTTGTTATGGTGATTCCAAGTCTTGTGGTGGGGTTGGTTGTTGCAACGTTTCAGGCTGCCACCCAAATTAATGAACAGACCTTAAGTTTTTTACCGCGTTTAATTATCACTCTTGTTAGTCTGATTTTCTTTGGTTCGTGGGCAGTGAATAAAGTCGTTGAATTCACGCTGGGTATTTATACCAATATTCCTTTTCTGGTGGGTTAACGCTTTTACCTATGCTGGAATTTACTGCGTTAGAATTAAATGGCTGGATTAGCCAATACTTTTATCCCTTCGCGCGCATTGCTGGTTGTCTTGGTGTAATGCCTTTGCTGGGCAGTAAATTGGTGCCAAGGCAGATTAGAATTTTATTATCTGTTTTTATTACTTTAATCATCGCCCCTTTATTACCTGCTATGCCCAATGTTGAACCCATGTCATTGGCGTCTTTTATTATTATTTTTCAACAAATGCTGATCGGTATTGTGTTGGGTTTTATGGTTGAAATAGTGACCCAGGTTTTTGTTTTGGCAGGGCAGTTAATCGCTATGCAAACAGGCTTGGGGATTGCCACAACAGTCGATCCTGCCCAAGGGGTTTCTGTCGTGGTGGTCAGTCAATGGTTTCTATTTTTAATCAGTCTTACTTTTTTGGCGCTTAACGGACACTTGATTGTTATCGAGGTAGTGGTGGAAAGTTTTTACACGATGCCTATTGGTAGTGGTGCTTGGAGTGCGGACGATTATGGCAGAATGATACGTTGGGGAGGCTGGATGTTTGCTTCGGCCTTGGTGATTGCATTGCCTGCGTTAACGTCGTTATTAATTGTTAACTTCGCTTTTGGCGTGATGACGCGAGCAGCGCCACAGTTGAATATTTTTTCTTTAGGTTTTCCTGTCACCATGTTGGTTGGTCTTGCCATTATTTGGCTAACAATTGGTCAGTTAGGGGAAAGCTTCCATGGGTTGTTAGAAACACTATTTGAGTTTTTACGCGCATTGATTCGAACGCCTTGATCATGAAAATGATGAAAGTATTTAGCGTGTTATTGGAGCATTGATATGGCTGAAGAAGACAGCAGTCAAGAAAAAACAGAGGAACCCACCGAGCGGAAAATCCAGAAGTCGAAAGAAGATGGACAGACCGCTCGCTCAAAAGAACTTAATACAACGGCCATTTTATTATTTGGCGCGCTGGGCTTAGTTGCGTTTGGCCCTTATATGAGTGACAAGATTTATCACATTGCACGTTTCAATCTAGATGTAGAGCGGGCGGCTTTTTTTGATGTTAGCTATATGTTTAGCCACATGTCAGCTTCTATGTGGGAAGCGATTACAGCGTTGGTGCCTTGGTTTATTTTGGTATTAATTGCCGCATTTTTATCGCCTTTAGGCGTGGGGGGTTGGCTGTTTAGTACCAAGGCTCTAGCGCCTAAAATGTCACGTATCAGCCCATTAGCCGGTATTAAACGGATGTTCTCTGCTAATTCATTAGTTGAGTTGTTCAAAGCTTGGGGTAAGGTTTTAGTGGTGGGCACCTGTGCTTATTTTGTTATCGCATTTTATTTTCAAGATGCTATGGATTTGCAAAATGCAGCGGTGCGTCCAGCCATTAAACGTTCGACCGAAATAGTCTTATGGGCAGCGGTTATCTTATGCGCTTCAACCTTGATTATTGCGATGATCGATGTGCCTTGGCAAATTTATAGTCATACCAAGAAACTGCGTATGTCTTTGCAAGAAATTAAAGACGAATTCAAAGATACTGAAGGTAAGCCTGAAGTGAAGGGGCGAATCCGTCAAATGCAGAGAGAGGCTGCTCAGCGCCGTATGATGGGCGCCGTACCGGATGCCGATGTGGTGATTACCAACCCAACCCATTATGCCGTTGCCTTAAAATACAGTGGGGGTGCAGGGGCACCGATTGTAGTGGCGAAAGGGATTGAAGAAACTGCGTTGAAAATACGTGAAATTGCCAAAGAACATAACGTTCCACAAATGGAAGCACCGCCATTAGCCCGTGCTATTTATACTCATACGCGGATAGATGACGAAATTCCTGAGGGTTTATTTGTCGCCGTTGCACAGGTACTGGCTTATATTTATCAGGTGGATCAGTATGCGAAAGGGCAAGGTGTTAAGCCTGATCGTCGTCCAACAATGCCTATCCCAAAAGACTTACGTGTTGATCCTAAAGCGAAGTAAAACGCTTTATTCAAAGGAAATGTATAAAAATATTCGATAAAACACGAAGTGTGCACCCTTTTTGCAAACAGAGTCATTAACGTCAATTTTTTGCACTTTTTTGCACTAGGGTATTTATGGCCACGTTAGATCGCGGACAAATATTTCAACAGATTCGAGGGAATTTCATTACCCTAATTACGGGTAATCTCGGCATTCCTATTATGCTGTTGATTTTGCTTGGCATGATGACTCTGCCATTACCGCCTTTTTTATTAGATACCTTTTTTACGTTCAATATTGCCATCTCCATTGTCGTTCTGCTTATTTGTGTATACGCCAAGAAACCGTTAGATTTTGGCGTCTTTCCCAGTATTTTATTGATTGCTACCTTATTACGTTTGGCCCTAAACGTTGCTTCTACGCGTGTCGTATTATTGGAAGGTCATAAGGGAGGTGATTCTGCCGGTAAAGTGATCGAAGCATTCGGTGAAGTATTAATTGGCGGTAACTATGCCGTGGGTCTGGTTGTTTTCGCTATTTTAATGATCATCAACTTTGTCGTGGTAACTAAGGGTGCTGGCCGCGTAGCGGAAGTAAGTGCTCGCTTTACCTTGGATGCAATGCCAGGAAAGCAGATGGCAATTGATGCGGATTTAAACGCGGGCTTAATGGACGCTGATCAAGCCAAAGCTCGACGCGCCGAGATTGCCGCCGAAGCTGAATTTTATGGTTCGATGGACGGTGCAAGTAAATTTGTTAAAGGTGATGCGATTGCGGGGATCTTGATCTTAGTGATCAACGTGGTCGGCGGCTTCGCGATAGGCATGGGTCAGCATGATTTATTGTTTGCTGATGCTGTGCAGAAATACACCATTCTTGCCATTGGTGATGGTTTGGTCGCACAGATTCCTTCGTTATTATTATCAACCGCTACGGCGATTATGGTGACTCGAAACAGCGATGCAAAAGATGTTGGTGAACAAATCATTGGTCAAATTTTTGCTTCTCCTCGTGCTCTTGCTATTACCGCCGTCGTTTTATTCTGCATGGGGATTATCCCCGACATGCCTCATCTTGTTTTTCTATTTGCCGCATTTTTAGCGGGCGCTGGTGCGTATTTTATTCATTGGCGTAGTGAAGGCGGTGTTTTTGTTGATGGCAAACCTGTCATGGGCAAAAATGCAGAAGCGGCTCAAAGCAGTCGCTCGTCAAGTAAGACGGTATCTAATGCCGGTGCGCCACCTTTACCGGGAGAAGCGTTACCTGAGCATGAAGTAAAAGAGTTAGGTTGGGATGATGTTGAGGCGGTTGATCGGGTTGGCTTAGAAGTGGGCTATCGTTTAATTCCTCTGGTTGATAAAAACCAGGGTGGTCAGTTGCTGGCGCGTATTAAAGGCGTACGTAAAAAGCTGTCGCAAGACATTGGTTTTCTAATGCCATCTGTTCATATTCGCGACAATCTCGATCTAATGCCAAGTCAGTACCGCATAACTTTAATGGGGGTGACGTTAGCCGAAGCCGAAATTTATCCTGAGCGCGATATGGCCATTAATCCAGGTCAAGTCTTTGGCAAGCTAGAAGGTATTGAAACTCTGGATCCCGCATTTGGCTTAGAAGCTATGTGGATTGAAAGTACACAAAAAGATAAAGCGCAAACGTTAGGCTATACCGTCGTGGATGCCAGCACAGTGGTTGCGACGCATCTTAATCAGTTATTGCATAAACATTCTCATGAGCTGATAGGCCATGAAGATGTGCAAAAAATGCTCGATATTCTGCAAGAATCATCCCCTAAGCTGGCCGAAGAGCTTGTACCCAATACCGTATCAATTAGTCAATTGTTGTCTGTATTGCAAACCTTGCTGCGTGAAGATGTGCCCGTGCGTGATATGCGTACCATAGCCGAGTCTTTGGCGAACATGTCGCCGCGTAGTCAAGAAATTGCCGCTCTAACCGGCGCTGCTCGTGCTGGTTTAGCTCGTCTAATTATCCAGAACATCTTTGGTACCGCGGATGAGCTGAATGTTATGACGTTAGATCCTGCTTTGGAACAGTTGTTGCTTAAGACAGTACAACAGAGTGCACAACAGACGGGAAATATGGATACGTTAGTAATTGAGCCGAGTATGGCCGACGCCATTCAGCGTTCATTAATGAACGCAACGCAAGAGCAAGAGAATGCCGGTCGTGCTGCTGTATTGGTAGTATCCAGTCAATTACGTCCCGTTCTTTCTCGCTTTGTGCGCAATACGATTGAGCATTTAAGTGTGCTGTCGTATCAAGAAATTCCAGATAATAAAACCATCACGATCGTCGCAACGGTGGGAGCTTAGTCAATGAAAGCAAAACGTTTCACCGCTAAAAATATGCAGCAAGCCTTGCGTATGGTCTCTGATGAGTTAGGACCGGATGCCGTTATACTGTCGAATAAACGCGTCGGTAAAGGGGTCGAGGTGATTGCCGCCCTTGATTACCAAGAGATGGCGAACGAGCAGCAACAGCAAGAAATTGATCGCCAGTTAGCCTTGCAGCAGGAATTAGAGCAGGCAAAACAGTCGACGGGTAAAATTCGTCAAGAGCAGCCTGTATTTGATCAATCAAATGTCTCGACAACCGCCGCGTTAAAAGAAGCTTTACAGGGTATTAAAGAGGGCACTATTGCGCAGTCAGCGGCTCTTGATGCTGTAATGCTCAGTGAAGAAGACCTTCAACAGTCAATCAGTGAAAAAGCGGCGACGATGAGTCGTGATGAAGCTACGCCATTTTTAAACCAAGTGACGGCGGAATTAAAAGATTTAAAAAACTGGCTGGTTAGCCAGCAAGGTAATGCTTGGAACCCTACTCGTCCTCTTAGTTGGCAGCAGGCACAAATTTGGCAGCGTTGCCAAGATTTAGGCATTGATCCCTCTTGGGCTGATAAGTTGGTGAGTGCTTTACCCGAAGATGACGACGATATAGAAAAAGGCTGGGCTCAGTGCTTAAAATACATCGCTGAAGATTTACCTTTAGCTGATAATAATATGCTGCAAACCGGTGGTTGTTTTGCATTTGTTGGCCCAACAGGGGCGGGCAAGTCAACGACTATTGGTAAGCTTGCCGCACAATATGTGATTAACCATGGAAGTGACAACATCGCCTTGATCACTATGGATAATTATCGCATTGCTGCGCACGATCAATTAAAAGCCTTTGCCCGCATCATGGAAATTCCTTTATTGGTGCTCGAACCTAACGGTGATTTATCGGCTATGCTTGATCAGTTGAGTGATAAGAAATTTATTTTGATTGATACCGCAGGTTTAGCCATACAAGATCCACATTTTTCTGTGCAATTGTCTATGCTTAAAGGGGCGGGAAATAGGGTGAAGACTTTATTGGCCTTACCCCTTACGAGTCAGGCTCGTTGTTTACAAGAGAATTATGAACACTTTAAACCCGCGGGAATTGATGGCTGTATTTTTACTAAATTGGATGAGTGTTTTAGTTTGGGGCAAGCGATGAGTATTGCTTCGGTCACGCGCTTACCCATTCACATGGTAACGGACGGCCCTCATATTCCAGATGATATACATTTTCCTAATGCACAGAAAATGGTGCGTCTCGCCGAACAAATGGCACGCATGGCTCAAGCCCGTTGGCAAACATCAGAAGTGAGTTCGGCAATGAATAATAATTTTATGCAGCACGGAGTGTAGGCATGGCTAAACACCCAGTACAAGTAATTGCAGTCGCTGGTGGTAAAGGCGGAGTAGGTAAAAGTAATGTGACTGTGAACCTTGCGTGTGCACTGTCAGAATTAGGCCGTCGCGTTGTGATTCTCGATGCGGATTTAGGTTTGGGAAATATCGATGTA
This sequence comes from Oleispira antarctica RB-8, assembly GCA_000967895.1. Classification (GTDB taxonomy): domain Bacteria; phylum Pseudomonadota; class Gammaproteobacteria; order Pseudomonadales; family Oceanobacteraceae; genus Oleispira; species Oleispira antarctica. The sequence continues at coordinate 1,337,577 of FO203512.1, forward strand.
TTGCTAGGTATTACTGCCAATAAAACCATTGAAAATGTTTTGCGCGGTGAGTGTACTTTACGAGAAGTAATGGTGCCTGGCCCCGGCAAAGTCAGAATTGTTCCGGCAACATCGGGGGCGCAGCACTTATCGATGCTAACGACGCAAGAACATGCTGGCCTTATTCAAGCCTTTAGTGATATCGGTGATGATCTTGATATATTGTTAATTGATACGGCGGCGGGAATTTCCGATGCGGTCATGAGTTTTGCTCGGGCTGCGCAAGAAGTTTTGATTGTTGTGACTGATGAGCCTACGTCTATTACTGATGCGTACGCACAAATTAAATTACTCAATCGCGATTATGGCGTTTTTCGTTTTCGTGTTATTGCTAATATGATTCGTACTCCACAAGATGGTCACGCTTTGTTTGCTAAATTGATCAAGGTGACCGATCGCTTTTTGGATGTTGCGATGCAGTATGTTGGTTCTGTACCTCAGGATGACGCAGTGCGTAGAGCAGTGCAGCGTCAAAAGGCCGTTGTTGAAGCTTATCCTAGATCAAAAGCAGCGACTGCATTTCGTGGTTTGGCGAAAAAAGTTGATGCTTGGCCACTGGCCTCAACACCCCGAGGACATCTTGAATTCTTTGTTGAGAATCTTGTCCAAGCAGGAGCCCATGGGTAGTACCTGTCATGAATGGATGTGCTATGTACGATGAAGTTAGCAGCCCAAATTTTGATGAGTTAGTTCGCGATCACGCTTTATTAGTGAAACGCATCGCTCATCACTTAAGGGGACGATTACCGGATAGTGTACAGCTGGATGACCTTATTCAGGCTGGCATGATTGGGCTAATTGAAGCCGCGCGAAAGTACGATGGAGCGAAAGGCGCAAGCTTTGAAACCTATGCGGGCATTCGAATTCGCGGATCTATGTTGGATGAAATTCGCCGAGGGGATTGGGCGCCACGTTCTGTTCATAGAAATTCTCGTCGTATCAGTGAAGCGATTAAAGAAGTTGAATTAGCGAAAGGCCGAGATGCTGAAGATCATGAAGTAGCCGATCATTTAGAGATGAGTGTGGATGAATACCATACTCACTTAAAAGATTCTGCAGGCTGTCGTTTGTTCAGTTTTGAAGATGTTATGGAAAAAGGAGAGCAAGGCCAGGAGCAATTGGTCGGAGCAAGTCCTAATCCATTTTTAGGTATTGAGCGTGATGCCTTTAAGGCCTCCTTGGCCGATGCGATTAAAGCATTGCCTGAGCGAGAGCAATTGGTATTGGCTTTATATTATGACGAAGAATTAAACCTTAAAGAAATTGGTGCTGTATTGGGCATTAGTGAGTCTCGAGTGAGCCAAATTCATAGTCAGGCGGCATTGAGACTACGTTCACGACTGACGGAATGGTCTTAGTCAGTCCGTCATTCTTAAGGCTTCTTTTATTTAATTAATACACACGCATTGATCAATCTGTAATCAATGCGCACCCATTTCTTAATTTTTTCTAACCCATTGTAATTTCTATTTATTTTCTTTCTGGCTAATGCTCTATCACAGTCTACACTTCTATTTAGGAGTTATTAGAACTTATGTGAAGCTGGCATTCGGAGGTCGCTTTGGACAAAAATATGAAGATTCTCGTTGTTGATGATTTTTCTACAATGAGACGGATTGTAAAGAATTTGCTGCGTGATTTGGGATTTACCAATACACAAGAAGCAGATGATGGATTAACGGCCCTGCCAATGTTGCAGTCGGGTGACTTTGATTTTCTGGTCACTGATTGGAATATGCCAGGAATGACGGGGCTCGATTTATTAAAGCATGTGCGTGCTGATGATAAATTAAAAACGTTACCGGTATTGATGGTCACTGCAGAAGCAAAACGCGATCAAATTGTCGCGGCTGCTCAAGCAGGGGTGAATGGCTATGTAGTTAAGCCTTTTACGGCGGCTGTTTTAAAAGAAAAAATTGATAAAATCTTTGAGCGTGTCGAAGGTTGATAACAAGGAATTGGCATGGCTGAGCTGCATATGGATTCTCAAGCGCCATCCTTTCAGCAAGAGATTAAAGAGCTTGCTGAAGACTTGTTGAGAAAGATCGAAGATGGCGATCTTGGAAAAGTTGTTGGCGTTGTCAACAGCATCAACGAAGTGCGTGATCGAACTTTATACGATGAGATAGGAAAATTAACCCGTGGTTTACATGAAGCGATAAAAAATATCACAACCGGCGATGAGTTAAGTGAAGACTCAGGTATGGGACAAGCTTCTGATAAATTATCGTACGTCATTAAAATGACAGATAAAGCCGCTAATAAAACCATGGATTTAGTTGAAGAGGGAATGCCTCTCAATTCTGAAATCTTAGATGGTGCTGCTGATTTGCACGAGCAGTGGCAAAAGTTTTTGCGTAAAGAACTTAAACCCAATGAATTTCGTGATTTAACGAAAAGCATAGATTCATATTTATTACAGACTCAGATTAATTCGAAAAAAATATCATCAAATTTGTCTGGTATTTTAATGGCACAAGATTTTCAAGATCTCACTGGCCAAGTAATTAATCGTGTAACTAAGTTAGTTACTGAAGTAGAGACACGTTTAGTGGATCTAGTAGCTATGGCGGGTGAGGTTGATCGCATTACGGGTATTACCCATGCGGAACCGAGCCAAAATGATATCCCACAAGAAGATAGTAAGAAGATTGCACCAGAAGGGCCGCAAATCGATACCAGTTTAGAAGGTGTGGTTGACGGTCAGGATGATGTTGATGATTTACTATCCAGTCTTGGTTTTTAAGGAGCTACTGGATGAGTTTCGATGCCGATGAAGAAATCCTCCAAGACTTTTTAGTTGAAGCTGGAGAAATCCTAGAGCTACTTTCAGAGCAACTTGTTGATCTTGAACAGCGCCCCGATGATTATGATTTGCTCAATGCTATTTTCCGTGGATTCCATACCGTTAAAGGCGGAGCGGGTTTCTTACAGTTAAATGCATTAGTCGATTGCTGCCATGAAGCTGAGAATGTTTTTGATATTCTTCGTAATGGTCAGCGGACTGTAACCTCCGATTTAATGGATGTGATTTTACAAGCATTGGATACCGTTAACGAAATGTTCAGCGCTGTGCGTAGTAATCAAGCGCCAGAGCCTGCAACGCCAGAATTATTAGCAGCATTACATAGTTTGGCTAAACCAGAAGTTAATGATGCTCCTGCACCAGAGGCCGTTGTAGCAGACGTCGCAGCGGTTGTAGAAACGGCTGTAGAGCCTGGGGCAAGTTCTGAAGAATCAGAAGATATTACCGATGATGAATTCGAGCAGCTATTAGATGCACTTGATAATGATGCTAAAACAGCCGCTTCGAGCGCTCCTGCAGCAGTCGATGGCCTTGGGCTGGATGATGATGACTTATTTGTTGATGTCAGTAATGAGCCTGTGGCAGAAGCTTCCAGTGATGAAATAACAGAGGACGAATTTGAAGCGCTATTAGATCAAATACATGGCGCAGGTAAAGCTGCTGCACCAGCAGACAATGCTTCCTCGAATGCTACTGCAAGCAGTGATGTCGCGGCAGCACCCGCCGCATCAGGATCTGATGATTTAATTACGGATTCGGAATTTGAAGATTTATTAGATCGTTTACACGGAAAAGGGCAGAACCCTGCGACGGCAGATAATACGAGCGCAGAGGTTGTAAAGCCCGAAGAAACTAAAGTAGATACGCCTAAAGAAGAAGTAACGAAAGTAGACGTTGCAAAACCTGAAGCTAAAAAGCCTGAAGTTGTTCAGGCTAAAGTGGCTCAAGCACCCGTAGCAAAGCCAGCTGCGAAGCCACCGGAGTCGTCAGCTCCAGTCGCAGAGACTACGGTTCGAGTCGATACTAAACGATTAGACGACATTATGAATATGGTCGGTGAATTGGTATTAGTACGTAATCGCTTGGTGCGCTTAGGGTTAGATATTAATGATGAGGCGATGTCTAAAGCGGTATCCAACCTTGATGTTGTGACTGCAGATTTGCAGTCATCGGTTATGAAAACGCGTATGCAACCGATTAAGAAAGTATTTGGTCGCTTTCCTCGAGTTGTTCGTGATTTAGCGCGCTCCTTGAAAAAAGAAATTAATTTAGAGCTTCGAGGTGAAGATACCGACTTAGATAAAAACTTGGTTGAAGCATTAGCCGATCCTCTAGTTCACTTGGTGCGTAATGCGGTTGATCACGGGGTTGAGTTACCGGATGCGCGTGAAGCAGCAGGTAAACCTCGTGTCGGTGTTGTTGTCTTAGCAGCCGAACAAGAGGGTGATCATATTTTGCTTTCTATCGAAGATGATGGCGGCGGTATGGACCCGAATGTTTTAAGAGGAATAGCTGTCAAAAAAGGCGTAATGGATCAGGATGCTGCAGATCGTTTAACCGATAATGAATGCTATAACCTAATCTTTGCCCCTGGATTTTCTACTAAAGATGTCATCTCTGATGTATCTGGACGTGGTGTGGGCATGGATGTGGTGAAAACAAAAATCACTCAATTAAATGGTACGTTAAACATTGACTCAACTCTTGGTAAAGGTACGCGTATTGAGATCAAAGTACCTTTAACGTTAGCGATTATGCCAACCTTAATGGTGATGTTAAAAGATCAAGCTTTCGCGTTTCCTTTAGTGAGTGTTAATGAGATTTTTCACTTAGATCTTTCACAAACGAATGTGGTTGATGGACAGGAAGTGATTGTTGTTCGTGATAAACCGATTCCTTTATTTCACTTGAAACGCTGGTTGGTGAAAGGAGAGGCTGATGCTAAGGCTGATGAAAGTTCTCATGTACTGGTAGTTTCTATTGGTAATCAGCGAGCAGGCTTTGTTGTTGATCAATTGATTGGTCAAGAAGAGGTGGTGATTAAACCCCTTGGTGCGATGTTGCACGGTACTGCTGGTATGGCAGGTGCAACGATTACCGGTGATGGCCGTATTGCTTTAATTCTGGACGTACCCAGTATGCTACAACATTATGCAGGACGGCAGCTCACTGCCGCATAAAGGGTGATTTCATATCGTGGCTCTTCCAAAACTTAAGGTATTAGTGGTTGATGATTCTGGATTTTTTCAACGCCGCGTTACTGAGATAATTAATGCCGATGCTCGTTTAGAAGTCATTGCGACTGCGAGTAATGGCCGTGAAGGTGTCGAAAAGGCTTTAGCATTAAAGCCTGATGTCATTACCATGGATTATGAGATGCCGGTTATGGATGGCGTTACTGCGGTTCGTAATATTATGAACCAATGTCCGACTCCTGTACTGATGTTTTCTTCTCTAACCTATGAAGGTGCTCGTATTACTCTTGATGCGCTGGAGGCGGGGGCGATTGATTTTTTATCGAAACAATTTGATGCCATTGCAGCTTCTGAAGCACAATTGCATAAAACATTAACTGATAAAATATGTGAAGTAGCGGCAGCGGGTAAGAAAGCAGGCGTGAGAAAATCTTTTTCTACCCCAATACCTAATTCAACGTCTATCTCTAATAACACAGTCGCGAGTAATGCTGCATTGGTAAGACCACAGGTTATGCGCAGTGCGACGCCTGCAAGTAAATCATTACGTCATGTCGAAGTGGTCATTATCGGAACGTCCACGGGTGGACCAGCAGCTCTGCAAACTATTTTTAAACAAATTCCAGCCTCTTTTGCAAAACCCATTGTGATTGTTCAGCACATGCCTGGTTCTTTTACCAAAGCCTTCGCTGAGAGGTTGAATAAATTAAGCCCTTTGACCGTAAGCGAAGCGAAGCAAGGTGATAAGTTGAAGCCTGGCCATGTGTATGTTGCTCCTGGCGGCATGCAACTGATGGTTGATAGTCGTAACGGTGGCTGTATTCACATTCATGAAAGTGATGATCGAATAAGTTATCGTCCCAGTGTTGATATCGCATTAGCGTCTGCGGCAAAACATTTTGGCCGTAAAGCGTTGGCAGTCATTCTTACCGGAATGGGTTCTGATGGTAAGGAGGGAGCACATTTACTAAAACAAGCGGGTGGTACAATTTGGGCACAAGATGAAGCCAGTTGTGTCATTTATGGAATGCCGATGGCGGTGGCTAAAGCGGGCCTTGTTGAGAAAATTATTCCACTTGATGCGATAGGCCCTATGATTTTTGATGAGGCAGGCTAATGGATCGTTTGGTTTTATTATTACTTTTTGGTGCGGTCTCCAGTGTGGTTGTTGGGCATGTTCTAGAAGGGGGTTCTCTTTTATCTTTGTGGAATGCTCCAGCGTTATTAATTGTATTTGGCGGTTCTTTACTCGCGCTGGCGGTTCAAACTCCGATGTATTTAGCCGTACGATCTCTTAAACTATTATCTTGGTTAGTTGCGCCTCCACAATTTTCTCTAGATCAATTATTAACGAAATTAACCACTTGTGGTAACGCTTATCGCAAAGATGGTGTGCTTGGGTTAGACCGTATTGCTCAGGCAGAAATTGATCCTGTTATGAAGCGTGCTTTGGTCATGCTGGCCGATGGGCAATCCCTCAGTTCGATTGAAAAGAGTATTCATTTAGAAATTGAAACTCATCAAGAAAAAGATCTTTATGCCGCAGAAGTCTTTGACAACTTGGGTGGTTATTTACCGACACTGGGTATTGTTGGAGCCGTGCTTGGGCTGATGCAAGTATTGTCTAATCTTGCTCAGCCTGAAGAATTAGGGCGAGGTATTGCCACGGCGTTCGTAGCTACTTTTTATGGTGTTGCCGCGGCCAACCTCATTGCCATTCCTATTGCGGGTCGTTTACGGGGATTTATCCAGCAACGGACTCGTTACCATAAAGCGATGATCGTGGGCGTGATGGCTATTCGGGAAGGGGTTAATCCTCAGCTGATTCGTTATCGTTTAGAAGGTATAGATTTATGAGTCATCAGCCTGGGCCTGATCGTCATCGCTGGTTAATTTCGTATGCCGACTATATGACCTTGCTTTGTGCCTTTTTCATTATGCTGTATAGCGTTAAGTTGTTAAACGAAGAGCAGTATCAAGCGGTGCAGGAAGTATTAGGAGGAATGTTTACCACGCAAGCGCTGCAGATTTTGCCGCAACCTGAAGTCTCTACCACTATTCTTGATCACAACAATGGTGTGATGCCGCTTTATCAAACCGTTAAACAGCAGCTACAAGTCTTCATTGATAGCAACGAGCTTATTTTAGAGCAGGAAGGCGAGTGGATTAAGATCCGTTTAAAAACGGATACGCTTTTTTCTACAGGAGGCTGGGAAATTAATGATGAAATGATGGATATGATCGAGCAGCTGGCCATGGTTGTTAGGCCTATTCCAAACGAAATTAATATCGAGGGTCATACAGATGATGTTCCCATCAGTACAAAAAACATCGTTAGTAATTGGGATTTATCAGCCTTAAGGGCGGTTGCGATGGTGCGGGCATTTGAGTTGTTCGGTGTCGCTCCGCAAAGAATGGCCGCAGTAGGCTTTGCTTATCATAAACCTTTATTTGCTAATGATAGTGATGAACATCGACTGGCAAATCGTCGTGTTGAAATTTTAATTAAGCAAGGAAGTATTAATCAGCCTTGGGCGAGAGAAGAGTTTGTAGAATGAGCATAATAATTGCAGTGAAACAGTATTCTATATCTCGATGTCAAAATAAGGACGGCATAACGTGCGAATTTGGTCGATAGCAAATCAGAAAGGCGGTGTAGGGAAAACGACTTCGGTTGTTTCTCTTGGCGGTCTGTTAGCGGAGCGTGGCGCTCGAGTTTTATTAATAGACTTGGACCCTCATGGCTCGTTAACCAGTTATTTTCGATACGATCCTGATAGCTTAGAAACAAGTCTGTATGATTTATTCTTTAATCAGCGTTGCAAAGATATCGACTATATTAAAAAAGTCGTGAAGCCAACGTCGCGTAAAGGGGTCGATTTATTGCCGGCAACGACAGCACTTGCCACTTTGGAGCGGCAAGTCAGTGGTCAAGACGGTATGGGTTTAGTGTTGGCTAAAACATTGGCCCAGTTATGGGACGATTATGATTATGCGCTGTTGGATACTCCGCCTATTTTAGGCGTTCTATTAGTGAACGCGTTAGCAGCGTGTCAGCGTTTAGTGATTCCTACACAAACAGAGCATTTAGCGCTTAAAGGGTTAGAGCGTATGGTACACACCTTAAAAATGGTGATGACCTCGCAGAATAGACAGCTGCCTTACACCATTGTGCCGACATTATTTGATCGTAGAACGCAGGCTTCGGTGATTACACTGAAAGAAATGCGGGAACTTTATCCAGAGCATGTTTGGCAAGAAGCGATCCCTATTGATACTAAGTTTAGAGATGCCAGTCATGATGGGTTATTTCCGAATGAGCTGGACAGCTTGTCTCGGGGTGTTCGCGCCTATCGGCATTTATTAGCGGTCTTGGATCAAGCAGAGGAGGTAAAGCATGAACGCAGATCAGCCCAATAATGAAATGAGAATTGCGGGTTATCTCGACATGCTTTTAGTCGATAATAGTGTGTGGGATGAAAAACTCTCTTTAGCCGTTAACCCTCCTGTTCGTCCGCAAGATACTGTTGCGCCAGGACAATACTTATTAACGACGGAAGCTTTTGGCACGGGCTATCGAACTATTAAATATATTCATTTTTTAAACGGTCTTAGCATTTTAAATCAACTGCCCTTATCAAGATTAAAATCAGAAATAATACATCGCTGCTCGCCGTTAGCCGCAGAGGCCATGTGTTTTGACTAAACAACGTAGCGTTACTCCATTATTAGTTAAAGAGACTGAAACTAAGGTCAATGTAGTTGAGGGTGTTTTACAAAACTACCTCGACCAGTTGTTAGTAACGGCTACTCAGCAGCCACAGAAAATAGAAAAAGTCATTAAAATTCCAGATGAAGTTGTCGCGGTAGAAGCGGTTGCTATTGAGTTAGCACCTATTGAGGTGGCCGTTGTCGATGACGTCCCGGTGGCGCTGGTAGAAATCCCTGAAATTGTTATTGAACGTATTTCTTCCCCTGCTGCACATATTGAAACGGCAGTTACTGAAGCTATTAATACGGAGCCACAAACAGCACCCTCGTTGACTGATCCAGAATCATGGTCAAGTCAGGGTGTCGAATGTTTAGTCTTTAGCGTATGTGGTTTAAAGCTAGCCGTGCCATTACTGTTTTTAGGCGGTGTGCATGAGATTACTAAAGGAGATGTAAAACCTTTAGTCGGACAGCCTACATGGTACTTGGGCATGGTGCATACTGATGAACATAACTTACAAGTTATCGATACTGCGAACTTGATTATGCCTGAAAGAAAGCAGTTTTTAGCAGAGCAAGGTTTTAAGTATTTAATTCAATTAGAAAAAACACCTTGGGCAATCGCTTGCCAATCAATTGATGATACCGTTCGGCTCAGTGCGTCAGAAATTAAGTGGCGGGGAGAGCGAGGTAAACGCACTTGGCTTGCAGGAACTGTGATTGAGAAAATGTGCGCATTGATCGATGTGAACGGGTTATTACAGCACGTTGATCTGAGCTGTAAGCCTGTCTAAATTTATTTAATTTTAAGCTGGTACACTTTGTGCTATCTACTATAGTTAAGGAAGATAAAGTACGTTTTTTGACGCAAGCCAATTAATTTGATCTTTCTTAGTGAGGAAGTTATATGTCCGCAAATGCCACGAAAAGTGCAGAGGATCCGATTCTACAGTGGGTGACCTTTCGTTTAGAAAATGAGTCCTACGGTATTAACGTGATGCAAGTACAAGAAGTTTTACGTTATACAGAGATAGCCCCAGTACCGGGTGCGCCTCCGTATGTTTTAGGAATTATCAATCTGCGAGGTAATGTTGTTACTGTTATTGATACGCGCTCTCGATTTGCGCTGCCCAATGCAGAGACAACAGATCAAACCCGGATTGTAATTATTGAAGCGGAAAACCAAGTTGTTGGCATATTAGTGGACGCAGTGGCTGAGGTAGTTTATCTACGCCAGTCTGAAATTGAAACCACACCCAATGTCGGCAATGATGAAAGTGCTAAATTTATTCAAGGTGTTTGTCATAAAAATGATGAGCTTTTAATTTTGGTGGATTTAGAAAAACTGATGTCGGATGAGGAGTGGATGGAAATTTCTGGTTTTTAACCAGAAATAGGAGCTTGAAATCATGTTGTTATTGTCATCTTTATCGATGGTTCACTGGTTAGTAATCAGTAATGTAATGCTATTAATAGCCACGATTGTAGGTTTTGTTTTAGTTAAGCGAAAATATGAAAGTGACCAGAAAGTCTGGAAACAGCAAACAGACAAGTTGCGTCATGATTTTGAAGCAATGAACAAAAGTACTTTTGGTATGGGTCGTTGCGTGAAAAAATTAGAGCAGCGTCTCGTTGAAAGTGAGCGCAAACCTGCGTTAGCGACTTCAGATGAAGCTTTGTACCAGCAAGCTCAGCGCTTGGTTGGAATGGGGGCATCTGCTGATGACCTTGTTTCTAGCTGTGGTGTTGCGCGCGCAGAAGCAGAATTACTCGTTTCCATGAACCGACAAGTAGCTCATTAAGAGTGGCTCATTAACACTATGCAGCTCATTAATTTGGGCTTGCGTTAAAAAGTCTAAGTGATATGCAATTTTCATCGTTACAGGTATCTTTTATTACCAAATGATCCGAGTCGAACTCTAGAAACTTCCTATACTTATGTTAGATAAGAATGAATGAGGAAGATAGTATGAAACGGGTTTCAGCATTATCATTTGCAATAATCATTAGTTTGGCCATATCATCTGCAGATTCGGTGATCAGTCAATATGATGTATCAAGCGTCGATTCATTGAAAATCAACTTATTAAACCTGTTCGCTAGTCAGATTTACAGTGCGGCTTTCAATGATATCTCTCCATGTTTTGATGATTTATACATCATTAAAACCCAAGATAAAGGACGAGAAATCATCATTTATTGCAATGCAACTTATTGTTATAAAAATCGGAATAGCTTTATGACCAGCTAAGCATTGTCTTCTTAACGTAATACCGTCAAACAAAGGTTTATTCGCTTTCAATAACTTTTGGCTGTCTTTTAGTTACCTGCTATTTATCATACTCAAAACATGATTATTTCCCGAATCGCTCTATATTCCGCAATAATAGGTGGATTGTTCATTGTTCAAGACATTGATTGCAAAGATCAGTATATTTGATCACACACTGAATGTTCAATAAACAGATTGCGATGAGATTAAAAAAATGAGAATACGGAGTTGAAGACTGTATCACTGCTTTGGATACGTGGGCTATTACAGGCTGCTAGTTTACAAGGTCTGACTGAGTCTGAAATATTGGCGAATGCGGGATTAGCTAACGATACTCTAAGCGCTCTCAGTATTGCGGGTAGTGTAAATAGTGGCCGTATCAGTCTCGATGATACTCTGGCGTTGTGGCGTTCGGTTGAAGAGTTGAGCGCAGATCCTTTATTGGGTTTTCATGTGGGGCAATCCTTAAAACCTGCGCACTTTCAATTACTCGCGTTTACTATGCTCAGTAGCCCTACGCTGGGGGATGCGATTGAAAAAATATTAAAATATCAGCGTCTTATTAGTGATGGCGGTGCGTTCACTCTGGTACCTCAAGACGATACCACCTCTTTGGTTTATACACCGACAGCAAGTAATTTTAGTTATCATCAAATCGACGCTGTGTTGGTCGCGACATTGAGTTTTTCTCGCTGGTTATTAGGGCGTGATATTGCACCATTAAGGTTGACGGTTTCGCACGGTGAAAAGGGAGGCTTGGTGCAGTATAGAGATTTCTTTGGTTGTGATTTTGAATTTAATCAAGCATGCAATAGTCTTCTATTTAGTTCTAAATTATTGCAAGAAGCCTTGCCAGGATTTGACCAAGGCTTAGCGACAATGCATGAGAAAATGGCTGATAATCAATTACAGCGTTTAATTGAGCCGGAAATTATTGCAAGAGTGCAAGAGCGTTTGTTAGCGTCATCTGAAGGCATTAGCCGTGATGAAGTGGCTGATCAATTGGCGATGAGTGGGCGCAGTTTACAGCGAAAATTACAAGAGCAAGGCAGTAGCTTTCAAAAGTTACACGATGAATATAGGCATCAGAAATCTTTGCAGTTATTGGCAAATAAAGATTTATCACTGCAAGATATTTCTTTGCAATTGGGCTTTTCAGAGAGCAGTACATTTTATCGGGCATTTAAACGCTGGCAAGCAGTGACCCCTGGCGAGTATCGCCAGCAATTATATAATGAATCTTGTTAGCATATTAAAATGTTAGCCCGATCCCCACAAAAACTTGATGCTCCATTGCATTAGCACTGGCCAGTTTGAAATCATCATTATCTGTATTTTGTTGCCAATAATGAATATCCCCTTTCCAGCCTGCATGACTCATCCAGCGACGATTAATTCGATATTGGTAATAGAGTTCAATGTGGCTTCTTAAGCTGATTATTTGATTAAAATCAGAATTTATATTGAGAAGTCTTTTGGGTTTTAATTGCACTTCTCCTTTACCTAGGCCGAACTTCCAGTTGATATTGAGGCCCCTATGATGAGATTGGCTGACGATCATTATTTCGTTGATTGTGGTTTGTGCGGGAAATAAGCTGTGCTTATCAAACTGAGCTATATCCGCTTGAATCGGTTGATTGATAATGGTGTTTTGTAAGCGTAGTTCGGTTAATTTTTGGTCGCTTTGGTAAGGAAATATAAGGCTTAAACCAAAAAAGGTTTCGCTGCGGGTGAATTGGGCTTGTTGTCTATTATTGATTCTAATGCCATCATTTTCATTCTTGGCGCTGGACGAAATAAAAGTAATATTTTCTTTTGCTTGTAAAACCCTTTGCCAATCTTTTTGTCCGCTGAAGATCGACAACTGACTTTGACCGAAGCGCTTAATTGAAAATGCGACCTTCCAAGTTTGGCTACTATCATCATTCGTAGCGGGCTCTGATGAATCGCTATTGATGGCTAATAATCGACTAGATTGACTAACGTACAGGTTCGGTAAGCTTGGAAACCAGTTGCCTAAAAATCCCGAATAATAAGGAATATGCTGACATTGGTATCCCAGTAGGGGGGTGGTATTGTGTGAAAATTCAGGTAAAGCACCGAGGTATTGTTGATCGGTTTTTAGGGCGCAGGATAGGGTATTGCTTCCTGCGTGGGTATTGGATAAATACCCGCAAAAAAGCAAAATAAAAGTGGCTTTGGCTGCAAGAAAAATTTGATTCATGCTGCCTATATCGGCAATTTTATAAAAAACTAAAGTGTGTTAATGATATCTAATACATCATCATGATGGCTTTTAGTTTTAACCTTAGCCATTACATGGCGCAAGATACCTTCTTCATCAATGATAAAGGTGACACGGTGAATGCCAATGTATTCTTTGCCCATGAATTTCTTCAGCGCCCAAACGCCATAGCTTTCAGCAATGGAATTATTTTCATCTGATAGTAGGGGGAAGTTCAGTTCTTGTTTTGTTGTAAAGTTAGTTAATCGTTTAGTTGGATCAGGGCTAATTCCTAAAACGACGGTATTGGCTTTTACAAAAGCTTCTTTATTATCACGAATGCCGCAGGCCTGAACAGTACAACCTGGAGTTGAGGCTTTAGGGTAAAAATACAAAACAACCTTTTTACCTTTAAAATCAGACAGTGAAACTTCTTCACCATTTTGGTCTGTCGTAGTGAATTGCGGGGCGATTTGATCGAGAGGAGGAAATGTTAAACTCATAATGGCAACCTAAATGATAAATACAGATGTCTGTGTATTGAATGAATCATTTAAGTTTGCCATACATTTGCCTAAAAAATAACTAGGATTTAGATTTTGCTTAGGCGAGGGTTATGTGTTCGGTTTAGTGCTTAAGCAATGTGTTAGCAGTTAATGGATTGATCTGTTAAATACTTCTCTAGGTTTTGCTTGGCTTTATTACCAGCAGGGCTGTTACGGAAAACAAACTCATGCGTTTTATCTTGTAGGATAATAAGAACATCAGAACAGAAATCACCATCATGAGCCTCACGAACAGGTTTCATTCGAATCTCAATAACCTTATCCAGGTTGATATAAAACTCTCCTGTTAGCTCTGTTAGGGCTTCTCCTGCTCGTAATCGAATCATCGCTACATTAGGGTTGATGCATAAATAGGACATATTTCTCTCCAGTTGAGGGTTTGCTACTCACTAGATACTAGGGCATTCACTGAAAGGAAATATTGATATATGTCACTTATGGCAGTTTGATATGAATGGCTGTTTTGGGAATACAGCAACAGGGTAAAATTTCATCGTCATTAATCCAAGCCATAGGCTCTTCGGTATAATGAACTTCGCCTTCTAAAAGCTGAGTACGACAGCTACCACAATACCCTTCGCGGCATTGGTAATTGAGCGTTACATCTTGTGCTTCTAGAGATTCTAACAGGGTTTTTGCATGCTGAAACGATATCGTTTTTGCTTGCTCTGAGCTATTGTAAATCGACACCTGATGCACCGGTTTGTCCATGCCGTCTAAATCGATCTGTGCGCTGGACTCTGGCTGTTCAGGGTCTTCATTTGTTAAAAGTAAGCTGTTTTGCACAGGCTCATTTTCAACATGTGTTTCAACGGTATCAGCTTCTAAAGAAAAGTCGTGATGCTTAGGCGCTAAGCCATCAAGAAGAAAGTCTTCTTGATGCTTATTGCTATCGTCTTGAGCTGATTTTTGGCAAGTGTTTGTTGATTGATTCATAACGTTATATTACAGATCAAAATCGCCAAAACCATCAGTATCAACCGCACTGTCTAGTGCGCCTACTAAGTAAGAGCTGATTTCAGCTTCTTGTGGTGCGACTTGAACATTATCACTGTTTAACCAAGAGTTGATCCAAGGTAGTGGGTTGCTCTTGGCGTTAAAAATAGGGGGAAAGCCAATGGCTACGATACGCTGGTCGGTAATGTATTCTACATACTGAGCTAAGATAGTCTGGTTAAGACCAATCATTGAACCGTCTTTAAACAAGTAACCTGCCCATTCTTTTTCTTGCTCGGCGGCTTCTAAGAAAATAGCAACGACTTCTTCTTTACAGCTGGCGGCGATTTCACCCATTTCTGGATCATCTTTACCGGCGGCCATTATTTGTAGAATGTGCTGAGTACCGGTTAGGTGCAGCGCTTCATCACGGGCAATCAATTTAATAATCTTGGCGTTGCCTTCCATTTTTGCACGTTCGGCAAAGGCGAAAGAGCAAGCAAAGCTCACGTAAAAGCGAATCGCTTCTAAAACGTTTACTGAAACCATCGTCAGGTACAGGGTGCGTTTTAAGTCGCGTAAGTTAATATCAATGATATTACCATTAATGGTATGCGTTCCTTCCCCTAGCTGAGAGTAGTAGCTGCACTTTTGGATCAATTCGTCATAGTACTTAGTCACACTCACGGCGCGACGAGTAATAAAATCATTGCGCGTAATATCGTCGAAGACTTCACTAGGGTTTGGCACAACGTTACGCATAATGTGCGTATAGCTACGACTATGAATGGTTTCGCTGAAAGACCAAGTCTCGATCCATGTTTCTAATTCTGGTAGTGATACGATCGGTAAAAACGCAACGTTAGGAGAGCGGCCCTGTACTGAATCCAATAGTGTTTGGTATTTCAGGTTGCTCAAAAAAATATGTTGCTCATGATCCGGAAGGTCGTTGAAGTCTTTACGGTCATTAGCAAGATCAACTTCTTCTGGACGCCAGAAAAAAGATAATTGCTTTTCAATTAGATTTTCAAAAATTTTATGTTTTTGAATGTCATAGCGGGCAACGTTCACGGTTTCGCCAAAGAACATAGGTTGTTTTAACGTATCAAAAGTTTTTTGATTGAACGTGGTATAAGACATAAATGGCTACAACTATAAAAAATAAAGGTTATTTAAAATAATAATGATTATAAAAATACGCTGAGTGATTTGCATCATGCTCAGCGTATTTTATGCGATAACTCGTTAAGGGGCTGGCTTTAAACTAAAGTGTAAAAAACCGGATCTAAAACGCTAGATCTTACACGCGCCGCCTTCACAGTCATCGTCTTCAACTTCTGGTGCCTGTGGATCAGACATGCCATCACGGGTATTGTGATAGTACAACGTCTTAAGGCCATTTTTATAAGCACTTAGCAAATCTTGCAAGAGCACCTGCATGGGTACCTTATTGCCTTCAAAGCGTGATGGGTCGTAGTTAGTATTGGCCGAAATTGCTTGGTCGACGAACTTCTGCATGATGCCAACTAGTTGTAAATAACCTGTGTTATTTGGAATCTGCCATAACAATTCATAGTTTCTACGTAACTTATCAAACTCGGGAACCACTTGCTTTAAGATGCCGTCTTTCGACTGCTTAACGCTGATATAGCCACGAGGTGGTTCAATACCATTGGTTGCGTTACTGATCTGAGAAGAAGTCTCAGAAGGCATTAATGCGGTTAGAGTCGAGTTACGCAGACCTGTTTTTTTAATGTCAGCGCGCAAAGCTTCCCAGTCATAAACCAAAGGCTCTTCACAGAACTTATCAACGTCTTTTTTGTAGGTATCAATGGGTAAGATACCTTGCGCATAAGTCGTTTCACCAAAGGCTTCACACGCGCCTTGCTCTTGTGCAAGCTTGTTAGACGCACGCAATAAATAATACTGAATGGCTTCAAAAGCACGGTGCGTTAAACCGTTGGCACTGCCATCGGAATACTTAACACCATTCTTAGCCAAGTAGTATGCGTAGTTAATAACGCCTACACCTAACGTACGACGGTTTAAGCTGGCTTTTTGTGCCGCAATCATTGGGTAATCTTGATACGACAATAAGCTATCAAGAGCACGCACAACCAAGTCAGAAAGTTCTTCTAATTCATCAAGATTATTCAGAGTACCTAAGTTAAACGCCGCAAGAGTACACAGTGCAATCTCACCTTCTTCGTCATTCACATCTTGTAATGGCTTAGTCGGAAGGGCGATTTCTAGGCACAAGTTCGATTGACGAATAGGTGCAACTTCTGGGTTGAACGGGCTGTGAGTATTACAGTGATCAACGTTCTGGATGTAGATACGACCTGTACCGGCACGCTCTTGCATTAACGTAGAGAACAATTCGACAGCTTTTACTGTGTTTTTACGAATCGATGGATCTTGCTCGTATTGCACGTATAGACGTTCAAACTTCACTTGATCGGCAAAAAAGGCATCGTATAAACCAGGCACATCAGATGGAGAGAATAAGGTGATGTCTTGGTTTTTAATTAAGCGCTCATACATTAATTTGTTGAGCTGTACGCCATAATCTAGGTGACGAACACGGTTTTCTTCAACACCGCGGTTATTTTTCAATACCAGTAGTGATTCAACTTCTAAGTGCCATAGCGGATAGAATAATGTGGCTGCTCCACCACGAACACCGCCCTGAGAGCAGGATTTAACGGCAGTCTGGAAGTGTTTATAAAATGGGATGCAACCTGTGTGGAAAGCTTCACCACCACGGATAGGGCTACCTAATGCACGAATGCGGCCGCCGTTGATGCCGATACCCGCACGTTGGGATACGTATTTAACAATCGCGCTAGACGCTGCGTTGATAGAATCTAAGCTATCGCCCGCTTCAATCAATACGCATGAGCTGAATTGGCGCGTTGGTGTACGTACGCCAGCCATTATAGGGGTAGGCAACGAGATTTTGAAGCTAGAGACCGCATCATAGAAACGCTTAATGAAGTCTAAGCGACGCTCTTTATCGTATTGTGCGAACAGGCAAGCCGCGATTAATACGTATAAAAATTGAGCGCTTTCGTAAATGTCGCCACTAACACGGTTTTGAACGAGGTATTTACCTTCCAGTTGCTTAACTGCAGCGTAGCTGAAATTCATATCACGGCCATGCTCAAGGAATGCATCCATCGCGGCGAATTCTTCAGCAGTATAATCTTTTAATAAATCGCTGTCGTAGCGGTTATCAGCCACCATTTTCTGTACGTGATCAAAAAGCTTGGGTGGCTCAAATTGGCCATAAGCTTTTTTACGCAGATGAAAAATATTTAAGCGTGCGGCTAAATATTGATAATCAGGGGTTTCTTCAGAGATTAAGTCGGCAGCGGCTTTGATCAAAGTTTCGTGTATTTCTGATGTGGTAATACCATCAAAAAATTGTAAATGAGCTTTTAGCTCAACCTCAGAAACGGAGACATTGTCTAAGCCTTCGGCTGCCCAATCGACAACTTTATGGATCTTCTCTAAGTCGATGGTTTCTTGGCGACCGTCTCGTTTGGTTACAAATAGCGCGCTGTTCATATGTTTGGGTGCCTGTAGATCCTATAATCTTAATATTGCTCACTAAAATGAGCACGAAAACTGTTTAGAGTAATACTCTGCTTGATCTTATTTAAAATGACGTGTAAGTCATTGAACAATAGGTGTGGTTTCTAAACCTAGGCACAGGATATTGCGGTTGAGAGTACATTTCAACCCCTTATGTAGTGTTTGCCTGTGGATAAGCTGTGGAAATTGAGTGGACACATATCTTATCAAAAATACGGTAAAATACGCTCAGAAAAGGTTGCATTTTTCACATTTGTAACAGAAAAAATCGGAACTCAGTGCAAAGCACTGATTTAGCGTCTAAAGTTATATACAAGTCTTTCAATATAACGGCAATTCAACAAATAGCGGCAGCTCAAAGAATTGAATAGGGAAACAGTGTGGAATTAAAACATGGTAGCAGTCAGGACGAAAACTGGCGCATCTTAATTGTTGAAGATGATGAACGATTAGCAAATCTGACCAAGGACTATTTGGAAAGTAATGGGCTTAAGGTATCTATTGAAGGTGATGGCAGTCGCGCTATTGAGCGTATCAAAACTGAACAGCCTGACTTAGTTGTACTTGACTTAATGTTGCCAGGCGAAGACGGTTTAGCGGTGTGTCGTATTGTTAGACCGCATTATTCTGGTCCTATTTTGATGCTAACAGCACGTACCGAAGATCTTGATCAGGTACTGGGTTTAGAAATGGGTGCGGATGACTACGTTGCTAAGCCTGTTCGCCCGCGTGTATTACTGGCTCGAATTCGTGCGTTATTGCGTCGAGTGAAGGAACAAGCGGAAAGTAAGGATAGTCAGGATGAAGCTTCTGCTAAACGTCTGACGTTTGGTAATTTAGTCGTCGATAGCTCAATGCGTGAAGCTTGGTTGGATGGTAATAGCATTGATTTAACCAGTGCCGAATTTGATTTGTTGTGGCTTCTTTCTAGCAGTGCAGGGCATGTTTTGACTCGAGAAGAGATTTTTCATCAGCTTCGAGGTATCGAATATGATGGACAGGACCGTTCGATCGATGTGCGAGTATCGCGTATTCGCCCTAAAGTGGGTGACGATCCTATTAATCCGAAGCGCATTAAGACAGTTCGCAGTAAAGGTTACCTTTTCGTCAAAGAAATTTAACGTTGTAAAATAGATTCAATCTTCAAGCACCGCTCTCTCTGAGTGGTGCTTTATATCAACTTGAATAATTTAGGGAGAAAACACATTTTTATTCGAGTTTATTCTGGTTTATTAGCTGCCTTGGTATTGGTCGTTCTGTTATGCATGTCAGCATTGCAGTTAGTGGACCATGTTCGCGGAGCGCAGTTTAATCAAAACGTTGTTCGTGGAAGCCTTCATCTTATTACATCGCGTTTGCGTCATGATCTTACCGAACAGGGAGATTTAGAAGCACGGTTTGATGCTCAAATAGATATTGTCAGTAAAGAAGAAGCCCAGCTGGATGAATATCAGTTGAGCCGTTTAGAGCGTCATGAAGTACTCGTATTATCAGACGATGTTGGACATGAGGCCAAACTCATTACCGTGCTTGATGATAATAATTTGATAAGAACAACTTTACGCAATGTCACGGAAGTGCAAGCTCAGGCTACCGGTCAATTATTATTGGAAGATTGGCAGCGCAGTGGACAGCCTGTTGAGCCTTTTTTAAAAAACATATCGCCACATTTTGGTTATTCATTAAGCCTTTTACCGCTTTCACATTTTGATCTCAGTAAGGGGGATTTAGGTCGGATGCAATATGGTGACGTGCTTATGCGCATTGCAATTGATGGTGAAAGTGCCGACGCCTTGGTTAAGGTGCCTGGTAAAGAACAGGTTATTCGTATGGGGCCTATTTTTGCCTTTAAGCGTTACACGCCGATGGGCATAGCGATTATTGCGCTGACAGGTTTTATGCTATTGGGTTTAGGTGTTTACTGGGTCGTAAATTCTTTTGAAATGCGCTTGCGCAAGTTAGAGCAAGCAACCAGCCGATTGTCTCAAGGGCACTTAAATGCTCGAGTCGGTATTAATGGTTCTGATCCTGTTAGTCGTTTAGGGCAAGCGTTTAATAAAATGGCCGATCACATTCAGCGCCTTATTAGTGTTCAGCGAGAAATGGTGCGTGCCGTGTCTCATGAACTTCGAACCCCGGTGGCTCGCATTCGTTTTGGCTTGCAAATTATTGAAGATACAGCGGGCGATGATCCCTTTGTAATGAAGCAGCTCACGGGTATGGATTCCGATATTCAAGAATTAGATGAGTTGATCGATGAAATATTAACCTACGCTCGGCTTGAAGAGGGTGGGCCTTTATTAGACTTTGAATTAACCAATATTCAAGAACTGATTTTACAGCTTGTCGATGAGGCCCGGCCTCCTGAAAGCGTGAATGTGCATTATGGCGGTGCGGTAGGCTCTCAGCATGAGGCGGAAGTTGAATATCGATATATGCATCGCGCTATTCAAAACCTTATTGGTAATGCCTGTCGTTATGCTAAGTCGCAGGTGGTTGTGACGTTCTCTATTGGAGCGGATACCTGCCGCGTTGATGTCGCAGATGATGGACCTGGTATTCCAGAGGAGGAGTGGAATCGAGTGTTTACACCGTTTGCCCGCTTGGATGATAGTCGCACACGTAGTTCAGGAGGCTATGGCTTAGGGTTATCGATTGTGCGCCGTATTACTTATTGGCATGGCGGTCGTGCGATGGTGAGTCGTGATGAGGTTTTAGGCGGAGCAAAATTTAGTCTTGTGTGGCCAAAGCGTCATCAAGAGCTGAGTTAGTATTAACAATTTGTAACGTTAATACACCTTTAAATTACAGACAGATTGCAATAACACAGGCATATTTAACGCACGTATCCTATGGGCACGTGGTGAGAATGTAGCGAAGTTATTCGCTTTTTAGGGACTCTTTATGGAGTCCCTTTTTTTTGCTTAAAATTACTGCTTGTCGTCTGTTTTTATCTAAAGCGCGTTATTTCAGTGGCTCTATGCCAGTCAGGTTGTTATTACATGAATGTAATGATTGCTGAAGAAAATCTTTCATGTAACTGCTGTCTTTTTGTTCTTCTCTGATTGCGGCATATAGCGTGGGCCAGATCCCTTTTTCCCCCAGAGGCCTTGAGCTGATTAGGCCCGCGTTTAAATAGGGTTGTAATGCCCAGTTCGGTAAACAAGCCACTCCGCGACCACTTGCAACTAATTGGACGATCATCAGCGTTAGGTCCGCATGGCGAGTTGCGTTTGGTTCGATGCCATTGGGGTCAAGAAACTGAGTGAATATATCCAAGCGCTTGCGTTCAACAGGGTAGTGGATAAGCGTCTTTTGAGCTAAATCTTTGGCTTCAACAAACTTTTTATCAGTTAAATTATCTTGGTTCGCAATCGCGAGTAATGCTTGATATCGAAATAACGGCTGATAATAAATGCCAGACATCGGTGTCGGATCTGCGGTAACGACTAGGTCTAAATCACCTCGTGCTAATGCAGGGAGGGGCTCAAAATGGAAGCTGGCCATTAAATCAATTTCTACTTCTGGCCACTGGTCGCGAAAACTATTGATGGCAGGCATTAACCAATCGAAGCAGCTATGACATTCAATGGCCATGTGTAAACGGCCTGCTTGACCACCCGCTAGTTTTTTTATGTCGCGACTGGTTTGCTCAAGCTGTGGAATAACCTTTTCGGCCAGTTCGAGAATATGTTCCCCTGCGCGGGTAAAACGTATGGGTTTCGTTTTGCGGATAAATAAGCTGAGGCCGAGGCGTTCTTCTACGTCTTTTAATTGGTGAGACAATGCTGATTGTGTAAGGTGCAGCTGTTTGGCTGCTTCGACAAGAGAGCCTCCATCACGCAGTGCACGCACGGTTTTAAGATGCTTTATTTCTAGCATGATAGAATTCTTTGTTGAGAAAAATTAATGCGATATTAACGTTTGCATGCATTTTTCTCAACTAAAAGGTTCGTTATTATCTATAACGCTCTTAACTGAAGCGTTCAATAATACGTTCTTGCTCGGCCATTAATAGTGCCAGCTCATCACTTGCTTGGGCGCTGCGAACGGAAACCTGTTCAACCTCTGCTGATAGTGAGGCAAGGCGATTCAGTCCTTGTTCTATTTGTATTACCGTGTCGGTTTGTTGGCGTATCGATAGACTATTGTTTTGTGAGCTCAGATGGATAGCGTCAATATTAGCTTGAATTGCCGATAGCGATGTATCCGCTTTATTCGCTTGCCGTAGACAACTATCAGCGTGTTCTGTGCCATGCTCCATCGTAGATACGGCAAGATCAGCTCCATGTGCTAGTTTACCAACAATGGTATGAATTTCAGCAGTAGACTCTTGGGTTCTTACTGCAAGATTGCGTACTTCGTCGGCGACCACTGCAAAACCACG
Organism: Oleispira antarctica RB-8; assembly: GCA_000967895.1. Classification (GTDB taxonomy): domain Bacteria; phylum Pseudomonadota; class Gammaproteobacteria; order Pseudomonadales; family Oceanobacteraceae; genus Oleispira; species Oleispira antarctica. Next base: position 1,360,310 of record FO203512.1, read on the forward strand.
CCCTTGTTCTCCAGCTCGGGCTGCTTCAATAGCGGCATTGAGGGCTAATAAATTAGTTTGCTCTGCAATCGCTTTAATCGCGTCTAAAAAACGTTTTATCGATTCAGTTTCTTCTGCAAGGGTTGTGACGGCGGTTGATGTGTTGCTGAGCTCTTTGGCAAGCTCACTGATCCTGCTGGCAGTATCGGTAACTAAATCGTGACCTTGTTTAACACTTTGCTGGGCTTCTGTTGCTGCGTTGCTTGTTTGTTCTGTGTTCTCGAGCAAGATGTCTGCTGATCGAGTAATTTGATGACTAGCTTGGGCAAGTTGGTCTGTTTCTTCATTTTGGCGGCGTACTTGCTCTAAATTATCATCACTCATTTTTCTAGAGGACTGAGCGAGTCGATTTAACGTGCTCATATTATCACTGACACGGACTAGTACCGTTTGTAAGCGTCGCTTAAGAACGTGCTGTGAAAATTTTAACTTGCCCAAAGGCGTATTTTCTCCTGAAAATATATAGGCGGCTAGAGCATCGTCCATGACGGTTAAGGCGACTTTTTCAAGCGCTTTATGAGTTTTATTATGAGCGATGAGAGTCCAAGCCATAAGTGGTAATAGAGTGAGCAGCGTAATGGTCTGATTGTCGGTAAAAGCCAACAAGCAAGCGAGGGCAATTAGCCAAGGGATAAGTGGAATAAATAATGCAAACATTTGTTGCGAAGTACTGAGAGGATTCAGGCCTTTATTGATTTTCTGGTAGACTTTTTCAGCACGTTCTACTTGGTCTCTACGGGGTTTGGTTCGCACGGATTCATAGCCAACCGTTTGCCCTTTATCTAAAACCGGTGTTACGTAAGCATCGACCCAATAATAATCTCCATTTTTACAGCGATTCTTAACCAGTCCTTGCCACGCTTGACCACTTTTTAAATGCTTCCACATACCTAAAAAAGCGGCTTCTGGCATATCTGGGTGGCGAACAATATTATGGGCGCTACCCAATAATTCCTCTTTACTGAATCCGCTAATATCGATAAACGCTTGATTGCAGTGTGTAATTTGACCTTTTACGTTAGTCGACGAAACTAAGTGGCCCGCATCATTCAGTACTACTTCATTCTGAGTAATGGGTTGATTGTTTTTCATTTCTGATCCTGATTGCTGTATGACAAATAATAATGATATTTATTAACTATAGACGTTATATGGAGAAAGGCTTGGCTAGGGTCGAATTGCGACGTAAAATCCCTGACATAATTAAATAAAAATACCGTTAATTCAGGAACCCCCCTATGTCTCGCTACCTTTTGGCTATTGACCAAGGTACTACTAGCAGTCGCGCAATTGTTTTTGATCTTGATGGACATATCATTGCAAGCAGTCAGCAAGAATTTCCTCAAATTTTTCCTCAAGATGGTTGGGTTGAACATGATCCAGAAATTATATGGCGTACGACAGAGGAAACGTGTCGTGATGTGATAAAAAAAGCCTCATTGCATGCAAGTGATATTTTGTCGATTGGAATTACTAATCAACGTGAAACAACGGTTGTCTGGGATAAAGAGACGGGGATACCTGTTTATAATGCGATTGTTTGGCAAGATCGCCGAACGGCTGGTTTATGCCAAAAATTAAAGCAAGAAGAAGGCTTGGTTGAAAGATTAACTGCAAAAACGGGTTTGCTACTTGATCCGTATTTTTCGGCCAGCAAAATAGAATGGATTTTAGATAATGTGGAAGATGCTCGAGCTCGGGCAGAAGCAGGTGACTTATTATTTGGAACGATTGATACTTTTTTACTATGGCGCTTAACTGGCGGTGTGCAACACGCTACTGATGCAACGAATGCTTCACGAACGCTTTTATTTAATATTCATACCAATGAATGGGATGAAGAATTATTAGCGTTGTTTAATATCCCCATCAATATGCTACCAGAAGTTCGCGATTGCGCAGCTGATTATGGTCATACTAAAGTCGATTTGTTCGGTGTTGAAATTCCTATTGGTGGCATTGCCGGCGATCAGCAAGCGGCATTAATTGGTCAGGCTTGTTTTACTCCAGGCATGGCAAAAAGCACTTATGGTACCGGCTGTTTTATGATTATGAATACCGGTGATCAAGCGTTGCAGTCTAAAAATCGTTTATTGACGACGATCGGATACCGCATTAATGGTAAAACTACTTATGCCTTAGAAGGCAGTATTTTTATGGCAGGGGCAACCATTCAATGGATTCGTGATGGTTTGCAGTTGATTTCTAATGCCAAAGAAAGCCAATCGTTAGCGGAAGAAACGGGGGCGGATAATTCGGTTTATATGGTGCCAGCGTTCACTGGGCTCGGTGCTCCTTATTGGGACCCTGAAGCGCGTGGTGCTATTTTTGGTTTGGCGCGAGATACGGGTATCAAAGAAATCGTCACCGCTGGTTTGCAGTCCGTCTGTTATCAAACTCGTGATTTGTTGCAAGCAATGTCTCAAGATGGTGCTTGTCCCGCGAGTATTCGTGTTGATGGCGGAATGGTGGTTAATGATTGGTTGATGCAGTTTTTAGCCGATACATTGGGGGTTACAATTGAGCGTCCAAGAGTGACTGAAACCACAGCTTTGGGGGTCGCCTATTTAGCCGGTTTGCAAGCGGGTGTATTTGAAAGTTTGGAACAAGTCGCTGACCTATGGCATAACGAAGCTAAGTTTGAACCAAAAATGAGCGAGTGTGATCGTGAACGTTTGTACTCCGGTTGGTTAGAAGCGGTGGGTAAGGTTTTAGGTAATAAATAATTTTTTTCTTTTAAATAGAAAATGACGCCATGTTAGTTTGTAAAGCTGCGCAATTTGACATGGCGGCTTTTTCTTAGACCTTTATACTCTCGCCTCTATCTTTCGCTGTAACCAATTTGGTGTGATAAAACAACATGGAAGTATCCTTGGACTCTCAGCACAACTCTCAACTCGATACCATACGTCGAACATTGTTAGCCAGTATTGGGGCACTATTATACTCTTTGGTTATTTTGGTCTGCTATAAACTGGGTTATGTGCTTATTGACGTAACGGATCTGGTCATTATCTATATCTGCTTTTGGGTTGGGCATCTTGCGGCGGTTGGCTTTGTCTATTTTCGTCATATAAGGAATATGAGCGCGCGGAGCATGAGTTTGTTGCACATGGTTTGGGCGATTATTTTTGTCAGTATTATCCTTTATTATACGGTAGAAATACGTTCAGCTTTAATGATGGCATATCTGACGATTATATCTTTTGGTGCCTTTCGTCTGCAATGGCGTGGCTTTTTTGGCATCACTTTGTTTACCCTAGCAAGTTATGCGGTAACGTTATTTTTCTTTCAACAAAATAATTCTGGGCGTTGGTCGCCCGAGTTAGAAGTGATTATTGGTATTACATTTTTGGCCGCGATGTTGGGCTTTTGTATTTTAGGACGTGAATTTAGTCTATTACGAGAACGCTTAACGAGTAGTAATCGCGGGTTAAGAATTGCCTTGGCAAAGATAGAAGCGCTGGCGATTACTGATGAGCTTACCGGACTTTATAACCGCCGCCATTTGTTGGTGTGTTTGGATAAGCAGCGTGCGATTGCTAATAGAGAAGGTAGTCGCTTTGTTTTGGCGTATATTGATATTGACGAATTCAAACGCATTAATGATGAGTTTGGTCATAGGGTAGGGGATGAAGTTTTACAGCAGTTCTCTGACTTATTGCAAGAGTCGATTCGAGAAATCGATCTTGTATCTCGTTATGGTGGTGAGGAGTTTGTTTTGCTACTCACGGGTGTCGGTATTGAAACTGCGGCTATTGTTGTTGAGCGTATTCGTGATGCTGTGGAGAGTTTGAAGTTTTCTGAGAACAATTTAGCAATGACGATTTCAGTCGGGCTTACTGAGTATCAAGCGCCAGAAACGATAAACGATACGCTAGAACGTGCTGATAAACTATTGTATCAGGCTAAGCAAGAAGGGCGTAACCGAGTTGTGCAGGCATAAAAAAGCACAAAGAGAGAACTCTTTATGCTTTTAGGCTGCTTCTAGCTATTAGCTTTCCTGACACATCAAAAATTCAAGCAAAGCCTTTTGAGCGTGTAAGCGACTCTCCGCTTCATTCTAAATGAAGTAGTCATAAATAAGTGTGGGTTTCCTAAATCTTAATAGTATAGATGAGTCGCCAGTAGTATTCTATATCGGAAGAATTGAATAATTATACGGATATAATACAATGCCCTCTCTATTACCTATCCCTCAACTTAAAGATATAACAACAAATAAGCTATACCCTGCCTATAAAACGGTAAAAGGTTTAACTATTCAATTAAATGGGACTAAAACATTACTCCCAAAAGGGGATACTCTATCCGCGTTAATAATGTTTGCCGACGAATGTGGTCTTAAAACCGTTATTATTACTGGCGGCTCTGAATCTACTGGGCACAGTAAAGGTAGTTTTCATGGAAAGGGGCTAGCTATTGATGTGGCAGGTACGAAATACAATAACTTGACCCATTCTGCAGCACTGTTAGCCGCTAAAAAAGCAGGATTTACTCATGGCGCTTATGAAGATTTTACGGGCTCTAGGAAAGATCATTGGCACTTTCAAATTGGTGCTGGTAATGGACTGGGTGATAAGCACTCATTAGATCTTCCGAAATTATATATTAAGAAATATTAGTCTGAGATTATTATGATTAAAATTATTTGTGTTCTTGTTTCATTGATAGCCATGACTGCTTGCAGTAATTGCCTTGTTGAAAATGGTGTTTATGCTAGTTATGGCGGTAGTGAGTATTCAACAAGATTAGAGTTGCTTGAAAATAATGTCTTCAATTTAGAGTATGAAGTCTGGAAACCTGGTAAGAAAGATGAGAGTGAAATAGTCACGACTCGGGGTGAGTGGTCTTGTAATGAAAAGAAAGTTAATTTGAATACTGGGAATGAACTTCACTCTTTCATTATGATAGCTGTTGGCAAAAATCCTTTGGGTATACGTGAAGATGTCAAGGTTGTTCACTTTGAGGAGGGAGACTTTGAATATTTATCGCGAGAGATCCTTTACCCTCTATCGGAATTGATTGAAGAATAAATATCGAATACAAAAAAAGCACAAAGACCTAAATCTTTATGCTTTTATTTTTACACATCTTTTCTCTGTGTAGCGCAGCGGCTCGGTGGTGAGCCGCTTTAGGTTTCTAACCTTCCTGACACATCAAAAATTCAAGCAAAGCCTTTTGAGCGTGTAAGCGATTTTCAGCTTCATCCCAAACCACAGAGTCCAAATCATCCATCACTTCTGCGCTGACTTCTTCACCACGGTGAGCAGGCAAACAGTGCATAAACAACGCATCAGGATTTGCCAAGTCCATCAGTTCTTTATTCACCTGATAATCGGCAAACTTAACCATACGCGCTTGCTGTTCTTCTTCTTGACCCATTGACGCCCAAACGTCGGTAACAATTAAGTCAGAATTAATAACGGCTTCTTTCGGGTTACGAATGATTTGAACGCGATCAGCGTTATCATCTACTAGCTGATGATGAGGATCAAAACCTTCAGGGCAAGCAATGTTCAATTTAAAATCAAACTGACGTGCAGCGTTGATGTAAGAGTGGCACATGTTATTGCCATCCCCAACCCAAGTAACTGTTTTGCCTTTAATACTGCCACGATGTTCTTTATACGTTTGCATGTCGGCTAATAACTGACATGGATGAAAGTCATCAGTTAATGCGTTGATGACAGGCACCTTAGAATAGGCGGCAAATTTTTCAACGATTTCATGATCGAAGGTGCGGATCATGATCGCATCGACCATGCGTGACATGACGCGTGCGCTGTCTTCAATCGGTTCGCCACGGCCTAGTTGGGTATCACGCGAGGATAAAAAGATCGCGCTGCCGCCAAACTGAGTCATGCCTGCTTCAAAAGAAATACGAGTACGGGTAGACGACTTTTCAAAAATCATTCCGAGTACTTGGTTTTTCAATGGTTCGTAAATTTCACCCGCGTGTTGCATCTTTTTTAATTCGATGGCGCGGTTAATAACCCAATCAAGTTCAGCAGGTTCTAAATCTAATAATGTTAAAAAGTGTCTAGCCATAGTGGCAATTCCTTACTTTAAATTCTCTACCAGCTGGCAAACTAGGTTTACCACTTGGTCAGCGTCTTGCTGATTAATGTTCATTGGCGGTAATAAACGAATGACATTGTTCGAGGTGACGTTAATCAATAAACCTATGTCTAACGCCTCTTTTATTAACTGTGGGCAATCTTGTTTGATCACAATACCGAGCATTAAGCCGGTGCCCCGTAATTCAGTCGCTAAGCCTTTCTCAACTAAACGGCTAGTGAAGGCGCTGCGCATTTGCTCGCTACGGGCTTTCACATTGTCATAAATGTTTTCTTTTTCGATGCTATCGATAACAGCAACCGCAGCGGCACAGGCGAGTGGATTACCACCATAAGTTGAGCCATGATTACCTGGTTGTAAAACATGTGCTGCTTTACCTTTAGCGATACAAGCACCAATCGGTACGCCGTTACCTAAGCCTTTGGCTGTGGTTAAAACGTCGGGCGTAATGCCATGTTGCTGGAAGTTGAAGTAAGTACCGGTACGACCGTTACCCGTTTGTACTTCGTCCAACATCATTAACAAATTATGTTCATCACACAGGCTACGTAAGCCTTGAATGTAATCAGTACTTGCGGTGGCCAAGCCACCTTCGCCTTGAATCGGTTCAAGCAGAATCGCTACGATATTAGGATTCGCGGCAACCATTGCTTTGGCGGCATCTAGGTCCTGATAAGGCACACGGATAAAACCCGATACTAAAGGTGCAAAGCCTAACTGAGCCGCCGGATTTCCGGTTGCGGTTAGGGTTGCCATTGTACGGCCGTGAAATGCCTTGGTCATAACAATGATCTGTGGCTCTGGTACGCCTTGATCGTGACCGTATTTACGCGCAATTTTAATGGCAGCTTCGTTGGCTTCGGCGCCGGAATTGGAGAAGAACACGTTATCCATACCAGAAATGCGCGTTAAGCGTTCAGCCAGCTCTTGCTGTCGGCCAATGCCGTACAAATTAGAGGTGTGCACAAGATTGTCCGCTTGATCGCGGATAGCTTGGGTCACGGCTGGGTGTGCATGGCCTAGGCCACACACGGCGATTCCGCTTAATGCATCCAGATATTTTTTGCCGTCAGTATCAAAGACCCAAGAGCCTTCACCTTTGACAAAAGTAACTGGAAGCCGACCATAGGTATTCATGATTGGCTGCATGGTATTACTCCGAATTCTTTAGAATTAATATTTCATTGATTGCTAAAACGCAAAAAGGCGACATGGGTCGCCTTAAAATCAAGCACGGATCATACGAAAGTATATGGCCCCTGTAAATACATCCATTCCCTTTCTATCTAATTAGTGGCGCTAAAATCGCTGTTAATTTTGGTATAGTGGTATTTTTATAGCTATATCATTGATTTTAAAATCGATTCATTAGTATTTAGCAAAGGCATAAATCATGACAGCTTGGCAGTTTTGGATGGATCGTGGCGGTACCTTTACCGATATCGTGGCGAAGAAGCCTGATGGCAGTTTAGTAACTCATAAGCTGCTCTCAGAAAATCCTGCCCATTATAAAGACGCGGCTATCCAGGGAATTCGTGAATTACTCGGATTGAGTGCTGACCAAGCTTTACCGATCGAGATGATTGATGAAGTAAAAATGGGCACCACAGTGGCAACGAATGCGCTGCTAGAACGTAAAGGTGAGCCGACGTTATTAGTGACCAGTTATGGTTTGGCTGATGTATTAAAAATTGGTTATCAAACACGCCCAGATATTTTTGCTTTAGACATTCGCTTGCCCGAACAGTTATATGTCGGGGTTGAGGAGGCGAGTGAACGCTTACTGGCTGACGGTACAATTGATCGTCCGTTTGACGAAGAGGGCTTGGCGGTACGGTTAATTGAATGGCGTAAGCAGGGTATCGAATCCATCGCCATTGCCTTTGCTCATGGTTATCGTTTTCCTGAACATGAAAAAGCGGCGGGACGACTAGCGCGAGAGTTGGGTTTTAAACAAGTCTCCTTGAGCCATGAAGTTAGCCCATTAGTGAAGTTGGTGCCGCGCGGCGATACCACGGTTGTGGATGCGTATTTGTCGCCGATTTTAAAGCGTTATGTCGAGCAAGTAGATCATCAGCTCTCGTCTGCTAAACAGAAAGTTCCGTTGTATTTTATGCAATCTAACGGTGGTTTAGTCGACGCACATAAATTTCGTGGCAAAGATGCCATTTTATCCGGCCCTGCGGGTGGGGTTGTCGGGATGGTTGAAACGGCGAGTGATGATGGTTTTGAGCGCATTATTGGTTTTGATATGGGCGGGACGTCGACAGATGTCGCGCATTTTAATGCTAGCCACCTTTCTTCTAATAAAGAGCCTGCTAATAAAGCATCTGCTAGCGATAAAGAACACAGCATTCGAGAATACGAACGTGAGTTTGAGACTCAGGTAGCAGGCGTTCGCTTACGTGCGCCTATGATGAATATTCACACGGTGGCGGCAGGCGGTGGTTCGATTGTAAAATTTGCAGATGGTCGTTTTCAAGTCGGCCCTGAAAGTGCGGGAGCTTTTCCTGGCCCTGCGTGTTATCGCAATGGCGGTCCGCTGACGATTACCGATTGTAATCTGCTATTAGGCAAGGTGAAGGCAGAATATTTCCCTGAATGTTTTGGTCCGCTGCGTAACCAAGGGTTGGATTACAACGGTGTTAAACAGCAGTTTGAAGCGCTCGCCGAAAAAATTAATACTGAATCGAATACTCTCTATTCAGCGGCAGCAATAGCCCAAGGATTTCTAACCATCGCCATTGAAAATATGGCCAACGCGGTGAAGAAAATTTCACTGCAGCGTGGTTATGATGTTAGCAACTATATCTTAAATGCTTTTGGTGGTGCCGGTGCTCAGCATGCGTGTTTAGTGGCTGAATCATTAGGCATGACGCAGGTGTATTTACATCCTTTTGCGGGGGTTTTATCGGCTTATGGTATTGGCCTTGCGAATGAACGTTGGTTGGGGGAGGAGTCGTTACAGTTAGACATTTTTAATACCGATCCATTGAATGCTAAGTCAACGCAAGTACTCAGGTCTTGTGAGGTTTTGGATCAAATAGAATTATGCCAAATACGTTTGCAGCAAAAGGCAAATACCTCAATTTCTAGAGCGGTGAATAGCAAAACTTCACGTGCTAATGCTAAGCATAAAGTTCAAGACTTCTGGCGCATTCATATTAAATATAAAGGCACAGATACGCCGCTTTTATTGAACCTGCCGAATAATTTAGATTTAGCGAAAGTGGCGGCCGAGTTTCATCAATTGCATCAGCAGACGTTTGGTTTTTCTGATCCTAAGCGCACCCTTGTACTTGAGGCGATACAATTAGAACGCGTTGCCGGTGGTCGTGATGTTAAAGAGTATAAAGAAGGCAAAGAACAGGTTCTTGGTAATGGTGTATTAAAAGCGATTGCTCATAGTGACATGACCTGCGCAGTTAACAGAAGTCGCGAAAATAGCGCTGAAACCGGAACAACAACACAGCAAGTTCCTGTGTATCGCCGAGAGCAGCTACCACACAATGTTGATATTAAAGGCCCGGCATTAATCGCCGAAAATAACTCGACCATAGTGATTGAGCCAAACTGGATCGGCAAGGTCATTGCCAGTGGGGCTTTGGTTTTAACCTATCAAGGTATGACAACTGACCAAAATGAGACGAATCAAAGCACTGCTATGAATGTTTCGACTTCTGATGCGATTCAGCTAGAAGTGTTCAACAATCTATTCATGTTTGTCGCCGAGCAAATGGGTTTTGTATTAGAAAAAACAGCGGCCAGTGTCAACATCAAAGAGCGCTTAGATTTCTCCTGCGCCTTGTTTGATAAAAAGGGCGAGCTGGTGGCTAATGCACCGCATATTCCGGTGCATTTAGGTTCAATGAGCGAGAGCATCAAGGTAGTAATTAATAATAATCCGCAGATGAAAACAGGCGATGCTTTTGTATTAAATACGCCTTATAACGGCGGCACGCATTTACCGGATATCACCATTGTTAAACCTGTTTTCATCAATACCAGCGATAAAAATGCAACGGCGGACTTTTACGTTGCTGCTCGTGGTCATCACGCCGATGTCGGCGGTATTACTCCCGGTTCAATGCCAGCCCGTAGTCAGCATATTAATGAAGAAGGTATTTTATTAGATAATTTATGCTTGGTGAAAGAAGGCGAATTTCAAACGGCTATGATTACTCAAGCCTTGTCTGATCATGAATTCCCCGCGCGTAATATCGAACAAAATATTGCCGATTTAAAAGCACAATTGGCCGCCTGTGAAAAAGGTGCGCAAGAATTAAATCGCTTAAGTCAGCAATACGGTTTAGCAACTCTGCATGCGTATATGGGGCATGTACAAGATAACGCCGAACTGACATTGCAAACCTGCTTAAAAGAGTTATATTCAGGGTCGTTTGAATACGCGATGGATGATGGTAGTTTAATTAAAGTTGCTATTACGATCGATAAAAATCGTGATAAAGAAAGCTGCCGCGCTAAAGTCGATTTCAGCGGTACGTCTGCTCAACATGTGGGCAATTTTAATGCGCCCACATCGGTTGCCAAAGCGGCGGTCTTATATGTCTTCCGCTGCCTGGTCGCTAAATCCATGCCACTGAATGCAGGTTTCTTCCGCGCACTGGATATCATAGTGCCAGAAGGTTCTATGCTAGCGCCGCAATATCCTGCGGCGGTAGTATCGGGCAATGTTGAAACCGCTCAGTATATTGTAGATACGTTATTCGGTGCGCTAGGCATTATGGCCGCGAGCCAAGGCACCAATAATAACTTTACCTTTGGCGACGAAGAATTTCAGTATTATGAAACGCTGTGTGGTGGTGCTGGAGCGACCATTAATAATGACGGCGCTTCGGGCGTGCACAGCCATATGACCAACTCACGCTTAACCGATGTGGAAATTCTAGAGCAGCGCTTTCCTGTGGTATTAGAGCATTTTGCCATTCGTCCTCGCTCAGGTGGTATAGGGGAACATAATGGAGGAGATGGTATCGAACGTCATATACGATTTTTGAAAGCTATGTCTGCAACCATTATCTCAGGCCATCGCCAAGTGCCGACTTTTGGTATGGCTGGGGGAGAAGCAGGCAAGGTAGGGATGAATTTCGTCCAGCGTTTTGTATTGGATCCTCAAGGAATTCCTGTCCCTAAGCTTGAATTTCTTACAGGTTGCACCGATATACAAATGAATAGAGGGGATGTGTTTTGCATTCATACGCCGGGTGGCGGTGGCTATGGCGCACCACTGAAAAAACAGAGTGGTTGATAAAGGTCAATAGCTTATGTCATAACGGCTATTAACCTAGTAAAACAGTCGGAAACTCAGTAAAATCCGCGCAATCAGTATTATTTATCACAGAATTATCAAATATAGGTATAGGTAGCATTATGGATATTATGGATTCAATCAAAGAGCAAGTCGAAAGCAACGATATTTTGTTGTACATGAAAGGCTCTCCAAATGCCCCGCAGTGTGGCTTTTCTGCACAAACTGTACAGAATATAATGGAATGTGGTCAGAAATTCGCTTATGTGGATATTTTATCAAACCCAGACATTCGCGCTAATTTACCAAAATACGCTAATTGGCCAACGTTCCCGCAGCTTTGGGTGAAAGGCGAGTTAGTAGGCGGTTGTGACATCATTACTGAGATGCACGCTAAAGGCGAATTGAAGACGTTGTTGGATGAAGCGGCACCTGCTGAGTAATTTTAATCGCTAGCCATTTGCTAGCATCGATTGCTTAAACGCCGAATAAAAAACCAGTCCTGATGCAAATCAGTACTGGTTTTTTTATGCGTCAATAAAAAGCCTGACCTGAAACAATAAATATCAAATCTTAATATAAATACGAATAATCATTGTTTGATGTTGATTCTCATTACTGTAGAATGCTGCTCAAATTATTTACAAATGAGTATCTGAAGATGAAGAATCTTTTTGTTATGTCTTTGGCTTTATCAGCCGCTAGCGTTTACGCTGCCGATGAGGTGAATCACTCGCTATCCTCTGTCACCATTATTGGTAATGAAGAACAAGCGCAGCAAATTGCGGGTTCTGCTCATGTAATCGATGCCGAAGAATTGGCAAAGTTTGAATATACCGACATTCAGAAAATTCTAGCGGGTGTTCCTGGGGTCTCTTTCCGTAATGAAGAGGGTTATGGCTTACGCCCTAACATCAGCATTCGTGGTACTCGAGATGATCGTTCTGGCAAAATCACGTTAATGGAAGACGGTGTATTAATCGCACCAGCCCCTTATTCCGCTTCGTCAGCGTATTATTTTCCAACAGCAGGTCGTATTAACGGCGTTGAAGTTATGAAGGGCGCATCGGCTATCAAGAATGGCCCTTATACTGTGGGTGGTGCATTAAATTTATTGAGCACGCCAATTCCTGAAACATTCGGTGGTAAAGCGAACCTTGAGTATGGTTCAGATAACATGGCGCGTGCCTATGCTAACGTTGGCGATAGCAAGCAGAATTATGGTTGGCTCATAGAAGGCCAAAAGCATCAAGCCGATGGCTTTGATAGCATTCAAAATGCCAATGATGATACCGGCTTTGAAAAAGACGATTTGATGGCTAAGTTTCGTGTGAATAGTGATCGTAGTGCCGATGTTTACCATCAATTAGATCTTAAATTACAGTATTCAACAGAGTTATCTGATCAAACGTATGTTGGTTTAACGGAAGCTGATTTCAAAAAAGATGCACATTCTCGTTATGGTTTAACCCAGCAAGACGAGATGGATAATGAGCATAAAGAAATTACACTGAGTCACTTGGTTGAGTTTGGTTCAACGCAAGTTACAACGACGGGTTACTTTATTGAGTTTGAACGTGATTGGTTCAAAGTTGATAAAATTGGCGGCGACGGCATTAACAATGTAATCGATTGCGCTAATACGGGTAATTGTGGATCAAATATTACGACGCAAGCCGATGCAATTGCAGTACTACATGGTGATCAAGCTGCTGCGATTAAAATCAAGCACAATAACCGTAGTTATGAGTCAAAAGGTATTCAGACTCGTATTGCTCATTTGTTGAGTACTGGCGATGTTGAACATAAAATTGAATTTGGCGCTCGCTATCATGAAGATAAAGAAGATCGAGTGCAGCCAACCGAAACTTGGCAGCAAGATGCCAATGGCAACCTAACGTATGCCTCTACTGGCACTCCAGATACTCGATTGACAGAAGCGACGGCGTGGTCGACGTATTTGTCAGATGACATTCAGTTTGGCAACTGGGTTGTTAGCCCGGGTATTCGCCACGAAAGCTATGAAATAAAGCGTGAAGGTAGCGATACTAACGTCACCGAGCAAAATGTAACCTTGCTGGGCTTAGGCACAAGTTATCAAGTTAATGATCAAGTTATTGTGTTTGCAGGCATGCACGAAGGTCATTCACCTTCACCGAACGATGGGGCAAGTGATCCAGAAGAAGCATTAAATACTGAACTGGGTTTACGTTATAATCACCAAGGCTTGTATGCAGAAACAACGGTATTCTATAGCGATTACTCCAATCTATTAGGTCAATGTAACGCATCTGGTAGTGCAGGTGATTGTGATATAGGTGATGCAAGCAATGCTGGTGAAGCCACGGTCCAAGGCTTAGAAGTTTTGATGAATTATGATTACACCATCAACCAAGCAATATCTCTGCCTATAGGCATTACTTATACTTATACTGATGCTCAATTTGATACCACATTTCAGGATGATGGCGTTTGGGGTGATGTTAAGAAGGGTGATAAGTTACCGAGTTTGTCTGATCAGCAGCTGCAGTTACGTGTTGGTGTAGCCCATGCTTCTGGTTTCAGTACAGATATGAATGTTAACTATTACAGCGCAACCTGTGCCACAGCAGAATGTAATGCTAACGAAGAAATTGATTCTTATACGGTCGTTGACCTAGCGGGTCGCTATCAAATAAATTCACAAACCCGAGTTTATGCCGCAGTTGAAAACGTGTTCGATAGTGAAGATGTGGTAGCGCGTGCGCCTAAAAATGGTGCTCGTGCTCAAAAGCCTTTAACTGCTTTGGTAGGTGTTGGATTTAACTTTTAGTTCTGAATAGTTCTGCAGGTTATAAAAGCCCAGTTTCTTTAATTAAACTTAAAGAGCGCTGGGCTTTTTTGTTTTTGGCTTAATATTTTTAGCAATCTAGGTTACACTCCGAACATTCATCAAATAAATACTTCTCATTTTCAGGCTTTATATGAATATTGATCGTGTTGATCTTAATTTAATGGTTTACCTAGATGTTCTCTTGCGTGAGGGCAGTGTGACAAAGTCTGCTCAGCAGCTGGGTATTACACAGCCTGCGATGAGTAACGGTCTTAAACGTTTACGTGATTTGTTTAATGATCCTCTATTGGTTCGCACCAGCGAGGGGATGACGCCAACAGAACGCGCCCTTGAGCTGCAGCCATTAATTCGTAAAGCCTTGAGTGAATTAGAAGCCGCCTTGCAAACACAAGGGGAGTTTGATGCGAGTTCGAGTCATCGAGTTTTTCGCATTATGGTGAGTGATTATGCCGAGTCGACTTTAGTCCCTGAGTTGGTGAAGCGTTTGCGTGAAGAAGCGCCGAGTGTGATTTTGGATGTATTAACGCCTTCTGATGTGACGTTTAAAGATGTGGAAGCGGGCAAGGTGGATATGGCGATTAACCGCTTCGATGAAATGCCACAGTCTTTCCATCAAATGACATTATGGGAGGACGATTTTGTATGTCTAGTTAACCCTGACCATCCCAATGCTGGCCATTTCGATTTGGCAGCTTATCTCGATAGTATGCATATTTGGGTGAGTAAAACGGGTATGGGAGCTGGGGTTGGTATTGATCCTGAAAAAATTATTCGTTTAGGTTGGGTTGATAATGCGTTAAGTAAGATGGGGCATAAAAGAAAAATTTCGGTATTTACTAGACACTACCAAATGCCTGCTTTATTGGCATTAAATAATGACCTTGTTGCCACGCTGCCAAGAAAAGTGGCAGAAATGCAGGCAGCAACCTCACACTTATTGGTGAAGGAACCTCCTTTTAGTGTGCCTGCTTTTGAACTTAAGATGGCTTGGTCACCTTTGGTTCAGCATCATCAGGCGCATAAATGGTTGCGCCGTTTGATTGTGGATGTAGCACAGCGTTGTTGTGCACGTTAGATTTTATCAGTCAGTTGTTTGCCAATGCTGTTATCACGACTATTAGCTCAGCTGACTTAATTCTAACTTCAAACTCTGCTTCTGATTAGGTGCTAAGACTTTGTGATCAGACATCACATTCGCGGTTTCTATACATAACATGTGTTGATAATCATCTGCTTTAAATTGACTGAGTTGTTTGCTTTTTTCAATCCAAGGATTCCAAATTACAGCACTTTGACTGTACGTGCTTTTTAATATCTGCTGCTGCATGGGAGATTCAACTCTCAGTTCATATTGTGGCTTAGCATTTTGAGGCTGACTGTTTTGATTAGTCTTGAAAAAATAGAGCCTATCGGTTTCTTCACTAAAGCCAATTCTTCCTGCTTGTTTCGTCTCTTTCCAGTGACTTAGGGCATCGATATAGAATGTATTATGTGCGTTGTGAATGTACGTTTTAGTAATATCTGCAGTGGGTAAGTAAGTATGTAAAGCTTGGCTAATGGCGAATGTTTTGTGGCCAGTATTGGTTGTCGTTAATTCAACCTCAAGCGTGGTAGAAAGAACAAAGCGAGCTTCTAAATTAAATTCAAAGGGCCAAAGCTTTTTACTTTCTTCACTGCTTGTAAGTGCCAATACAATTTCGACCTGATGGCAGCTTTCGCTAATAGAAAGAACTTGCCAGGGGAGTGAGCGTACAAAGCCATGAGCGCTCGCGGTGATCTTATTTTGACTGTCTGAAATTTGGTTTTGAATAGCCTCAGGGTTTTTATCTAAATTACCGAACCAAGGCCAGCAAATAGGAATGCCACCGCGTAATGGCTTTCCTTGTTTATATTCTACGGTATCGCTTAGCCAGAGTAAGTTGTGAGTACTGTGGCTGGGTGTGAATTCAATCAGTTGAGCGCCTTGTAGTAATAAGGTTGCACTAAATAATGGGTGCTCAATTTCTATTGCCTTTAGTTGATCAATGTTTATTTTATGGCAAAAAACGTGATTCATGAATGTCGTCCTGATCTATAATAAGTGCTGAATGCGGTTAATATAGCGGATATTGTATCTTTTTAATAAACTGAATGTGAACAGACGGATTGAGAGTAGGCGAATTGGATAAGCTATGCGTGAATAAAAAAGAGTTACTGAAACAGCTGCTCGATTATTTACAGCAAGAAATTGATGCAACGCTGAGTGCGGTGAATGAAGCTCATGCGTTAGCATCTCACGAGCAAAGTAAGCCAGAGAATCAATATGATACTTTGGCGCTGGAAGCTGCGTATCTCGCTCATGGGCAGTCCGAGCGTATTGCACAATTGCAGCGTCAGTTTATGTTATTAGATCATTTTGAATTTTTAGATTACAACGAGGACAGCTGTATTGTCGTTGGCGCCTTGGTGTGTGTTGAAGATAAAAAGGGCCATAGCCAATGGCTTTGGTTATTACCCGTTGTAGGAGGAGTTTTACTTAAGTTAAAGGGTAATAATAGAAGTAAGAGTGAGTGTGAAAATTTAGATATTCGAACGATTACTCCTGAAGCGCCGTTAGCGAAAAAGTTATTAGGCGGTTATGTCGGCGATGAAGTTGTATTAAATCTAGGACATAAAAAAAAGCAGTTCGAAATAATCGAGCTGCTTTAGTCTTTTTTCTTTCTAGCTTAGAGCTTTTAACTCAAAAGTAAGTAGGCTATTTAAACATATCAGCGAAGCTTTCTTCATCATCGTCCTTATGTTCTTTTAATGGCCAACCGCCCAGTTCTTTCCATCGATTAATTATGTAGCAAAAAAGTTCAGCTGTTTTCCAAGTATCGTAGGCAGCAGAGTGAGCTTCTTTATTATCGAATTCAATTTCAGCAGCGATACACGATTTGGCTAATACGGTTTGGCCTAATGCGAGGGCGCTGAGGCTTGCCGTATCAAAGCTTGAAAAAGGGTGGAATGGATCTCGTTTGATGTCTGTGCGCTCAATCGCCGCTTTTAAAAAACCATGATCAAAGTGGGCGTTATGTCCAACTAAAACCGCACGATTACAGCCAGTTGATTTGACCTCTTTGCGTACGAATTGAAGCATTTTTGTCATTGCTTCTTCTTCGTCTATCGCGCCGCGTTCAGGATCGAAGGGGTCGATGCCGGTAAAATCCAGGGCTTCTTTTTCAAGATTTGCCCCTTCAAACGGAATGACATTCGCATCGATAGATTCGTGGGGATATAGCCAACCATTTTCATCCATGCGGACGGTGACTACGGCTATTTCTAGCAAAGCATCAGTACTGGAATTGAAACCACCAGTTTCAACGTCTACTACCACGGGCAAAAATCCGCGAAAGCGTTGTGCCATTAGTGATTTTTCTTTCTTCTCAGCCACGAAGTTTCCTTAAGCGATTTTATCGCGCTATTAGCTATTAGTGCAGTGTGTTGCAGTGTTTATGATTCTACCGTCCAGCGAATAACTTCACCCGCTTTAATGGGGACGATTACATCACCCGCGAATGGCATTTCGCTTGGAACTGTCCAATCTTGTTTATTGAGGGTAATAGTATCGGTATTTCTGGGTAAGTTATAGAAGTCTGGGCCAAAGTGGCTAGCAAAACCTTCTAATTTATCCAAGGCGCCTAAATCTTCAAATATTTCAGCGTACAGCTCTATTGCTGCAAAGGCACTGAAGCAGCCAGCACAACCACAAGCCGACTCTTTTGCACCTTTTATATGAGGTGCCGAGTCTGTACCTAAGAAAAATTTAGGATTGCCGCTGATTGCCACTTCCTGCAGCTTCTGCTGATGGATGTTGCGTTTTAGGATCGGTAGGCAATAGAAGTGCGGCTTAATACCACCGACTAACATGTGATTACGATTGTAGGCTAGGTGTTGAACGGTAATTGTTGCTGCGACATTAGGGCCTGCTTGTTCAACAAATTCTGCCGCTTCTTTTGTTGTGATATGTTCAAAAACAACTTTAAGATCGGGATGTCGAGCGATTGTTGGTTTCATGATTTCATCAATGAAAAGTTTTTCACGATCAAATACATCAATATCGTCGTGGGTCACTTCGCCATGAATGAGTAGTGGCATTTGATTTTCGGCTAGAGCTTCTAATACGGAATCTAGCTTTTCTAAATCGGTGACCCCTGAGTCTGAATTAGTGGTTGCACCAGCAGGGTAAAGCTTGGCCGCAACGATGTTTGAGCTCAGTTTGGCTGCATGAATCATGTCGGGTGTTGTGCGGTCAGTTAGATAAAGAACCATTAGGGGTTCAAACTGACTGCCTTCAGGGCGCTGGGCCAGAATACGTTGACGATACTCTAAAGCTTGGCGCGCATACATAATAGGTGGCTGTAAATTAGGCATAATAATCGCGCGGCCCATGTAGGCTGCGGTCGCCGGTACGGTGTACTCTAAAGCTTCACCATCGCGCAGGTGTAAGTGCCAATCATCAGGACGTATTATGGTGAGTTGCTGTGTCATCTAATAAACCTTAGCTAAACTTGTAAATATATCGAGTTATTGTACCTCAAGTTCCTTAACTTAATGAAGTTTTGGTCGATAACCTATTGAGTTTTCATTTTCTGGCAATTAATTGAGGTGTCTGTTTATTATGCGTGATGATGCGCTTCATTGGTTTATAGCTCGCTTAATTATTTTAATGGGGTTGGCTTTAGTGCCCATAGAGTCTATTGCGTTGCAGTATGGCAGCGGGATTGAAGATACTGAATGGAAGCTTTCTGGGTCTATTTTTGAGTGTCGTTTCGAACAGAATTTGCCTGAGTATGGCACTGGGGTGTTTTATCATGAGGCGGGCGAGGATATTGTCTTTCAGCTGGAGACGCGTAAAAATTTAATGAAGGCGGGTAAGGCGAGTATTTCTATTACTCCCGCGCCTTGGCATCCGAGTAAAAAATCTGAGCACTTAGGCTATACCAATTTAATTAATGAAAAGCCGAATTTGGAGTTAGACTCCGAGCGCAGTAATCAATTTTTGCATGCTTTAATAGAAGGTAAGCAGCCAGTCGTCACGCGTCGTACGTATTATGATGAATCTAAGTTTATTAAGATTCATCTGTCGGCGATTCATTTTAAGGATTTCTACCGAAAGTATCTGAAGTGTGTTGATCAGCTCTTGCCGATGAATTTTTCTCAGGTGGCACGCAATAAAGTATATTTTGGTGGTGGCAAGGAAGGCTTGAGTCCTAAGGATGAAGAGTTATTGGATCGAATTATCTTTTATATGAAGAACGATCCAAGAGTCTTTGCTCTCTATATCGACGGTCATTCTGATAATAGAGGGAGGAGATACGATAATCGCCAGTTATCGAAGAGGCGGGCGGAGTCTGTTGAACGTTATTTTATTAAGAAGGGAATTAATCCTGAAATGATAACGTTGAGATTTCATGGGCAGCGATATCCTATTGCTTCAAACAATACTTCCTCTGGTAGGGCTAAGAATCGAAGGGTAACTGTTCGATTAGAGCAGCGTGAAGATATGGAGATTCCTGATGAATTGTTGTTTGTCTTGCCTGACTAGTGGTTTGTAATTAATTAGCGGGTGGTTTCTTATGAAGCGCTGCTTGTTGGTTGATTCTGGACCTTTGGTTTTCTAATCGTAATTTGCTTGCGTTCGCGATGGAGATTGAATTTGGTACCTTGCGCTGCAAGGTACCAGCCGCTCCAGGAATTCAGGGCGCTAAAAGATCCCTCTTTTAGACGTCCTACAAAATTAATCTCCATCACTCACCGCAAATCACTTTTGTTTTAGAAATCTGAAAAAGCCTTTCTCTTTATAGCAACGCAGCTTATCGGTAAATGATAAGCCGTCTTTATTTAGAATAATAAACTCTCATAGCGCCTATTTAAATATTCGTGGTGCTGTATCGGGTGGTTCGTTTTATGGGTGTTCACGCCGCAGGGATGCGGGGGCCAAGCCTACAGGGAGAGCGAAGCGGCGTATTTACGGCGTCCCAGAAAAGGAATTACCCGATACAGCGCATACCAAAACGTTGAATTACGGCGTTTTTTAGGATTACAAAAGCGTATGAGTCTTTTTTAGGTAGATGAGCGTCTATATAGGTACTTATTTTCACAATGAATACGTACTTTTGAATTCTTTTGAAATTCATCAATCTTTCTTAAACCTCCTTGTATCCCTTCAAATTTCACCTAACCTTAAGTTCCTAGCCAGAATTCGTACGATAACTAAGCAGTTTTGATGGTTTTTGAATTCATTTCACTCTTTTGTAATATATTTACAGGAATCGGTTGACGGGGCTGAGGATAAGCGTATTATTCGCCGCCTGCTCAGACAGAACGGCCTTCGGGAAGTTGTGGTTGAGTTGAGATAAGGTCTTGTTTTTAAACGGTTTTTTTGAAACCTTCTGAAAATAAACGCTTGACTCTCTGGCTGAAGTCTTTAAGATACGCAGCCTACTTAGAGAGAGCTTAGAACGCAGTTCGAAGTCACTTTAAGTAACGAAGATAAGGTGTTGTTTTTCTTCTACTTTCTCTGAAAGTTAATTGAAAATAATCCTTGACTTCGAAACCGCACAATATATAATGTGCGCCCACTTCGAGTAAAGCTCAGTGGAAACGTTCTTTAAAAACATATTCAGATAATTCGTGTGGGTGCTTACCTTGATTGAGTGGAGACAGTCACTTAACAGTTCGCTGTTAGGATGACATCAAAGCATAAAACAAAGTAAGAACTTACGAACTCTACATTAATTTGGTGAGTATAAAAGTTAGTTTTTATTTTGAGTAAGATTTAAAACTGAAGAGTTTGATCATGGCTCAGATTGAACGCTGGCGGCAGGCTTAACACATGCAAGTCGAGCGGAAACGAAGGTAGCTTGCTACCAGGCGTCGAGCGGCGGACGGGTGAGTAATGCTTAGGAATCTACCGAGTAGTGGGGGATAGCCATTGGAAACGATGATTAATACCGCATATATCCTACGGGGGAAAGCAGGGGACCTTCGGGCCTTGCGCTATTCGATGAGCCTGAGTGAGATTAGCTAGTTGGTGGGGTAAAGGCCTACCAAGGCGACGATCTCTAGCTGGTCTGAGAGGATGATCAGCCACACTGGGACTGAGACACGGCCCAGACTCCTACGGGAGGCAGCAGTGGGGAATATTGCACAATGGACGAAAGTCTGATGCAGCCATGCCGCGTGTGTGAAGAAGGCCTTCGGGTTGTAAAGCACTTTCAGCGAGGAGGAAAGGTCAGTAAGTAATATTTGCTGGCTGTGACGTTACTCGCAGAAGAAGCACCGGCTAATTTAGTGCCAGCAGCCGCGGTAATACTAAAGGTGCAAGCGTTAATCGGAATTACTGGGCGTAAAGCGCGCGTAGGTGGTTTGTTAAGTTGGATGTGAAAGCCCAGGGCTCAACCTTGGAACTGCATTCAAAACTGACTCACTAGAGTACGAGAGAGGTTAGTGGAATTTCCTGTGTAGCGGTGAAATGCGTAGAGATGGGAAGGAACACCAGTGGCGAAGGCGACTGACTGGCTCGATACTGACACTGAGGTGCGAAAGCGTGGGGAGCAAACGGGATTAGATACCCCGGTAGTCCACGCCGTAAACGATGTCTACTAGCCGTTGGAGGACTTGATCCTTTAGTGGCGCAGCTAACGCGATAAGTAGACCGCCTGGGGAGTACGGTCGCAAGATTAAAACTCAAATGAATTGACGGGGGCCCGCACAAGCGGTGGAGCATGTGGTTTAATTCGAAGCAACGCGAAGAACCTTACCTACTCTTGACATCCAGTGAACTTTTGAGAGATCAATTGGTGCCTTCGGGAACACTGAGACAGGTGCTGCATGGCTGTCGTCAGCTCGTGTTGTGAAATGTTGGGTTAAGTCCCGTAACGAGCGCAACCCTTGTCCTTAGTTACCATCATTAAGTTGGGGACTCTAAGGAGACTGCCGGTGACAAACCGGAGGAAGGCGGGGACGACGTCAAGTCATCATGGCCCTTACGAGTAGGGCTACACACGTGCTACAATGGCATGTACAAAGGGTTGCCAAGCCGCGAGGTGGAGCTAATCCCATAAAGCATGTCGTAGTCCGGATTGGAGTCTGCAACTCGACTCCATGAAGTCGGAATCGCTAGTAATCGTGAATCAGAATGTCACGGTGAATACGTTCCCGGGCCTTGTACACACCGCCCGTCACACCATGGGAGTGGGTTGCTCCAGAAGTAGATAGCTTAACCTTCGGGAGGGCGTTTACCACGGAGTGATTCATGACTGGGGTGAAGTCGTAACAAGGTAGCCCTAGGGGAACCTGGGGCTGGATCACCTCCTTAAACGATATTCTTCACCAATCTTGGTTAAGTGCTCACACGAATTGTTTGAATACGATTAGCAAAAGCTAAGGCTTTTGCTCGTTCTTTAAAAATTAGGATACATGATATGAGTTATTGATTAACTCGTAAGGTTTGATTGAGGTTGGGTTTACCCAAGTTTGATTGTACTAAGCGAATTGATTATTTATCTCAGTGCTAATTCTCTATTTATACGTATTAAATTTTGAATTGTTGGTTTCGATCAACAGTCTAAGGTTTGATGCTTGTGTAAAAGAAAAAAATATTAAAGTGATAAGCAAACTCAGTTAGTTGATCAAATAATATCACCCTTAGCGTTAATACTTCCACAGTCTCTTGTGATTGTCGAGGTGGTTTTGGGTTATATGGTCAAGTGACTAAGCGTGCACGGTGGATGCCTTGGCATCTGGAGGCGATGAAAGACGTAGTAGCTTGCGATAAGTTGCGGTGAGGTAGCAAACAACCTTTGACCCGCAAATTTCTGAATGGGGAAACCCACCTGCTGTAAGGCAGGTATCTTATAGTGAATACATAGCTATAAGAGGCGAACCCGGGGAACTGAAACATCTAAGTACCCGGAGGAAAAGAAATCAATTGAGATTCCCCTAGTAGCGGCGAGCGAACGGGGATTAGCCCTTAAGCTGTTTTGTAGTTAGTAGAAGGCTCTGGAAAGTGCCGCCATAGTGGGTGATAGCCCCGTATACGAAAACTTATAAGCAGTGAAATCGAGTAGGTCGGAACACGTGGTATTCTGACTGAACATGGGGGGACCATCCTCCAAGGCTAAATACTCCCAGATGACCGATAGTGAACCAGTACCGTGAGGGAAAGGCGAAAAGAACCCCTGTGAGGGGAGTGAAATAGATCCTGAATCCGTGTACGTACAAGCAGTGGGAGCGGACTTGTTCCGTGACTGCGTACCTTTTGTATAATGGGTCAGCGACTTACTGTCAGTGGCAAGGTTAAGTGTTAACGGAGCCGTAGAGAAATCGAGTCTTAACTGGGCGTTGAGTCTCTGGCAGTAGACCCGAAACCGGGCGATCTATCCATGTGCAGGTTGAAGGTTGAGTAACATCAACTGGAGGACCGAACCCACTATCGTTGAAAAGCTAGGGGATGACGTGTGGATAGGAGTGAAAGGCTAATCAAGCCCGGAGATAGCTGGTTCTCCTCGAAAACTATTTAGGTAGTGCCTCTCGTATCACCATTGGGGGTAGAGCACTGTTAAGGCTAGGGGATCATCCCGATTTACCAACCCTTTGCAAACTCCGAATACCAATGAGTGCAATCGAGGGAGACACACGGCGGGTGCTAACGTCCGTCGTGGAAAGGGAAACAACCCAGACCGTCAGCTAAGGTCCCAAAGTTACAGTTAAGTGGGAAACGATGTGGGAAGGCTAAAACAGCTAGGAGGTTGGCTTAGAAGCAGCCATCCTTTAAAGAAAGCGTAATAGCTCACTAGTCGAGTCGGCCTGCGCGGAAGATATAACGGGGCTCAAACTGTACACCGAAGCTACGGATGCGTGTTTACACGCATGGTAGAGGAGCGTTCTGTAAGCCGTCGAAGGTCAAGGTGTGAACCAGGCTGGAGGTATCAGAAGTGCGAATGCTGACATGAGTAACGATAAGGGGAGTGAAAAACTCCCCCGCCGGAAATCCAAGGTTTCCTGTCCCATGCTAATCAGGGCAGGGTGAGTCGGCCCCTAAGGCGAGGCAGAAATGCGTAGTCGATGGAAAACAGGTTAATATTCCTGTACTTGTTTATATTGCGATGGAGGGACGGAGAAGGCTAATCGGGCCAGGCGTTGGTTGTCCTGGTTTAAGGTAGTAGACTGGGGTCTTAGGCAAATCCGGGACCCTAAAGTCGAGAACTGATGACGGTGAGATTACGATCTCCGAAGTCGATGATGCCATGCTTCCAAGAAAATCTTCTAAGCTTCAGATATAAAGAAACCGTACCCCAAACCGACACAGGTGGATAGGTAGAGAATACCAAGGCGCTTGAGAGAACTCGGGTGAAGGAACTAGGCAAAATGGTACCGTAACTTCGGGAGAAGGTACGCCGGTGATTGTGATGAGACTTGCTCTCTAAGCGATCGTCGGTCGAAGATACTAGGTGGCTGCGACTGTTTATTAAAAACACAGCACTCTGCAAACTCGTAAGAGGACGTATAGGGTGTGACGCCTGCCCGGTGCTGGAAGGTTAATTGATGCGGTTAGCTTCGGCGAAGCTGTTGATCGAAGCCCCAGTAAACGGCGGCCGTAACTATAACGGTCCTAAGGTAGCGAAATTCCTTGTCGGGTAAGTTCCGACCTGCACGAATGGCGTAACGATGGCCACACTGTCTCCACCCGAGACTCAGTGAAATTGAATTTGCGGTTAAGATGCCGTATACCCGCGGCTAGACGGAAAGACCCCGTGAACCTTTACTACAGCTTCACAGTGAACTTTGAATTGGCTTGTGTAGGATAGCTGGGAGGCTTTGAAGCGATGACGCCAGTTGTCGTGGAGCCAAGCTTGAAATACCAGCCTGGTCAATTTGGGGTTCTAACTCAGGTCCATTATCTGGATCGAGGACACTGTGTGGTGGGTAGTTTGACTGGGGCGGTCTCCTCCCAAAGAGTAACGGAGGAGCACGAAGGTTAGCTAAGCATGGTCGGACATCATGCGGTTAGTGCAATGGCATAAGCTAGCTTGACTGCGAGACAGACACGTCGAGCAGGTACGAAAGTAGGTCATAGTGATCCGGTGGTTCTGTATGGAAGGGCCATCGCTCAACGGATAAAAGGTACTCCGGGGATAACAGGCTGATACCGCCCAAGAGTTCACATCGACGGCGGTGTTTGGCACCTCGATGTCGGCTCATCACATCCTGGGGCTGAAGCCGGTCCCAAGGGTATGGCTGTTCGCCATTTAAAGTGGTACGCGAGCTGGGTTTAGAACGTCGTGAGACAGTTCGGTCCCTATCTGCCGTGGGCGTTAGATATTTGAGAAGAGCTGCTCCTAGTACGAGAGGACCGGAGTGGACGAACCGCTGGTGTTCGGGTTGTCATGCCAATGGCATTGCCCGGTAGCTACGTTCGGACAGGATAACCGCTGAAAGCATCTAAGCGGGAAGCCCCCTTCAAGATGAGATATCTCTGAGACTTCGAGTCTCCTAAAGGGCCCAGGAAGACTACCTGGTTGATAGGCAAGGTGTGTAAGCGTTGTGAGGCGTTGAGCTAACTTGTACTAATTGCCCGTGAGGCTTGACCATATAACACCAAAACTGCGCGTCTATACCAAGGTAAAGACAAGCGGTGGTGTTGTAAGATCAGAACAACTGATAAGCACACACTCTAATATTAAGCTGAAGACGCAAGTCAAAGCAGAGAATTAACACTAAGATAAAACCACATCATGTATCCGACCCTATTTGCTGAACGATTGCTGCCACTCGTAAGAGAAGTGCAATAAGACAATCACTAAGCATCAAGGTTTGCTTGACGACAATAGCGCTGTGGAACCACCTGAACCCATCCCGAACTCAGAAGTGAAACGCAGTAGCGCCGATGGTAGTGTGGGGTTTCCCCATGTGAGAGTAGGTCATCGTCAAGCTTTTATTCTAAAAACCCTAACAGGTCTGCCTGTTAGGGTTTTTTTTCGCCTGGAGAAAAGTTAAATAGCAGGCCGATTAGAGTTTTTATAATAATGACTGTGGGTCTCTTTCGCTAAAGCTGGCAGCGAAGCGGTTTCTTCCATGTGATAGTAGGGTCACTTTTTAAGTGCTTCAAGAGCCCTTGACGATCTGAGCCTGCGAAGGGCGACATCTTCAAGCGCTCTTTCATTACCAAAAGGATCGAACTCCCTTTTTATTTCTATCCCTCATCTCTATTAATTAATACCCACTTTATAATTAAAATTAAAGCTAATTTAATACTAAATACATAAACAACTGTTCGCATTAGTTATAAATAAAATCAATTAATTTAGTACTTATGTTCTCCTAATTCCTATATTGGTTTTACCTATTTGCACCCGATTCACAGATAGAATACTCCACTTCATTTATTTGAAGTACATTAGTTTTAATACGACAGATTCTCCTTTTTTATTTTTTTCTTTCCCTATTGAATGGTACTTAGATAGCACCCTAAATAAAAATTTAGGGGCTCATAATAAAAAATATAATTCCACCGTTAGGGTGAAAAATGCTAAATACTCTTTCCAAAATATTTTGTATCTTATTTTTTGTGCAAACTAGTTATGCGCAATTGATACCTATTACTGAAAATGAATTGTCAGACATGTCAGGTCAAGCGTTTATTAATGTGGATCGCTTACAGACAGCAAAGAATTCTTCAGACCAAGCCATTGATACAACCAAAATCACTTTAGGTTTAGACATTAAAACTTCTGTTAACGCTGATCTATTAGATTTAGGTAATTATGAGCGTAATGGAAGTGCAGGCTCTGATATTAGAATTAATGATTTTGCTTTAGGACGAATTGATTCTGATGGAAAAATTGTGCCTTTTGAAATATCAGACCCTTTTATCGAGTTAGCATTTGATACTGATGCTGCTGGAAAAGAGAATCTAATTGGATTGCGCTTGGGTTTCGGAGGCGCTAAAGGTGCCTTATCTGGGAATATAGAATCCTTAACAGGTAAAATTAATATAGACATCTTTGGCAGAGCAGCTCCAGTGCGAGCTTCAACAACATTTGGTAATAGGATTCTTTTAAGCATCGCAGGTATCGGTAATAATACAATATTGCGAGCTGGCGCTGAATTAGTTCAAGCTAACGGTGAACCTAATGCTGTGCGATCAACGATTGTTGGGGTTCCCAATAGAACTAACTTAAGCTGTATAGATGAATGCGGAGTACTTTCAGGGATAGCTTTAGCTTTATTAGGGTCTACTAATTGCAATGTGCTAGGCATTGATACTTGTTTTCCTATTGATATATATCGGACGTTAGAGGTTGGCAATAAGCAGACTGATGGTTCATTCACAGAGGCTCCTGGATTATTTCTCTCCTTTTTATCAGAAAAAATTACTTGGGAGCCCGGTACTCAACAAACAGAAACGGGTGCGTTTTTGAATGTGCCAAACGGTGGCTTAGAGGTCGACTTTGAACAGGCATTTAATGGTATTGAAAGAGCGAGGACTAAATATGTTGACCCATATTATGATTAATTCACTGCGATTTATTACATTAGCGGTATTGCCGATACTTGCTCATTCTGACCTTATTCCATTGAATGATTCTACGTTGAAAAAAATCGATGGTGAAGGTATCGGTATTGTTTTAGAAGATTTTGTATACCAAGCGGGTGAGCAGACTAATGGCGGTACTTTTGAAATCTCAGGTCTAGAGAATTCAAGCGGCCAATCAGTCGTGCTCGGAATATCTCAATTTTATGTTGCTGGTAGTAATAGTAATCGAGGTGTTAATGTCATTAATAATCCGGTTAACTTAGGGCGTTTACAATATCCTTATAATATTGAATTAAGAGATGGTAATGATATTGGTATCACTGATAAGGCCGTATTGGAATTAGCAGCACCTGAGAAATTAGTGGACCTTAGTTATTTCCAAACATCTAAAGAGAATAGAGTTGAGAGACGATTTCCAGGAAAACAGGCAGCCTCAGGACAGAGGGTTGATAGAATTACTGGGCTTGATGAAACTATTTTCTCTACTAGAGGCAGCGAGCGTGCAGACCTAGGTATTCGTTTTGATCTTGAGGTTGGTGGAACTGATGCCCAGTCTTTAGAGAATCATGTGAAGGGGCTAGCAATAGACGGCTCCTATGTTCGTTTATGGGGGGGCGAGGATAGGGTTGAAGCTGAAGTTAATTTTAACTTGTATGCAGAACAAATCGAGTTTAGAGCGTGTGATTCTATCGGTACTAATTGTGGCGATTCGGTTAACTTTAATAATATAGGTATCGAAGCCCAATTAGGGGATGGTAATTTTCAGCCTGTTACTTTTGAAGTGACTTCTGCTGGGCAATTTTCATTCTTAGTTGGCTCATTAGAAGGGAAGTGTCCTATAGGTACAACTGGAGGCTGTGAAGCTGGAAGTGCCAAGCTTAGGCTAGAAGAGTATTATACCAGCGGCCCAAGTACCAATATCTATGTTGATAATGTCCGTATAGGAACTGCACCTGTTAATACGGTTGGAAATTTTGGAAGTTCAACAATTTCTAATTTACAAATTCAATACTTAGAGGTTACGAGTCACGACTTGTAATGCGAGGATAATTTTATGATAAAAATAATAATGCTAATATTGTCCCTTGTTTATGTCTCACATATATTTGCTTTAGAACCTTTAGCAGAAGAAGAATTACAGCAGATTTTGGGACAAGGTGGGGTGTATCTTTCTGGAGATATTACCATTAATGAAACAGGCGGCCCTTTAAATGATGTATCTGATGTTTCAAATCCTCCAATTTGGCAGCAAAACTGTTCGGTAACATCTACTAATAAACGTTGTGGTGCACGTATCGCCGTGAATGCTGGAGATGGTGCAAATTCAGGCTGGTTGGTGCTGGATAATATTCGTGGTCGCTTTTCATTCGAAGGAATGACGTTAAAAACTCGAGTCATCGATACAGGCTTTGGTGGTGATGGTGTGCTGTTTGATAGTGATGTTCTTGAAATTGGATTGCCTAATACCATCAGTTACAGCAATGTGAGTTTTACACTTGCGAATAGCAGTAAAGCTAGACCAACAGATGTAGGTTTCAATCAAACAGATATTTTAAACGTCAAAATTGATGGTGATGTGACTTTACGTGGCAATTTATTGTTATTTCCAACTGGCAATCCATAGGTTTGATTGATATGAATATTAAAAAACTAATTCTATGCTTGTTGGGAACGTTACTCCCTTTTTCAGTTTTCTCACTAGAGAGACTGAGTGATTCAACACTTTCCCGTGTGCAAGGACAATCAGGTCTTACTATTGAACAAAGCCAGCTATTAAATATTGGAAATTTAAGTTATACGGACGATGGGAATAGTTTAAATGTTCAGGGTTTACGTATTTCTTCTCAAACCGATATTAACGCCAGCTCTAGTCAGAAATATGTAATGGATATAACGACGGATGGGGCGCTTTCAGTAAAAACGACGATTAATCCAACTCAAATGCATATTGATGGCATTCGTATAAATAATTCTAGCGGTAGCTTCGGTGATTTAACCTTAAATTTTGAGTCTATAACTAATTTTACGATTAGGGGGGTGAGCACTGGTGGATTAGAGGGTAGCTTTACCACGGGTATTTCAAATGCAGATATGATTTGGCAGACGAATGGACATGCTATGTCATTTAATAATATTGCTTTTAATGCCAGTGTTAATAATTTCACTTTTGAATACGATGCGATCGATAATACCAAGGGTTTTACTCGAACGGGCTTAGCTCTAGGAATGGATAATTTTGACTTTTCATTCTCTACTGGTGCGCTGAGTTTAGGAGGGGTAAGTTTGGGTGAATTATCAGGTGATTTAGCTCTCTCTGCCAATGCTCAAGTTTTTGGTGGTGGAAGAAATGGAGTGGAGGGCTTAACACTGCATAGCCAAGTAAATATTCTTTCTGATCCAGAAAATTATGTGAAATTCACTGACGAAGGTAACTCATTACTGATGGGGGACTTCAGCGGTTTCTTGAATTTAACTAATCTAACCCTTGATGTTGAATCTGATCATCTGGCTATTGGTTTTGACCAAATGGATGGGGCTTTCAATGCAGGAAAAATTCTAATTGGTGATAGCAGCAGGCCTATCGGTTCAATTGAACTTGATTTTGAGTTTACTGATTATATTGACGCGGGCAATAATGCTAATAACCGCTATAACCGTTTACAGCTATATCCAGGTATCAGAAAACCTGATTTTAATGCAATGCCTACACAAATTAAAACGTATGCAGAAAACTTTTATTCGGGATTGTTGCCGACTAGCGAAGGTTTAAGCATGGCAACTCAATGGAACTTAGCAAATGCAGAAGCATCGTATATTGATGACGGTCGTCGTGTGGTATTCAGTGGTATCGAGAGTTATGGTTCGGCAGATACAACGATCGATGTGCGTGATCAAAAAATTGCCATTGGTATGACTGACTTAAAGGGCTCTTATAGTATTGATGGTTTAAGAGTTGGTAGTAAGACGGCACCTCTACAGGGGGGGGCAGAGTTATTACTCTCACTTGGGGTATATCAAGCGATGGATTTTGATATCGATGGCTTTACTGAAATTACAGCTGGAGGCGTGTCAGGTGGTGGCATTCGCATTGATGGCGATTATTTCTTTAGTAATACTAATATTGGCTTATCGATTGATGAGTATGAAGAGGGCATTTGGGCAACCGGAGTTGAGTATGATATTCACTTGCGTGATATTACGTTTGACGTAGAAAGTGATGGCTTAGAAGTTAACCGCGGTGAACAGTGGAGCACCATGGATATTGCGAACTTGCGCTGGGGAGATAAAACATCAGGAAGAAGCTTAGGCCGCATTAAGCTAGAACGTTTTGAACAAAATTCTTTGCTTGCTATTAGTCCTGGTGGTGCAGGTCAAGTATGTGTTGGTGCTTCAGCAACTTCAGAAGCGGCTTGTGGAAGCGGTGGTGGACGCTGGGAAGACCGTGGTAATCAAGGTATGACCGTTGCCTTAGTCGCAAAATTTGCCGATGAAAGTAAAGGTGTTGGTGATAGTGCAGGAGCTAGAAACCGTTTCACTTGGGAGAATAACCGCAACGAAAGTAGCCTAGGTGAATATGACAATGACTCAGGTACTCAAATTATCTTTGATAATTACAGTACCAATGATGGCCTCGGTACGAGCGATGATAATACTTACGGTTTGAAGGCTAATCTGAATATTGATGTGTATGAAACCAAGGTGTTAAAAAAATCGACTGGAGTGGATGAAAATGGGGTTGTAGGTAGTTTGGGTGAGGAGCTGATTTTTGATGATGTTGCTCGTGATTCTTATACTTATGTCGCTTCTCCAAATGCATCTCAGAAGGCACTTCGTCCGCTAGGCTTTGCTGTGCAGGGCAATGTTTCTTTTAAAGAATTAAATATAGATGCTGTGCAATTAAAACATCCTAATATACCAACTCCGCAAACTGTATTTTATGGTGTAGTCATGCAGAATTTAAACCTAACGACCAACTTAACGGCAACCCCTATTCAATAATCCACTTCATAACTAATTTGTTACTTATTCAAGTTTTCGAATTAGTTATGTCGTTTGTTTTTATTAAACAAACGTTCCTTATAAAATTGTCATTTTATTTATTATATCCGTCGGTAAAGAGTGCCAGAAACCCAATAAATCGTTATGCTGGCATCTGAATAGTATCGATTAGGGATAATAATAATGAAAACATTCTCATCGCTGCTGCTCTCATTATCTTTCTGCATATCGTGTGGATTGATTTCAAATGATGCAGTCGCAAGAACACTCACCGACGATGAATTACGTGCACGCGCAATGGACCAAGGCCGCACTTTGCAATCTCGCATACGAGCGCTAAAGAAGCTCTATTCTTACATGCTTATCGATGGAAAAATTCCATCACGAGTTACTTGTGTTTGGGATGTTCTAGGCAGGCAAGGTCCTATCTACACGTCCACAATAGATCAGCAGCTGCGACTTAAGCATTATGGCATTACCATGGCCGTCGAAGCTTATACTGATGAACAAGAAGTGGTTGATAAGCTTATTGCGGGAGACTGTGATACAGGAATTATCAGTGGTGCGCAGGCTAGAAAATTCAATGATTTCACCGGCTCGATAGAAGCATTAGGTGGTGTGCCAACTCGAAAGCATATGAAGTATTTACTGCAAGTACTTGCAAGCACTTATGCACATAAAAAAATGCAGCAAGGAAATTTTCAAATTGTTGGAATTATTCCTATAGGTCCAAATTACCTCTTTACTCATGATGGTAAAAAACCGACATTAAAACGTAGTTTTCGCGGAAAAGCCGCTGCTGTTAATGGTGACGTTTCTCAGAAAGCACTGTATGACGCATTTGATATGACGCAGCTGGATGGTAATAATACAGCGGCGGCCGCCGGTGCCTATAACCTATCGGATGCTGATGTTCTAATGGCACCGCTTGTAGGTTACAACATGTTCAATTTGGGAGCAGGGCTGAAGCATGGATCTATTGTGGATTACCCCTTATCTCAGATGACATTGCAGGTGGTTTCACGTATTGATCGAATCCCCCCAGAGATTGGGCAGTTTTTGAGAGAAGACTTATTTGTTAAGTTAAATATGTTGTATCGGGAGGTTGAAAAAAATACTCGGGAAGTGCCTCGTGAGAAAATGTTTAAATTATCCCCTCGAGAAGAAAGAATCTTAGATACTAAAATCGCATCCATTCGTGATCAAGTAACTGAGAATGGAGGATACAACAAAGGCATGATGAAATTACAAAAGAAGATTCGCTGTAAAATTGATAAAACATTACAAGAGTGTAAAAAATAATCATTTTCAGAGAGTAGACTGATATGACTGGGATATATGCCGCAATAAAGCGGCATTCATCAAGTAAATAGCAGGTATACATGTTATTAATTTCAATTATGGCGTGAATCTATCTACTATACGCATCGTAGCAAAAAGGTTTGGTGCATGAGACACGCTACGAGATTGGCACCAGCCCCCTCTCACATTATTGAAGGATTGACACATGTCAGCTTATCAAGACGATATCAAAAACGCCGCTACAGCAATCGAAGCTGGTGGTAACTCTTGGGAAACTATCAACCCAGAATCTGTTGCTCGCATGCGCGCTCAAAACAAATTCAAAACTGGTCTAGACGTTGCTCAGTATACTGCTGACATCATGAATGCTGATATGGCTGCTTTCGACGCTGACAAGACTAAGTACACTCAGTCTTTAGGTTGCTGGCACGGTTTTGTAGGTCAGCAGAAGTTGATCTCTATCAAGAAGCATTTCGGTACTACTGACCGTAAATACCTATACCTTTCTGGTTGGATGGTTGCGGCTCTACGTTCTGAATTCGGTCCTCTTCCTGACCAATCTATGCACGAGAAGACGACTGTTGCTTCTTTGGTTAAAGAATTGTACACCTTCCTACGTCAAGCTGACGCTCGTGAACTAGGCGGTCTTTTCCGTGAACTAGACGCAGCTGCTGCTGGCGATAAAGCTGCTGTTCAAGCTAAAATCGACGCTCATCAGACTCACATCGTACCTATCATTGCTGATATCGATGCTGGTTTTGGTAACGCTGAAGCGACTTACTTGATGGCTAAGCAAATGATCGAAGCAGGTGCTTGTTGCCTACAGATCGAAAACCAAGTTGCTGATGAAAAGCAATGTGGTCACCAGGACGGTAAAGTAACTGTTCCTCACGCTGACTTCCATTCTAAAATCCGCGCATTGCGTTATGCTTTCCTAGAGCTTGGTATCGACAACGGTTTAATCTGTGCTCGTACTGACTCTGAAGGCGCTGGTCTTACAAAAGAAATCGCAGTAGTTAAAGAGCCAGGCGATCAAGGCGATCGTTACAACTCTTACCTAGATGTTGAAGAAATTGACGTTGCTGACATGGCTGAAGGCGATGTTTGCTTTAACCGTGACGGTAAGCTTGTTCGTCCAAAGCGTCTTCCTTCTGGTCTTTATGAGTTCCGTAAAGGCACTGGTGAAGAGCGTTGCGTATTTGATTCTGTTGAAGCAATCAAAGCCGGTGCTGACCTTATCTGGATCGAAACAGCAACTCCATCTGTTGCCGATATCGCTGACATGATGAACGAAGTTCGTAAAGAAATTCCAGATGCTAAGCTTGTTTATAACAACAGCCCATCTTTCAACTGGACTCTTAACTTCCGTCAGCAAGCCTATGACCGTTTTGTTGAATCTGGTAAAGACGTATCTGCATACGATCGCGCTGAACTAATGAACGCTAAGTATGACGATTCTGAACTAGCTGCTGATGCAGATGATAAAGTTCGTACTTTCCAGTCTGATACAGCTCGCGAAGCTAACATCTTCCACCACTTGATCACTCTTCCAACTTACCACACGACTGCATTGTCTGTTGATAACTTGGCTAAAGAGTACTTCGGTGCTGAAGGTATGTTGGGTTATGTTGCTGGCGTTCAGCGTAAAGAGATCCGTCAAGGCATCGCTTGCGTTAAGCACCAGAACATGTCTGGTTCAGACATGGGCGACGACCACAAAGAATACTTTGCTGGCGAAAACGCTTTGAAAGCAGGCGGCGCAAACAACACTTCTAACCAGTTCTCTTAATTTGAACGTGTTAGCTCTTTAGCCGCTCTTTATTTATAAAAAGCTGCTGAGAAAGTGTTAAGAAAAAGGCGACCTACGGGTCGCCTTTTTTATGTTCTACTACATCCATGTAGTCCAGCCTTCGGGCTTCTACGAAGTTCAAATCAGTTGTCCGTGCTGAATTAGTTTGTCCAAACTAAAATAACTACCTTGAAAAACTCCGCTAAGTTATATCTTATACGTGATATCTACCGAGTCTTTGTTATTGGGTCTTGCCAAATTGTAATGTTGGAGAGAATTCAAATATTGAGCCAATCTCTTTGGGGATTTTCGGATAAGGATTAGCCGCAAGCGCTGCTTTTTTTGCCCAGTCATCAATCTCTAAATCACCACTCGACTGAATAACATTAATACTGGTTGCAACCGAGCCGTATTCCAATTTAATCTTCAAGCGAACGCGGCCTTGGTATTCGGCCTTGGCTTCAAGTCGCTGTTCTAAGTACTGTTGTAATACGCGTCGATAAGAGGTGTAGGTTGGGTCTTCGCTGCCTTCGAGTGCTTTTACTTGTGCTCGGCTATCACTATTTACCTGGTTACTCTGTTGTGTGTTTGGCTGGGTAGCTGCCACGTCAACTTTCTCGACTAATTCTTTAAGTTTTGTTTCTTGTACCTTCTTGATCGGAACATCTTCAGTTGGCGTACTAAGTGCTTTTTTGTCGCTCTCACTTTTACTGCTGATAATAGGCTGGTTGTGGATTTTTTCTTGAGCTTGTGTAATTTCCCGCTGAAGAGGTTCATCTTGTGCTGTTTTGGAGGGAGTACTTGCTTCAGATATTTGCTCATTATGTTGCTGAGCGATTTGGCCTACTTGTTCTTGTTGAACTAATTCGCGATCTTGTTTATCCAAACGAGCATGGATAATTGAATGCTGTGACAGAATGGGTGTAGGGTGGCTGCCTTTTATGAGCAATAAGCTGTGCACGGCTATTGAAAGTGAAATAGCCAACGCTATTTTTGACGTAGAAGTAGGTGAGCGCACGTTTATTAACCAATCCTTCTTAATATGGCGAGTGTTTTAGTTATGATAATAGACCAGAGTACTAGGCTCTATCTTTTTCGGCAAATAACCGATGTCTGCGGTAGGATTTATAGATTGCGCAGGGTATTATTATCGCATTAAATCATTCAGCCTAATGTGATTAGCATTAGGATACACCCACTCATTAATGGAGATTTCAAAATGAGCGTATTAGTCGGTAAAAAAGCCCCAGATTTCACAGTTCCAGCGGTACTTGGCAACGGCACAATCGTTGACGAGTTTTCTTTGTCAGAAACCATCAATGGCAAGTACGGCATCGTATTTTTCTACCCATTAGATTTCACTTTCGTATGTCCTTCTGAGTTGATCGCTTTGGATCACCGCATGGATACTTTCACTAAACTAGGTGTTGAAGTAATCGGTGTTTCTATCGATTCTCACTTCACTCACAATGCTTGGAGAAATACGCCAATCAATAAAGGCGGTATTGGCCCAGTTAAGTACACTTTGGCCGCTGATATCGATCACGGTATCGTTAAAGCATACGACGTTGAGACGGAAGGTGGTGTTGCACTCCGTGGCGCATTTATCATCGATAAAGAAGGTGTTGTTCGTTCACAGATCATCAATGACCTTCCACTAGGCCGTAACATGGACGAGCTAGTACGTTTAGTTGAAGCTCTACAGTTCCATGAAGAGCATGGCGAAGTGTGTCCTGCTGGCTGGAACAAAGGCGACAAAGGTATGGACGCTTCTCCAGAAGGCGTTGCTAAGTACCTAGCAGACGAATCTGACAAACTTTAAGTTATAGAAGTCAGTCTATGAAAAGGCCTCGCATTGCGGGGCTTTTTTTTGCCTGTTCATTACGGCCATCTTTGCGCATCAAAAAATCTTATCTAAGCTTAATGGGAATAGATTAAAAGGATAGAAAAATGCCCATTATTCGTATTAGCTCATTAGCACTCTCTGATAATTTAGACATGAAGCAAGTGATGCAAGCACTAAGCAGTGGTATCTCTAGAGATGTAAGAATAGAGCAGGCACAGTTGTCTTTAAGTTGGCAGATTATTGAAGCTAATCACTATATTGCTAAAGGAGAAGTAGCGGAAACACAGCCAAGTCATACTCATCCCATTTTAGTCGAATTGTTAATACCAGAGGTACTGAGCAAAGATTTATCTGAAAAAATCATGCACTCTTTGGCTCATCGACTCGGCAAAGAACTGAACTTTCCTGTGAGTAATATATTCATTTACGAGCGCCAATTAGCCTCGCAGCAAGTATTTGAGGAGGGGATGATCGCTAATTGGGCTTAACTAATTGAGCCTATTTAAATGAGTGTATGACCTGCGAACTTATCGCGATGTAGATGAAGTCAGGTGCTTAGCTTCTAGCGATTTTCTAGTCGATTATAATCAAGTAAGCCTGATTGTAGAGGTTCCTTATTATTGAACCAAGTATGTAATTCATCACTGTGTTTCCAAAAGTTTTTATTATTACGTCGAATACCGAATTGATCTAATAAATTAGCGTAATCGTCTTCATTCTCAAGGGTGCTAATCTGTTCAACAAATTGTTGTAAACGAAATTCATGGACTCTGAATAATACGCTAGGGTAACTACCAATAATGCCAGGTACGATGGTTAAATAATCTTCTTTGGGTAGTAGGTTTATATTTTCTAATAATAAGCTCGAGATGTTGCTATGGCCCGTATTTCGAATCAAGGTAAAGACTTGCTGCTGGCCCAAATTATTCACTAAAGTAATAAGGGAAAGTTCAGGTACTATATTCGCTCGTTCGCCTTGAATTCGATTTATTCTTGCGAGCAATGCACTGTGTTCAAATGGGATGCTGGCATTATAAATATCGTATTTATGCGTTATAACTGGATCAAGCTTTTCTTTTAACATGCCAAATAATTCAATCTTTGGGCGTACTGTTCGATAAGGGATTTTTGCTTCGTGTACCACCTGTGTTTCATAGTCAATAAGATGCTGTTTTATACGACTGTTGGTATCTCTATACCAGTAGTCTGCTAACTTGAGGCGTTCATCTTGTGGCAGCAGTGCAAGAAAATTAAACTCACCTTCAATGCGTAGAAAATCCATATAAAGGCGAGTAATCAGTTGGTGGCCAACATTTCCGTAGACATCAAACTCAGCGACTAATAAATAATGGATGCGCTCTAACAGCGGGTAGTCAATGATCCAGGCCGTTTTAGGGTTTTGCCCAACAAATCCTTTAACGACGGTAGAACTATCAAAGTGGCGGAAAATGGTCAGTGCGGCATTAGGGTTCTTTTGATCGCCATCCCAAATATAATCCAGTGGCGACTCTTTTGGTTTAGCAAAACTCTGATTGATAAATGTACTTTTATCACTTAAGTACTGGCTGTGGGATTTAGAAAGCTTTGACCAAGATTTAATGATGGCGCTGTTAACTTTTTCTTCACCAGGTAAGCGCAAGTTGTCTCTGTGTTCGGATAAAAATTGATTGTAGTTTGAGCTTGATTGTTTTTCTGGATCGATAAACGCAACCCAAAAATGATCATCAATCACATTCAGAGCGACTTGTCCTCGACAAACGGGACCTTTAATAAATCCCATTATTGTAAATTCGGCTTCTTCTAGCATAAAGCGATAGCGAGAATTCATCGGAATATCTTTGAATACCGCAAGAGGATTTACCGCAATATCAGCGTCGTAACTGGGTAACTTTTTTACGTGATAGTCAGGAGTAATAAATAATTTCTTCATCCACTCTAAACGTTGTTGGTTAAATGCATAAGGTAAGTGCGATTTAGAAACAATCGATTCATTGACGATCTGTAGGCGATAATAAATGCGCTTTACTTTAGGGTCGTCATACGGACGGCGAGTTGCAATAATATCGATCGCCTGCGGGGCTGGAGTGGATGATCGTACGAGCTTGAAATAGTATTTCGGTTTTTCGGTTTGAGGTTGGGTGGTAAATAAAGGCAGCCTAGAAAAATAAATATTGGCTAAAAATAAATGTTCATAAATATAGCGACTACTGAGCTGATGCTTTAAAGACGATTGATTAAAGAATATTTCCCAGTGTTTAATTTGTTCGCTTATCTCTTTTGGAGGCATTTGCTGAGCGACCATAGGAGAGCCTTTTTTCAACCATTCGGCCAAACGATTGTGTTCGCGATCGGTTAATCCAGGTAAGCCATAAGGCATTCCCCATAATGGCTCATTTTTAGATGCACTGTCGAACTCATCGATGCTAGCACACTGTTGTTCTCTATTTAGACCTAATGAAAAATCATCATTTAAAATGCGACCCTCGGGTAAGGGATGTTGTTTTTTTAATTGTAAGAATTGATAAATTAGGCTGCGTTCTAAATTAATATTGTCGGTTTGATTACGATCGTTAAGCACATTGAAAAAACCTTTCGTTCGCCACTCATCGACACTGCTAGCATCAATCCCTAGGCGAGTAGGCTCACTGTTTAATATTCGAGTACCATTATAAACGCGGTCTTTATTAGCACCGCGCTCGATCCCTGCTGCTGACGATAACTTTAATTGGCAAGGAGCGTCATAGCAACCATGACAAACAACACAGCGCTTATCAATAAGGGGTTGTATGTCATTTAAATACGCTTGCCCTAAATCAGAGTCTTGATGAACTGCTCGGTTGGGAGGATCAACTTTCCCGAAGAGCTTATCCAATTCAAAGTAATCAATACTTATTGAAGCACAACCCCCTAAAATAGCGGTTAATAGTAAGTACTTAGTCAGTGAACTGAGGCGGGAATATATCGTGTATTTCATAGTCTGTAAAAACGTAACGAACCAAGCTGCAGGATAACAAAATTCGTTAACGAGTTAAACAAACAGCATTGAAGCCTGACTCTGTCATAATATAAGCCGCAACTTCACTGCGACGACCACCATCACAATAGACGACGTAATGAAAATCATGATTCATGGTATTGAGCTTTTCACGAATATGATTGAGAGGGACATTCTCACTATTTTTTAGGGGGTCGTGGCGGAACTCTTGTGGGCGACGAACATCAATTAGCACCGTTCCCGAATCACCTTCATCCATTTGAATGTGCAGCTCTTCCATTGAAATTGACTTAATAATAGGTTTTTTCAATAGCTCATCAAAATCAACTTTGTCTAAAACCATTAGCGTGCCGTTGCTGGCCATGGTGACGGTTGCATTACGGACACTTTCGGCAATGAGAGCATCTTCACCAAAGCAATGTCCTGTTTGAATGGCCGCTAATACTTTTTCTTTATGTCCATAGCCTTGTGTGACAATCGCCCGCCCGCTTTTAATTACGTAAAACTCTTGCCCTTGTGCTTCTTCTTTAACGATAATTTCGCCGATTTTTACATCACGTTCTGTAAATCGAGCCAGTAATTTTTGAATATTGGCGGGTGGAATACGTGTAAATAGTGGAGAGGTCAGTAGTGCATCCATCCAATCGAGTGCATCAGAAGCATTTAAATCTGGGTCTTGCTCTTCTAACTCTTCTGAAAGTTGCGACCAGGTTGTGACAAGATCAAGGTAGTCACGATTAATACTGTAAAACTGGCACGGTGATGTTGTGATCGCAGACGTTCGATGAATATGCGAGCTGTTATCTAAGGCTAGGTAGTTATCATCGCTGTTTGCGGCCACTTTCGTGATGTTAAAATTCTCGTCCGCTAAGTCAATATCACCACTGATCAGGAAGTGGCATTCATTGTCTTTATTACCGCGCTTAAAAAGAATCTTCCCTTTCTCTAAGGTATGCACCCGAAACTGGTTGGTTAAATCTTCAATACACGCGGCCGTTAAATAATCAAAAGGGATGAATCCCTTTAGCTGCTTTGAATTGATACTGCTCGAAGTTGTCATACTCGTCTTCTTAAAAATGTTACTGCCAATGTAATCGTTACTTTAACTATAGCTAAACTTGCAGTTAGGGGAAATTCTTAAGTAAATTCAATGCTCCGAGGCTCAGGAGTTAGGGCTAAGGGATCAAACAGACTGATCGGGCAGCTGAATATGTTCTAGCAAGTCTCTAGGGTGCGTATTCGGGCTAAAAGGGATACGACCTAGGCAAGGGGCTTGAATGTGTTGTTCAAGATAGAGAAGGTTAGCGTCTTGTTCGCTCATGTTGGCATCAATGTGATTCGCCACCCAGCCGATAAAATTGAGACTAGAGGCGAGAATCAATTCCTGAGTTAACAATGCGTGATTAATACAGCCTAGTTTCATACCGACGACAAGTATGACATCGTGATTCAGCTGCTGAGCAAAGTCAGCCAGCGTATTGTTTTCATTAATGGGGACTAGCCAGCCTCCGGCCCCCTCTATTAGATGTAAGTCTGCCTGCTGTTCTAACGCTGGCTTACAGCGATCGAGTAAGTTAGTTAATGTAAGCGGTGCTTGGTTTAGCTCGGCGGCAATGTGCGGAGCTATAGCTTGAGGGAAAGCAACGGGGTTGTGAATAGCATAGCTTTGCTTAATGCTGCTTGCGGCTTGCAGCAACAAAGCGTCATCGTTGTGCCATTCACCGGTGGGGCTTTGCTCTGTGGACCAGACGCAACCTGCGGCAATGGGCTTAAGTCCAAACGATGAAAGGCCTAATGATTGAGCTTTGTATAATAACATTGATGCGACCCGTGTTTTCCCCGCATCGGTGTCGGTGCCCGTAATGAATAATTTATGCATGGAATACAAACTCAATAATTAAAAGTGATGGTTAGCGTTTACGGGCAATGATCCAAATAAGGTCATAGGTGAGTGGTAAACTCTGCTCAGAATTACAGACGTCACGATACGATTTCTCTAGTTGCCTCAAGCGTTCACGTCCACCTAACCCAGGTCTGCGCCCAGAATTTACATTCGTTGCACCAATGGCTTTTAATTCTTTTAATAAACGGGACAGGCTTTCGTGCTGCTGTACGATTTCCTTTTGTTGAATGATTTCAATATCAAAGAAAGCCTCGCATTGCTCGATAATTTGTTGCTTTGAACTGAACTGATTAACATGAATAAATGGGTCTACTTGTTGCCAAGCGGCTTTCAATTCATGCATGGTTCGAGGGCCCAGTGTTGCAAAAGCAAACAAACAACCAGGTTTTAGCACGCGCTGAGCTTCATCAAATAAGTCACGTATTTCCTCACTCCACTGCACCATTAAGTTTGAATAAATCCCATTGAAACTATTGTTAGCGAAAGGTAAGTTTTCAGCATCGGCGGTTACTGCGTGAAACGGACGTTGGGTGAGTTTTTCGTTACTGGCAAGACACATACCATGAGCGAGATCGGCTCCTGTAATATATTGTGCCCCCTGTTGTAATAGCGTCGGTACAGCAAAACCTGTACCGCAGCCAAGATCTAGCCAATGACCTGACATGCTTTCTTGCGTACGGAGATGTAATTGCTCTATGTGCTGTGCGAGTTCTAGTGCCGAAAAGTGTTGGATGCGTGCCGCTTGATCATAAGACTGAGCCGCACGACTGAATTGACTTGCAACTTGCTGCTTCGCTCTTTGCTCACCCTTTACTGCTTCGCTTTGTTTGGCGTTTATATTCAGCTTGTGCTGGGCGCTGCTCGTTATAGAAGGTTCAGATAAACAGGTAGTCATGGAAGGATTCATAAGCTCCAAATCGTGATAGAAAGTCTTAAGCACTGTCGGACTCAACATTGAGTTTAGAATAAACGGCCCATAAATATTTCTGAATCATTTCAGGCATTTGAATAAATAAAGCATGACAGGCTGCTTCTATTAATACTGAATGACCTTGGCCGTGACTATGAGGAGGAGCAACCAAAGCATCGTGCTCAGCCAGTAAATGCAGGCATAAGCAATCGGCTTTTGGCATGGAAGTAAAATCGTACTGATCTAACCAACGCAGTTGTTTTCCCATGGCCAGTGACGCTTCTTCCTGTTGATGGGCCAACAATCGAATAATGCCTTTAGGGGCTTTGGTTCCTTGAGCGCATAGGGCTAATAAGTGTACTTGAGTCTTTTGTGGCTTATCGTCGAAGCTTGCAATAAAGCCGTTAAATCGAATTTGCGGCATACCATAGGGCCATTGTGGTGCTCGACAGAATTTAGGGGCTGTTGCCAGTGTAACGAGTGCAGCAGGTGCCGGCTGGCAATGGGCCACGGCTTCGGCTAAGGCGCCACCTAATGACCATCCAACTAAAATGGCATTTTGAGGAAGTGCTTGGCAAATTTCTTCAACTGCATCATCGAAGTGCTCATGATCAGACCAGCGATACCAATAATGCTGCCCTGGTAAATTGTGGGCGAGCTCTGTGAATACTTCAGCTTTAAAACCCCAGCCAGGGAACCATACCCAAGCTTGCGGGCTGTTACATTCAGAAGAAAATGCAAACTCAAGCGCCATAATCAGTCTCCACCTTTATTAAGCATCAATAGGGTAACCAGAGCGGTCAATAAGTGATCGATATCTTGTTCAGTATGGCTGGCCGTTAAGGTTATGCGTAATCGAGCACTGCCTTTTGCGACGGTGGGGGGACGAATGGCAGTCACTAAAATTCCTAGCGGCTTTAACTGCTGACTAATTGCGACAGCCTTTGCATCATCGCCGATTAATAACGGCTGAATCGCGGTAGACGACGGCATAATATTAAGCTCTAAATACCGCGCTTGTTGGCGAAAATAAGTAATGTTTGAGGCTAAAACTTTTTGTCGTTCGCCACTCATCACAATGGCTAAATTGTCTTGCATCGCACTGGCTAAAGCAGCAGGTAATGCTGTGGTATAGATATACGGGCGGGCGAATTGAATTAAGTATTCAATTAAGTCTTCAGAACCCGCCACAAAAGCCCCGTAACCCCCCAACCCTTTACCTAAAGTGCCCATGTAAATAGGGACTTGTTTGGATGATAAGTTTTGCTCGGCAATGCTGCCTGTATATTCGCCATTGCCCAATACACCAAATCCGTGAGCGTCATCAACCATTAATAGTGCTTCATGTTGCTGGCATATATCTGCAAGTTCACTCAGGTTTGCTTGATCACCATCCATACTGAAGACTGCGTCTGTTGCGACCAACGAAAGGCTGGATAACATTTTTTCTTGTTCGAGAAAATAGGCTAGATGAGTACTGTCGTTATGGCGATAGCGTCGCATTTTACAGCTACTAATAAGGCCACCATCAATCAGCGAGGCGTGATTTAACTTATCTTGATATAGGTGATCTTGGCGATTCAATAGGGTTTGCAAAACGGCTAAATTGGCCATGTAACCATTAGCAAACAATAACGCGCGAGGATAGCCAACAGAGTGCGCTAAGGCTTGCTCGAGTTGCTGGTGGGCTTGGCTATGACCACATACTAGATGAGAAGCACCACTGCCCATCCCCCAGGTCTTGGCGGCAACCATTAAAGACTCTGATTGTTGAGCCAAACCGAGATAGTCGTTACTGGAGAAATTCAATAGCGACTGGCCCTCTAAAATAATACGGGCGCCTTGTGGGCTAGCCACATTGATACGCTGACGCCAAAGGTTGTCTTCTTTGCGCTGTTGAATCGCCTGTTGAATACGTTGCTGCCAAGACATGCTATTGAATTAATCCCAAACTCGACTTAATGAATAGAGGGCATCATAATGCAGGAAATAAAACAGTCAACCTAGTTTGGCTTGCATGGTTTACTAATGGTGAATTACAGATGAAGAGCACTTCCGAACCTATATCAACGAATCAGCTTGCCGCCGATTTTAGTTTTCAAACGTCAGCGTCAGACGCGCTCGCCTATGATCAGCAGCACCTTTGGCATCCTTATTCATCATTTGCTAATAAAGAACAAGCAGTTTGGCCCGTAGAATCTGCAAAAGGCGTGTACTTGACCCTCGCTGATGGCACAGAGTTAATTGATGGTATGTC
Source organism: Oleispira antarctica RB-8 (assembly GCA_000967895.1). GTDB lineage: Bacteria > Pseudomonadota > Gammaproteobacteria > Pseudomonadales > Oceanobacteraceae > Oleispira > Oleispira antarctica. The sequence continues at coordinate 1,405,094 of FO203512.1, forward strand.
TTCGTGGTGGTCAACGGTACATGGTTATAGCCATCCAAGAATGGTCAAGGCGATCAGTGAGCAAGCCGCAAAAATGTCTCATGTTATGTTTGGTGGCCTAACGCATGAGCCCGCGATCAACTTGGCGTATAAACTGGTACAGCTAACCCCAGAAGGATTGAATAAGGTGTTCTTGTCCGATTCGGGTTCCGTTGCCGTCGAAGTCGCTGTGAAGATGGCTATTCAATATCAGCAAGCCCGAGGCAAGTCAGAAAAGACGAAATTGATTGCTCTAAAAAAGGGATACCACGGCGATACGTTAGGTGCGATGTCGTTATGCGACCCAACGACAGGGATGCATCACTTATTCAGTGATTTATTGGCGCAGCAATTTTTTATTCGTGAGCCACAAATAACATTTGATCAGGCTTGGCATGACGAAGACATAGAGCCTTTACGCCAGTGCCTAGAAAAAAATCATCAGAAAATTGCCGCCTTAATACTCGAGCCTATTGTCCAAGGGGCCGGAGGTATGCGTTTTTATCACCCAACTTATTTAAAGCGTGCGCGTCAGCTTTGCGATGAATACGACGTACTATTAATCGCCGACGAAATAGCCACAGGTTTTGGTCGCAGTGGGAAATTATTTGCTTGTGAGCACAGTGGTATTAGCCCAGACATATTATGTGTTGGCAAAGCCTTAACCGCGGGGTACATGACGTTAGCAGCGACCTTAACCACGGATCATATTGCAGACACAATCAGTGCAGGGGAAGCCGGTTGCTTTATGCATGGACCTACGTTTATGGCAAACCCCTTAGCGTGTGCAGCAGCCAACGAAAGCTTGTCTTTATTAATCGATAATAATTGGCAAGCACAGGTAGAGCGTTTAGAAAGAGGGTTAGAGGCAGGCTTATCACTCGCCAAAACATTAGATGCCGTCGCCGATGTTCGGGTATTAGGGGCTATCGGTGTGATTGAAATGAAAAAAGCGGTTGATATGAAAAGAATCCAACCAGCATGCATTGCCCAAGGTATCTGGTTGCGGCCGTTTGGAAAATTAGTTTATATCATGCCAGCCTATGTGATGACTGACGGTGAATTAGAAAAATTGACAGCAGGTATCTTAAAGGTATTAAAGTCAGGGCAATTTTAAGAAAATAACAATAATTGATTAAAATATATCCAAATCAAACGCTACACTAATACTGTTACAGCTGATCTGCCTGTGCTGTATCCATTCTTTATTAGGTGACTGATGGTAAAGGGTGCGAGCCATACAGTTGTCCCGCTGTATGCTCGGGTTTAACTCTCGAATTTACGATGCTTGTTCCCGGATCGTAAATCCGAGAGTTTTTTTCTATGTAGCTTCTGCTTGTACCTCACGTTGTATTTCCTCATTGCACTTTCTCATTGTACTTTCCCTATGATCATTATTACACTGAGTCATCCTTTTTAGATGAACCACGTTCATTATGGCAATTATTTGGCAAGAAACCCGTGATGGCATTTGTTATCAAGTTCGCACTGCAGGAAAAACAATACGCTTGTATACCGATAACGTGTTGCACAGCCAATATAACCCAGCAAGAAAATTAACCGGCAGTGTATGGGATTTATTATTTCTTCCCGCTTTATGTTTATCGCAAGATAAACCACTTCGAGTTCTAGTATTGGGTGTTGGAGGAGGTGCGGTTATGCACATGATGAATGATTTTTGCCAATGTGAAAAAATAATAGGCTTAGAGCTAAATCCAACGCATATTGAAATTGCAAAAAAATATTTCTTGTTAAGCAATAAAGTTTTTGAATTAATAGAAACAGACGCGATTGCATGGGTTGAAAACTATCAGGGTGAAAAGTTTGATGTGATTATTGATGATCTTTTTTATGAAGAAAAAGGAGAACCAATCAAGGTCGCAGCACCCAACGCAACTTGGTTTTATTATTTATACAGTCAGCTAAAACCAAAAGGTTTAGTGGTTATGAACTTTGTAGGCCGCCATAGTGCGATGAGTTCTTCACCGCTACACGATGAGAATGTGCAAAAACTATTACCGTATGGCTTACATCTAACCACTCCATTTTATGATAACCATGTACTGGCTTTTTCCAGTCAGCTATTGCACAGCCGATCAATAAGAAAAGCCATTAATCAGCACGAAACACTCAATGCACTAAAGCAAAACTTACGCTTTGCGTGTCGAAACTTTAGTCGTTAGTCACAGTTAAATAAGCAGTTAAATATTAGTCGCAGTTAAATAAATGATTACTATAATGGCAGGAATTATTACGATATAAGCCAGCATTAGAGCACGCCATCGAAACTCAATATCTTTTAACCCCATGAACCTATCAACAACAATCTGGCTTTTTATAACGGTAATAGCCAGCGCTAACATTATTAAAATATTCGAAGCCATATTCAATTGCGATAACATAACGGCTGTTAATGTCAGTAACAGTAGCAATACCCAGTTAAGCGTTAAAGATGCAAAAAGAGAAGGTTTTAAATCTTTGTTGGTATTAATCATCATCAGCTGCCTAAATAATATAAACCAAGGGAAAAAGAATAATCCAGAGTAGATCAACCATGTGCCAGTAGCTTGCCCCTGACTCTAGGGTTGATAAGTCAGATTTCACATATTCAGGATTGTTTAAGCATATGGCCAAAATAGCGAGTATCACCATGCCGAGTAATACATGCATAAAGTGAAAACCCGTAGTGAAAAAGTAGAACATATAAAAGTTGTTGCTCGATAGATTATACCCTTGCTCTATCAGCTGATCATACTCCCACATTTTACTTATCACATAGATAAACGCGACCGCGATGGATAGCCAAAATCCTCTACGGCACGCAATCGCATCGCCTTTTTTAGCCGCTTGAATGGCTAACGCTAAAATATAGCTGCTACTGATCAGTGCGAGAGTATTAATTAACCCCGCAATTGGGTGAAGCGTTGTTTTCCCTGCATCAAACATTTCAGGGTTGTGGCTGTCCATCCACGCAAAGCCAATAAAAAATATGGCAAAAACGGTCAGCTCAGCAAAAATAAACAGCCATATCGCAAGATCCCCAGGCAGTTCTTTTTGCGGTGAAGTCATTGTCTCGCTCATTATCTACGTCTCTATAGTTGATCATGACTATTATTCTGACACTTAGGGCTTATTAAGTTTTAACTCCGCCAAGCTTTAATTATAGAGGAAGAAGGGTCATCTTATCTTGAGGTCAGTCAAGATTAACATCAGTGGGTTAGGGCTAATCTTGCTGTAAGCGAATTTTCTTAATAAAATAAGTGGTATAAGCTGCAATCGCGACTGCACTGATTAGATCAATAACAGGAAAAGACCACCAGATGCCATCAACGCCATATAGGGTTGAGAGGCACCAGAGTATTGGCAATAACAAAATATAATTATGCAGGGTATTGAGAATAATCGCAGGCCCAGAAAAACCTAATGCTTGAAATAAAGCAGGGCAAATCATGCTAATGCCTATAGTTATAAACCCAATGAAAACGATACGGGCAATATCGGCTGCGGCTTCGATCAGCGCTTGATCTTGGCTAAATAATTGAAATAAATGATGAGAGCCTAATATCATAACCAGTGACCAAATCAATGCATAGGCCGTGCTTAATAACAGTGCGACTTTTAATACTTGAATCACTCGGTCGTAACGTTGAGCGCCGTAGTTAAAACCCGCGAAAGTTTGAAAGGCGATCATCATGCCCAGAACCGGTAAGAAAATGAGCATGAAGGTGCGGTTTAAAATGCCGTGGGCACTGATTAATAGCTCAGCTTGATCTCCGCCGACTTGAACCAATATGATGTTTACAATTAACAGCATCATCGCGAAACCCATATACGATAGAAAAACGGGCATGCCTAATAGCACGGTTTCTTTATGAATTTTTGGCATAAAGCGAAAATGATCAAAGGTAAATGAAATGCGATGAGTCACTGTTTTTAAAAGATAGATAGCGTAGAAAAAAGCGGCGGTAATAGAAATCGCAGTTGCCCAAGCAGCACCAGAAACACCCCAGCCGAAAACCAGCAAAAATAAAGCATCTAGCGCAATGTTTAGCAGCGCCATGGAAGCCATCAACTTGAAGACCTGAATATTTAGCCCCTGAGCGCGTAAACCTTCACTCAAAGTTCCATGGCAAAAACTGATGACTCCGATCGCAGCAATCGGGGTCAGGTAATCAATGGCGTAGGGCATTAGCGCCTCTGGCAATGCTAATAGAGTAAAAATCTCAGCACGAAACGCCACGATAATGATCGAAAGTATTAACCCGACCCATGCTGCTAATACCAACGACGCGCTAAAAACCATGCTGGCTTCATCGTCTCGATTAGCCCCTAAATATCGAGAAATAATCGAAGCCATACCGCTGCCTAACATGGCACTAATGCTGATCATAATCATCTGAATGGGAAAAGCCGCCGATACACCACCGATGGCGTTTGTGCCGACTACGCGACTAATAAAAATAGCGTCGACAAAATTAAATAAACCATTAATCAGCAGGCCAAAGATAATGGGCAGCGCCATCTTGATGAAGAAGGGGGCGATTGGCGCAGACAAGATGGCTGGAACTCTGTCGCTAGCAACGAACTCTTTTTTAGAAACGGACATAATGACCTTAAATAATAAAGACTTTAGCAGATTTACTCTTCAATGCCGATATGGTTAATACATTCTCTGCTACTGATGTTTGGTATAGTAAGCAGGAATTAGCAGGCCTAAGCAGAAGTGAAAACTAGAAAGATGAAACAAGCACTCATACCTGAATTTTATGATTTATCCGAACGTATTCTAAATAGCGGTGATGGTTATTGGGGAAATTTAGGCTATTGGCAGCCAGGTAATGATTATTCTATGGCATGCGAAGGGCTAGCTCGACAACTGGCGGCTGCCGTTGACCTAAATCCCGATAGTCGGGTTTTAGATGCTGGATTTGGTTGTGGCGATCAACTATTACTGTGGCTGCGAGATTATCATATTGAATATCTTTGCGGGATTAACTACTCCATCAGTCAAACTGAATTAGCCCAGCAGCGTTTATCACACGCTGGCTATCATGATGCTGCCAATAATATTCATCAATCGGATGTAACGGTATTATCTGAATCTACTGAGGTGACGACAAAAAATATTAATACCGTGTTAGCGCTAGATTGTGCTTACCACTTTCCTTCACGAAAAAAATTCATTAATGATAGTTATAAAATTCTCAAGCATGCAAGCAATGATGATAATAAAACGATAGGATTTACTGATATTATTTTAGCGGAGACCGCTGCGGGTAATAAAATATCTTGGGAGAAAAGATTATTTTTAAATATTATGCTGCGACTCTCCCAAATACCGCAACATAATATAATGACTTTGTCAGAATATGAAAACCAATTAAAGCAAGCAGGATTTGAGCATGTTGTTAGTCAAGATATCAGCGATCAAGTATTCCTGCCATTTGGTCACTGGTTAAATTCTCAGGAAGATAGCATTAAAAAAGCAGCGGGTAAGCGCTCGGTATGGCTTAAGTATAAAATCACGACGGTATTCCTTGCTTGGGCTTATAAAAATCAAGTATTACGCTATGTGATTGTGAGCGCTGCGGTTGAATCATAGTTATGAGCTAGAGCCTACAACGTGCGCTATAACGACCTAGTTTATTTATAGTCGAAAAACTTTCTTTGATCTTTTCCAGGGCTTAAAGCATTCACTTTATTAGGATGCTTATATTCTCGCCAACCTGAAACATGCTTACCAATATTTACATGCGGAAATTGTGCGTCCTTATCATGTGGAATATCTAAAAATCTTAATAGTGTATCTAAGCTTTCTTTATCGCTCATATTAATCATTAATAAATCATCACGGTGAGCAAAGTATTCTAATACCTGACTTTTATGAGTGCGGTAACAAGTGGCTAGGTGTTCTTCGTTAAAAGCCTGTTCGTTTAATATGAGTTGTTTAGACGAGTTATTTTTAATGTATAAGTGAAAGGCTTCGTTAAAGCTGCGTTTCAGTATCGGATTAAAAATTCCCGCTTTAGGCTCTAGATTGATATACATCTTTTTTAATAACATCTGAATCGAAGGAATCCAGTCTGCCAGAGCTCTGTCTAAATACACAAACTTTGAACCCGGAAATAGCGTATCTAACTCTGGGTAATCACAAAAACAAGGGGAGTCTGAAAGTACATCGGCTAACTCAAAGGCTTGCTTAGTATAAGCGGTATGAGCAACCTTAAAACCATAATCCAGCATCGCAATACTGATGCTGGTGGTGCCTGTTCTGGGTAAACCGATGATGAAAATTTTGTTCATGATGGAAGTCTGGTAAAAGAGAAGATGTTAGCACATTATACATAGACTGCTTTAATCAAATAGATGAATACTATCATTCCATTACTTCGCTAGAATCAGAGGAGTCGTTATGTAATAACTGATTAAGATCAGCGATTGCTTTGTTGTGATAAGTTTCGGTGTATTCCTGCATATAAATAACTGTTTGTGATCTTAATTTAAGGAAATGTTTCTTTAAATAAGCTTCTAAAGGGAATGGTACGAACCAAGGTGTCATTTTTAACAGCAGCTTGTAGAGAGTAGGTTTTAGTATCATTTTTAATAGCGATGCAACGATTGAATTATCTATCTGTGCGGGTAATAGTACTTGTTGTGCAGCACTGAGTTTTTGTAATAGAACGGGTGAGTTTCCTAGTCGTTTAAATTCCCAATTTGCAGCTTCTAAGGCGCATAAAAAAGTCATGATGAATGTCGATGGTAGGCGTGACTCATCAATAGCATTAGTAACCGCTTTCGCTGGAATTCCAGAGTCTTTAAATAATGATACTATCTTTGATAAGTGAGTGTTTTTATCGTTTGTGCTTGAAGAAATCGGCATTGGCATTGGTGGTAGATAATAGGCAATTCCTGCTGGAGTTATACTATTATTGACGTCATTCGTTTGATAACTAACTAAGTTAATCATGCCTTTGAATATGCTTTCTTCAGGAATAACTTGGCTTAAATGTTTAAAATCAGTCGCACTGGGTTGTAGCATTAATAAATCAGCTTTTGACGACTGTAGATTCTGATTTATGAGCTCGAGAGGCAGTTGGCGTAGTGCATTCGAAGAAATAGCGAGGGCGACAATATCAAAAAAATGGGTTTGATCCCAGTCTGTTATGGTTTCAAAATCCTTAAAATACTGCGGTTTTTTTAATTCTTTATCATTGTTTAAATGATAAAGAATAATACCTGTCCGCTTTTCATTTTCTAGGGCTTGTTGATACTTATCTTTTACCAAAAACGTTACTTTATGACCCGCATTTGCAAAATAATGACCATAAACCACACCAACTGCACCAGCACCGACCATTAAAATATTCATTTTGTTGCCATCTCACCAAAGACAGCTTGCAGGCTACGAGGAACAAGCCGAAGACCTAATACAGAGAGCTTATATAAAAGTCCGGGAACAACACTACCTTGGCCTTTGGCTAAAGCCTTTAAACCAGAGCGTGCAACACTATCACTCGACATAATGGCAAGATTTCGCATCCCTTCAATTTTTTGACCTGAAACATCCATAAATTCTGTTGCCGTGCCTCCTGGGCATAATGCCGTAATACGAATATTATCGTGCTTGAACTCTCTAACTAAAGAGTCTGCAAGATTTAGAGAATATGCTTTAATCGCAGCATAAGTAGCAAATTGTGGACCTGGTAAAAAGCCTAAAAGTGACGAGACTAATAGAATGTAACCTTCTTTACGCTGTCGCATGTCCTGACCGAACAAGTAGGTCAACTCCGTTAGCGTTGTTACCATTAATTGAATCATTTCTTGATGCACCGATAATGGAATATTTAACATATAGCCATGTTTTGCGAAGCCAGCATTATTGATCAGAATGTCGACTTTAACGCCCTGCGCTTGGCACTGATCATAAAGAAATTGTGCAGAGCCTGCGATCGATAGGTCGACGCTCAAGGTGATTACACTGATGTTATATGTTTGCTCAAGTTCATGTTTTAAGCTTTCAAGACGATCCGTGCGACGGGCGACTAATACAAGAGGACAAGATAAGGCGGCTAACTGTCTTGCCATTGTTTCGCCGATTCCGCTGGAGGCTCCAGTGATGAGTGCAGTTTTACCGGTAAGACGATTCATGGGTGAGTCCTATTGTTATTATTACAATTCTACAGTTTGATATGTATCGAAGTAATAAACTTTAAAATACAGTTCGATAATTGTCAAACTATTAATTAATGATATTTTTGATTACACTGTAGAGATAATTGATTTGAAGTGAGGTCTTGGGTGAGTAATTCTAAAGAAAAGCTGGATGTTAAGAGGTTAAGCCGCACCTTTAAGGCACTTTCAAATCCGAATCGTTTACAAATCTATTTAGAAGTTCTTGCCCATCGCCATTCTGGTATTGCTGCGCCAGAAGCAGGTTGTGGAATTGCAGATTTGATTGGTAAATTAAGTGTGGGGGCGCCAACCGTCTCTCATCATGTTAAGGAATTGGTCGATGCAGGCTTAGTGAGTGTCGAAAAAAACGGCAAGTTCGTGACTTGCCATTTAAATGAAGCAATGCAGCAACAATTAAGTGCTTTTTTTAAAGGGTAGCGTTTAAACCAGTAAACATGATGATATTCGACCTAGATCTGTTTCTGTATCAGAGGTGACTTCCATCGCGATCGCGATTCCGTGATCTGATATATTTCTAAAAGCGCTAATATGAGGTTTACAATCGGCTTCTCGCCAAAAAATTGCAGCCCTGATTAACTTGGGGCTCGTGATGATTTCCTTATCGGTTACTTGGACCAAGTATGAATCGATTTTAGTTCTATTAACGAAGGTGGTGACTTTAATGGCGAATGGCATCTTGCTTCCTTGCAAAAGTGTGATTAGGTAACGGCTAACAGATACACCCCAAATCATATTCTATCTAACGCATCCAGCGTGAGCATTATAAAAGACTCGCTCTTATTGCTATATGCAGTAACTATCCATAGTTATAGCTATCACTAACTATCAATAAGGATGATATCTTATCTGACTTTGGCTCGGGATTAAATACGACGAAATAACGAGTGCTGAATGTGAGATATTGGTTATTATTTAATGTGACAAGCTGTGATGGTGAAGACCATTATGTTGATGAATGCTTGGATCGTTCAACAGTGCTTTTTAACGCACCTGTCTAATTATGGGTTGATAAAAAGTACAGGTTGATCAGAAGCAAATTCGATAGCAACACATTATATGAGAGGTCTGTATGTCTTCTAATTTGTTAGCCATAACAACTTATCTGTTGTTCTTTTTCAGTGCACAAGTTCAAGGTGAAATTTATCAGTGGGTAGACTCGCAGGGACGTGTTCAGTTTTCTGATAGACCTACCGAAGATTATGATGCTATGGGTTATACCCGTCAGTCATCAAGTCAGCAGGCGACTGAAGCCTCTGGCTTTCGGAGTCCAGAAGATCTTGAAGCGATTGCTGAAAAATTAAAAAAAGATCGATTTAAACGTGAAAAATTGAGGAAGAAAGCGACAAGGGCGCGGGTTAAAAAGAATGAAAAACGCGAGAAGCGTCTAGCCACGGCTGAGAAGCGGAAGCTAGACTGTCAAAAAGCTCGAGATAATGAAGATCTTGCCTTTAGGCAGAGAATTAAATCACAAAGCTTAATTAAAATGCGTAAGGCTTTAGCCAATCATGTTAAAAAGAGCGAAACTCGTCGAAAAAAATGCAGTAAGTAGCCTAATCAAGAGCTCCAAAGTTAAGTGCAACTAGCTAAGTGTTAAGACTGAACATCGTATGGAATAGATAAAGACAACTGTAGCCCACCGGTCTCTGCGGTAGAGGACTCAATCGTTCCATTTAATAAATCAGTAACGATATTCTTTACTTGATACATTCCAAGTCCTAGTTTTTTGTTAATACCTCTCGCCTTAGTGAAAAAAGGTAAAAATAATTGGTCTAACTCTTTTTCAGGTAAATTCTTACCGTTATCCGAGAAGATAATATGCAATTTATTATTTGTTGCTTGTATTTTAATACTAATAATCAGGGGTGATAAATTTGTCTTGGGATAATGATCCAAACTATTGATGATGAGTTGATCAAATATAAGATTGAAAGCGCTGGGGTACGAGTTGATGGTTATCTGATTAGGAAAATCTAATATAAAGCGAATCTGATGTTTAAATAAATTTACTTTATCGAGAATTAACGGGTTTAAATCAAATCTACTTTTAGGGTGCTCCTCCGCATCTATTTTCATACTTCTGAAAATGTTAGTTAAGCTGCTCAGCGCCGAAATAGAAGACTTAATAGTACTAATTGCGATAGCTTGGTCTTCCATCCGTTCGTGAAAATCTGATGCATTCAAGGTTGAAGGTGCACAGTTTTTGAACTGGTCAGTTATGTCAGATAAATAAGAATTAGAAAGACTAATATTACCAATCGGCGTATTCATTTCATGACAAACCCCTGTAATCAATTGCTGTAGAGCGATCATCTTTTCTTGTTTCTCATGCACAAGGGCTTGTTTGGCATGAATACGATCTAATTGTAATCTTTGAATTCGTTTACCTAATGCAAGAGATAGTAAGATAATTTCTATAAATGATCCTATTTGATAGCCATATTGAGTGAAGAAATTAGTCGGTAACACACCCAAAGTACGTAAGTTTGCAGTAATCGTTCCTGTAATAAAAACCGCCCATGCAATGGTAAATAGTCGGGCAGAGGATTGTTTTTTACGCCAGTATTTTAAACTAAAGTAAAAGGCAGAGGAGGTAATGGTAATACTTAATAAATTTTGAATCGGAATAAAAGCTTTATAAGGAATTATGGGAATTAAAATTAATGTTAATACGGATAATCCGAGTAGAGCATTGAAATAATTACTTATACGTTTTATGCTTTTTAAATTTAGAAAATTAACGACAAATAAAATTGTAAAAACTTGGTTGAAGACGAACGCTATTGGCATTGCAAATTGATTAAAATCAGGAAAACGTGGCCATAAAAATTGAAAGCCAGAGCCTTCGTAGGTCATGTGGAATATGGCAAACGTAAAAATAAAACCGCTATAAAACAAGTAAGTAATCGATCGAGTCATGGAGTACACAAAAAAATTGTACAGCATCATGGCAAGCATTAATGTGAGATAACCCCCACGGAAAAAATCATTAATAGATAGGTAATCATCGAGTGTTTGTTTATCAGTAAGGGAAATGGGAAGTTGATAAGAACCTTCAGTAATAACTTCTAGATAAACATAATTCATACCGGGTTCGAACGATACTGGAATTACATAATTAGGGTTGAAGCGTACTCTCTTGTGAAAAGGTAATCGATCACCCCAGTGTGAAATTGCGCACTGTTGTTCTCTATTTGTAATGATCTCACTGTTACAGACATAAACATTAATGTAATCAAGTGGGGGGTAGGTAATACGAAGAAACCAATCTAAATGTGTTTGCTGATTATTGATAGCTGTTTTAAACCAATAAGGGGAAGTGCTAAACCCTAAGTTGATTTTATCTGTCGCTGCGGCTTGCCATGTTGTTTGCTTACTAACCTGTTCTAACGGCATGCGATCTAAGCTTTCTTGCCAATATTCAATTGTTTGGCCCAGTTCATGGTTACCAGGTTCATTTAAGGTGAAGCTCGAAGCATGAAGGTCTGGTACTGCAAAAAGAAGCAGTAGTGCTAATGTGTTGAATAGGCGACCTAGCATGGCAATCCTTTGCGTATATATAATTACCGTTAACTGTAACAGCATGAATGGCATTTCTCCATGGAATTTGACCTTTCATGCCCTTCAAATGTCTACGGTTAAACGCTATTTATGGGCCTCTGTTGATACCGTTATCCCTGAAAATGCTCAATCACATTAAAGCAATACTAGCCTTGGGCTTCCGCATTGATTAATCTAGGTGATTCGAATTTAACTGGCATTAATATTTGTATGTTTTTTGAACAGGAAAGGGGGCAGTTTTTCCGCCCTTTAACGAGTAAATACCGCGCTCAGGTCTTGGAATGCCTAAAAGAACTGTATCAACGCTTATACAGCAGTAGTAGTGCTGACTACGGTCAGGCTTTGCAGCGGGATATCGTCATTGAAATTTTTCAAGAAGCTTTAGTTCGAGCTCCTATTTTAGCGGATGGAGATGATGCCGATGACTTAATTAAGGTATCTGTTAAAGACGGGCAGAAAGACAGCGCTAAAGATAGTCGATTTCGTAATAGCCGGGAACAAGCCGGTTGGGTGTTGAATCAACTCATTGAGTTTGGTTGGATGGAAAAACAGGTTGATGAAGCGACCTTGCAAAGCACTTTTGCTTTTAGCCGTTATGGCCGTCAATTTGTAGACCCGTTTATTTCAGAAAGTCGTGCTTCAGCGCGTACCCGTCATCGAAATACCCGAAATACTCGAAATTCTTTGGAAGCTTTTTTGGAACGCGGAGAAGTCTACGATTTGCTGGATGCTTTTGAATACTCCGAGCGAATTATCAGTGATTTTACCGATGTTATTTCCGAGCTAGAAGAGCGCAAGCGAGACTTGGTGCGTGAGATGGAAGATCAAATGCTGGTACAGCGCGCCAGTGAAGAATTTTTCGACTTTATGGAGAAGCGCTTTCAGCCTGATTTAGCGGTACGACTGTCAGCGGATAACGTTGAAAAACATCGTGATCGAATCAATGAATTATTGGACCAAGTCCGTAATAAGAATAAAGCGTACAAAGCGAAAGCCGAAGCCCGTTTGCGTGATTTATTACCCGAACTCATACAGCCAGGCGCTTCCGTTTTATGGACCATACTGGATGGAATAGAACAGCGCATTCGTAATGCCAGTGAAGTCATGCTGCCTGCTCTGCGTAAAGCATTACAAGGTTTTACTAAGCGCGCGGATATTATTATTCGCCAAATGAGTTATCTCGCATCACAGCAGCATAATGATGTACTCAGTGTATGCAAACGACTGGCTGAATTAGACCCCAAAGATCAGAATAAGCAGCTAATGGCCGCAGGTCGGTTAATGAGTGTTCCCGAGGTAGCCTTAGTTGATCCTGCCCAAGTACGCCTAGCCCCTCCGCGTAAGCGTCGTATTATTGAAGCTGATTTGGATGAAGGTAATGAAGCCTTTGACATGGATGCACGTAAAGATATTTATGTGCAGCAAGTACTTGATCAGGCCTTTTTCATTAATAACAATGCTTTGCGCAGCTATATGCAGAAACACTTGTTGGCAGGAAAAGTTATTTCAACTAAAGACCTACCCATCGAGAGCGCAAAAGACTTCTTAGCAGTTGCCAATGCGATTGGCTTAGCATCAACGAGCAGTTTGTCATCAGATTTTGAATTTGTTATGACGTATAAAAATACCGAGCGAGATGATGTAGAAAGTGTTGCGAACGGACCACACTACTTCAGCCAAAAAGACCACTTTACCGTGGAACTTATTAACAGCGACCCTAGTAAGCAAGCTGGCGCTCAATAGTAGAGAGAAGAAAAATGTTGCATTTTATTGAGCAAAAATTAGAGAAACAAGGGCTAGACCGTCGTGAGCTGTCTGAATTATTAATTCGATTATTGGATTATGGGGTGATCTGCCGTGACGAGAGTCAGGTTGAGCAGCAGCTGTATGATCGTTATTTACGCTTAGAAGAAATAATTGCCGATTATCTTGAATTAATTGGAGTACGAGTTCAGCACGATAAACGTTTTCAGTTTATTCGACTATACCCACCCGGCGCACAAATTCCTGGCGTTCAGGATGAGCCGAATGCAATTCAAAGCCCAGGCTTGCGCATGCGTTTAAATCAAAATGAAGTTGCCTTGATTTTGGTATTGCGCGCGCAATACGACAAAGCCTTGCGTGAAGGTCAGGTGGATGAGCAAGGCTGTGTGATGGTCTCACTTGAATCACTCAGTATTGCGATTAAAAATTTATTAAAACGTACTCTGCCAGACAATATGACCGAGCGTAAACAACTTTTTCGACGCTTAAAACAATTACGTTTGATCCAGATAGCGAACGAAGATCGCTTAGATGATGGCGATATGTGGATGCGTATTCGTCCGATGATCATGAGTTACGTAAGCGAACAAGTATTGGCCGACTTAATTGAAAATGAGCAAGCCTCGGTTGATATGGCTGATGAAGAAAGTGCTGAGGCAGAAAGCTCGGATGAAGCAAGTACGGATGACGAAACGACTGAGATAAAAAGCTCTGATGATGAAAGCTCCCATGCAGAAAACTCAGAGATAGAAGACTCAGAGATAGAAGACTCAGAGATAGAAAATGTAGACATAACAGAAGAAGCACAAGCTGAAGATAAAGAAGTCGCTGAAAAAGCGGTGGCTGATAATCAGACTAAAGCAGAGCCGAAAAGTAAGACAACCAGCTTGTTTGCGGAATAAGGAATAACGTGTGTTTTTAAAGAAATTTGTATACGTAAACTGGGGTAATATCCCAGCGCTAGAATTTGATTTTGGTCCGATCAATTTACTATCCGGTGGTAACGGCTCAGGCAAAACAACCGCAGCGGATGCCATCCAAACTGTTATGACCGCGGCTCACGATACGTTATTCCATTACAATCCAGGTCAAGATGAAGCGACACAGCGTGGGCGCGGTAAAAACGTACGAACGTTAGCTTCGTATGTTCTAGGTTGTGATGACGGTAGCTATGCTCGTCCAAATGGTGCCGTCGGATATTTAGCCGCCATATTTCATCCCACTGAAGGTGAGTCTGGAGAGGCATTTACGGCCGTACTCGGCATCAGTGCCTCGATGGAAAAATCGGGCAACCAAACCACTGCGCGCCAAAATGATTTACAGTTTTATATTGTCGCGGGTGAACAGCTAACGCTGTCCGATTTTTTGCAGGAAGATGGCGAAGGCAAGCGTCAGGTTATTGCTTTAGATAAAATTAACAATCATCTTAAAAGTCGCATGGACGCTAATAATATCGAAAAGTACGATACTAAAAAGCAATACCTACGTCGTTTATACGGTGCCTTACGTGGTCGACACGATGCGGTGTCTGAGCGCGAAGCAATGAACGCTGCTCGTACTTTCTCTCGTTTTATGGCGTATAAACCAGTTAAAAGTATTAATGGTTTTGTGGCGAATGAAATTCTAGAAAAGAAAGACCTCGGCGATGCGATTCGTTCGGTTTCAGATTTAATGAAAACCATTTATTCCATGGAATCTGATGCCAAGCGTCTGCAAGAAACGATCAATGTTTTAAGTTCTACCAAGCAAACGGCAAAAACTTACATCGACCAGTGGATAGATTATAACGTTCTTGAATATACCGCCGCTAAAAGTCGTTTTTTAAATGACCAGCAGATTTATTTAAAAGCGAAAGAAAAACAGCAACATTTGCGCGATGATTTATCGACCGCAGAACAAGATCGCGAACAGTCCCAAGACCGACGTAGCCAGTTACGCGAACAACTTATTGCCATGGAAGCACAGCGTTTAGGCATTGATGCGTTGCAAGATAAAGATCAATGCGAACAAAAAGTTGAAAGTGGCAAACAGCAGCTGCAGCAGCAAGCGATGTTGTTATTAGAGCAAGATAAAGCATCACAGTTTTCGTTACAGGCCACTGAATCTCTATATAAGTCATTACAGAAATCAACCATTTCAGTTGATTTACCGTCATTAGGCCAGCGCAAACTGATTGATATGGCGAAAAATGTCGCCGCTATTGCGACCGACGGTGCTGTCGATTTTCCGACCCTGCTGGGTAAGGATTGGGTTGATCTAAGTCCGTTAGAAGCCCACTTAGAAACCGCACAGCAAAACCAACAGTTAATGAATCAGTGGCGTGAACGTTGGTTTAGTGGTGAGTTAGAGAGCTCCGGCATTCCATTGCGCGATCAGTTGGCGAAGCTGGTGGATCGCCGTGAACAAAAAGTGCAACAAGTTCAGCGTCAAATCGCACAAAAGCAAAATGATATTGATAGCTTAGAAGCACGGGAACTTAACTATCCACACTTCGTGCGCATTGCATTGGAAACTATTCGTCGTGAATGCCCACAAGCAGAGCCATGTGTGTTAGCAGATTACGTTGAAATTACTGACTCTGATTGGCAAAACGCGATTGAGGGCTACATTGGCGGTGCGCGTTTCAGTATCATTGTTGAATCAGAATACGAAGCTGAAGCTGCTCGAATAGTACGCTCTATTCAAGGTGGCAGCCGCGCCCGAGTTGTGCAGGGTAGTAAGGCGAAAAAAGATTGCGATCGCATGAAGTTATCGGATAACTCCATCATAAATATTATGTCGTTTGAACACGCGACCGCGCGTCATTATTTACAAGCGAGTTACGGTTCGGTTGAGCAAGTACGTGACGTGACAGCGTTGCGTCAAACCCGTCGTGGTGTAACAAAAGAAGGGCTGGGTAGTGGTGCTTATTCTATCTACCGCTGTGATTTAAATGATGCTGAGCTAGTTTTTGGTCAAGGTGCGCGTGAGCGTGCATTGGCCGCGAAACAATCTGAACTAGGCAGTTTGATTGATCACGCGAATGATGCCCAAATTAATGCGAAGCAAGCACAAGATATCTTGTTTGCAGTGAATAGCTTGCGCCATGTGGTTTTTGCTAGTTCGATTAAAGATATGCTGGAAACGCATTACCAAATTCAGCAAGCGGAAGCGGCGCTTGCGAAAGTTGATCTTTCTGATTTCTCTGCGCTTGAAGAAGAATTTTCGGTCTTAAAGAAAAAAGGCGATGAGCTGGATCAGCAAATTCAATTATTGGATGGATCGACAGGGCGTATAGAGCAGCAGCTTAAAGACAGCGAGCGTCTGTGTAAGAAATTAAGCGACCAGCAAGAAGAAACGTCTTATGTCGCTGATGGTAAAGAAGATAATTTGCGTAAAATTGTCAGTGTTTGGCCGGAGTTTGATGCCGAAGCACGATTGAAAGAGGCTGATGAAGAAGCGGCTAATAGCCCAGCGGACTCGATTGAAAATCATCGCAAGTCCGTGTACAGCGAAATGAACGCCAAGGTTCATGAAATAGAACGCAACATTGCCGATCATAACCAAACTTGCCAAACCATTGATGCCATTGTTTACGATCCCAATTATCGTGAAGAACATGGTGTACCCTTCTTTAAAGATGTTTGCGGCTTGCAGCGAGAAGTTGATCGTGTGCACAACCGCTTACGCAACAATATATTAGTAGAGAAGCAAGATAAGTTAACGGGCTTGAAAGACAGTTTCAATAACGCTTTCGTGACCAATCTTTGCCACTCAATTTATCAGTCGATTAATGACGGTAAACGCGTTTTAGAAGAACTAAATAAAGAACTGGCGCATCATAAATTTGGTGCTGATAAAGAATGTTATTGGTTTGACTGGGAATGGGTACCGGAATATAAAGAATACTTCCAGTTTTTTGACGAAGTAATTAAATCCCCAAGTTTGGGTGATGGTGCTACGTTATTTGATGCTGGCTTGACTAAAAATTCTCAGCGAGTTCGTGATCAATTAATGGCCATGCTATTAGATGAAGACGAAGTAAAAGCGATGCGTGAATTGGAGCGTATTTCTGATTATCGTAATTATCGTGCGTATGAAATTTATAAGCAGCCGTTGAATAAAGATCCTATTGCACTCAGCCAATACGGTACTGGTTCGGGCGGTCAGTTAGAGACTCCAGCGTATATTATTCGCAGTGCGGCGATTACTTCAGCGTTCCGTTTTAATGAAGGCGATACACACTTACGTACGGTATTAGTCGATGAAGCTTTCTCTAAAATGGATGAAACCCGTTCGAAAGAGGTGATTAACTATTTAACCGAAGCGCTCGGCTTACAGTTGTCGTTTATTATGCCGACCAGTAAAGCGGGACCGTTTATGGATCTGATTTCAAACCAGTTTGTTTTCAGTAAAGTACCGCTTGCCAATGGTGTAAAAAAAGGAGAGCTGCAGACGAAAGTATTGGTTGATCGTCAAGAGTGTAATCAAGACCGAATTAAAGAGTTGTGGGCTAATCATAGGCAGTCGATTCGCCATCAGGCAGGGCTCGACTTTATGGAAGAATTTTCCTAACGGTTTCTTAACTGAAATGTTCGATTCAAGAAACCCAGCTCATGCTGGGTTTTTTATGGATGCAGCATAATGAGTTATGAATGATAGAAGTCGCTGATGTAAATAAAAATAGCGATGACGAAGACGAATGAAAATTCAATATTTCATCACAAGTGTGTAAAATGTGCTTCCCCTTTGTAAGGAACGGTTGTGAATGACAACGTTAATACCAGGACAACAGTCGGCTTCAGAGTCACGACCCACTCAGGCTTCTGAGCCCAGTGCTGAAATAAGCTCGGTGGAATTTCCACAAGAGTCAGTGAGTAAAGAAAGTGCTGCTCTCAATGAAAGCAATACGACAAACGAAAACTCTGCTCCCGATATTTCTGCTCCTGTCGTGACCTTACAAGTTCATCCGTGGCGCTCTGCTTTATACGAAGAGTTGCACAATCGGCCATCGCCTATCATTGAAGGGGCGTGTCAAATTACGCACTTTACTGTGATGCTTGGGGATGCCAGCGAGGCTTTATACGAGCACATCGTTGATTTGTGCAAACGCTTTAGCATGCCTGCACCCGCAGCGGATTCGTCTTGTTTATATTTGGATTTCGGTGGTTTTGAACTGCGCTGGGAGCGCCATTTAGAGTTTGCTAACTTTACTTTTATTTGCCCTAATGTCGAACCTTTTTCAGCGGATGCGTTATCGTTTATTCCGAAAGATTGGCTTGCGGCCATACCGGGCAATGTCGTGGTTGCACTGCATGTGGCCCTGATCGAGCATGAACCAACGGATGAAGAGCTGCATAAGTGGTTTGAAGGTCAGCGCTGGAACGGAGCGAAGGTTGCGTTTGAACGCGGTGCCGCTTGGACTGCTTTCAAATTACACAGCGATGGTTTTGGACGTATAGTGGCTCATGGTAATCATCTCAATCCTTATCAAAGAGGTCGCTTGGTTCAGCGCTTAATCGAGATTGAAACCTATCGCTTAATGTCATTGTTAGGCTTGCCAGTTGCTCGTGAACTCAATCCTGCCATTACTCAAATCGAAGAAGATTTAGCCGTGCTCAATCAGCGCATTGCAGATATTCAAAATGAGGATGACGAGCGTTTATTATTAACTGAATTATCGCAATTAGCGGCGAATATTGAACAGCATCGTTCAGATACCAATTTCCGTTTTTCCGCCACTAATGCCTATTACGACCTAGTAGGAGACCGCTTGCACCAATTGCACGAATCTCACATGGACGGCGTGCAGTCGTTACAAGAATTCTTGGAACGTCGCTTGAGCCCAGGGATCAAAACATGTCAGTCGGTGCGCGATCGTCTAGAAGACCTTTCCCGTCGTATACATCGCACCACAAGTTTATTAAGAACACGGGTGGAGTTATCGATTGAAGCGCAAAATCAGAACTTATTAACCTCTATGAATCGTCGCAGCCACTTACAATTACGCTTGCAGCAAACCGTCGAAGGGTTGTCTGTGGTCGCGATAGGTTATTATGCGCTATCACTAATGGGTTACGGTTTTGAAGCCTTGAAAGCGTTTGGCGTGCCAGTAAATAAAGACATTGCTACAGGCATTGCGATGCCGATTGTTTTATTCTCTATTTATTTTGGCATGCACCGTATCCGTACCAAACTGACAAAGCAGAGTCAAAAAGCAAGCGGCGCTAAAAAAAGTAGCAAGTCTAAAAAGACAGAAAAGAATAAATAAGAAAAATAATAGGCTAGCCAGTTTGCCTTATTCTACTTAACCGTTCGCGTGAACGGTTAAGTAGATTTATTCATTTAAGGCAAGTACTTGCCGCTAATGCTTCCGCTTAAATTTTGCAAACGGCAAGATAATGACACTTATACCGTTATCTTACTTTTCTCTGATCAAATACTTGTCACGAATTGTGATAATTTCCTTTATTACTGCGATAGACCCTCTGTAAGTCATTGAAAAATAATTAGTTAATAATTGTTGGTCTGTATCTTGCTGAGTACTGAACATGTGTACTCAGTTAGGATTTATTCATGGACATTAATAATCAAGCTCAGTCTTACCAAGGCTTGCTTAATATGCTCAACGGCAAACCTGCTAATGACAGCGCGGGCACAAGCCAGCAACGTATTGTCGATTCGCTACCGCACTCGGGTTCCGGTGACAGCGTATCCTTGTCCTATAAGGGCGCGAAGCTTGGCATGATTTCGGCGGAATACTTCTCCGGTACCGTTAAATCCAGCGACATTCCTGCACTGACCGAACGCCTTTATCAAGACGGCTTTATTAATGAATCGGAATTCCGGTCGTTAGGAGGCGTTAAAGCCGATGAATCAACGTCTCAAATTGCTCAATCGGTGCATTTTCTCAATGATTTTATAATGGGAGAAGCGGTTGATGGTGATAGTGAAGGTGCTAAAAGTTTAATGTTGGCGGTCGATACACTTCAACGAATGGATGAGGCAAGTACTGCAGATTCACGCCGTAAAGAAACTGAAGCCTATGAGTTTGTTAGCGGCTACACTGAAATATTAAAGGAGACAAATGCCTCAGCCAATTTAATTGAGGGCTTTGAGCAAGTCTTAAAGGTTTTTGAAGCATTGGATACGGTACGAAAAAATGAGCTACAGACAGGTGCGTTGGCCAGCTATGCAAGTGTGCAAGAAACATTTAATGAGCATAAAGATGAAAACAAACCCTAGAGTCCGTCTGTTTATGCCAACCGTCATGTGGTTAACGGTGCTATGTATGAATAGTAGCGCGCAAGCCGCAATGCCTTATTCGACTGAGCAAGAAGCTGGGTTTTACATCAGTAGTGAGAGTTTAAGCTCTTTGGCATCGGGACCTGGGGATCAGTTCTCTTCTAATAAAAAGTCGTTGACCTTACCTGTAGAGAAGAAAGATCGTCGCAGTGAGTCGTTCAGATCTCAGTTTCATCTGGACATTACCGAGTTTGATTGGCGTGGTTCGACTGCCGCAGAAAAGGAATACATTTGGCTATCAATGCCGATTCAATACCAACAGCAACGCGGTAATAACAATCTTTTCTTACTCGATTTTGAACCAGGGTTAATGACGGATGGTGGTAATGTTGGCATGGATCATATTGGGCTTAATGGTTCAGTCATCGGTCGACGCTTATTGGGTAATGGTGGCTTTTGGCAGGTTGGTTTAACGGTTGATCGTGCTTTTGGTGATTACGATTTACGGCCTGTGGTGTCTATGGGATTTCAAGCGTCTAAACGAACTTGGGTAGAGCTAGGCTTTCCTAATATTAACGTTAAACATCATCTGTCCCATGCCTTGCAAAGCTATTTTATGATCAAACCCGCAGGTGGTGTTTGGAAGGAAGAAATAAAAACGGATACGACGACGAAAGAAGTAAATTTGCAGTATCGTAGCTGGCAAGTAGGCTTGGGTGCTGATTTTCACTGGCGAGGTTCTGTATGGCTAAATGCCGAGATTGGCCAGTTGCGTAATCGCCGCGTGCGTGCCTACGATGAGACCGCAGCGGTTGTTAAAGCAACCCCTGAGCAAAGTCGATATTGGCGTATTGGTGCTAGCCTGAAGTATTAGTTTATTGTTATTCGCAATTAATACTCATCGCGGTACTGGCTATCTCTCGCCAAGTGTTTGTTATTTACTGGCTTAGTCCGCCCTAAGCCATTAAACTGCTTCTTTTCATATCGTTAGTAGAAGAAGTTTCAATGTTAAACCTCGATGCACTGTCTCAACTTAAGTCACTAAAGCAAGAAATTCACTCCAGTATTCCTCGTCATGAGGGTAGAGTACGCGCCACGGGTGGTCGTTATGGCTTTGTGAATACCGACGATAACGAACAATTCTTTCTAAGCCCTGATGAGATGGATAAAGTCTTATCTGGGGATGTCATTGCTTTTAAGGTCGAAGAGACCAAAGAAGGCAAAAGCCAAGCGATTATCGAAAAGCTAATTTCATCGGTTCAAGATGAATTTATTGGTCAATATATTGTTAAAGGCAAAGGGCATTTCATCTCTCCCGATCATCCGACCTTTAACCGCTGGGTATTTGTTCCTCCTGCTCAGCGCAACGGCGCTAAAGATGGTGATCTTGTTGGTTGTAAAATCTCTCAGCATCCTTATCCACACGGCAAGGTTCAAGCGCAAGTCCTTGAAGTCATAGGGCAGACAAGCGATCGTCAGATTGAAAGCAATATGATGGTGCGTAAGTGGGATCTTGCAGGTGACTTTTCAGAAGACTGCCAAAATGAAGCTCAAGCGCTATTGTCGGTTATGGATCAAGCATCCTCAGCAGAGCCTCGTAATGATTTAACCGCAACCAATTGGTTGACCATTGATTCCGCCATGAGTCGTGATTTAGATGATGCCTTATTCTGCCAAAAAACAGATTCTGGTTGGTCTTTACAGGTAGCGATTGCAGATCCTAGTTGTGCGATTAAGCCCGGCTCAGATTTGGATAAAGAAGCACTACGCAGAGGCACGTCGAGTTATTTTATCGATAACATGATTCCTATGTTACCGAGCGCGTTATCGGAAGGCGCATTTTCATTATTACCCAATCAAGTTAGACCCGCTTTGGTTTGTCATTTAACGATTTCTGAGCACGGTGAAATTACCAGCTATCGATTAGAAGCGGCGTTGATCGAATCGAAAGCTAAATTAAGTTATATCCAAGTAGCGGCTTTTCTAAATGATGAAGCGGTGACGGATGAGAACATTAACGAGTCGATTAAACCGGTATTAAGCGCATTAAATCTTTGTTCTCTTGCTTTGAATGGTTATCGCCGTAAGCACAATTTAGTCTTAGATGATCGCCCTGAATACAAAGCGTTTTTGAATGAGCAGGGTAAAATTGATCAGATAGTTTCGAGTGAGCGCAATATTGCTCACAAGTTGGTTGAAGAGAGCATGGTTGCGGTAAACCGTAGCGTAGCGGATTTCTTAACGCAAAAAGAACATGGTTTATTTATTCAGCATGCTGGTATTCGTTCTGAACGCCAAGGTGAAGCGCGTGCATTAGTGAAAGAGCAATTGAATATTGCCGATCCAGAGAAAATATCAACGCTTGAAGGCTTTATTGAAATTCAGCAACTGATCGCGGCGGGTAATCCAGATACTGAAGACAAAAAGTTTGAATTGCCTTTACAGGCAATTTTAGCGCGACAGCTTGAGCGCAGTAAGTTTGGCACAACTCCTAAGCCTCATGTTGGCATGGGATTGACAGCGTACACCACTTTTACCTCTCCGATTCGTAAGTACAATGATTTATTGGTGCATCGTTTGGTTAAGTCCTACTTGTTTGATGGCAAGATGGACGCAATCTCTGATGATGTATTAGAGCAATTGGGCAAAGCCCAGAATAATAGTCGCATGGCGGCTTGGCAGTCTGATCAGTGGTTAAAGGCTGAATGGTTGCAACGTCAGTTTGCTTTGGAAAAAGAATCCAATAGCGTGAGTAAAGAAGGCTTAAAGCGTGAGGGCAAGATTGTACAAGTGAACAGTGGTGGTTTTACTGTGCGTTTGGATGATTGTGGTATTGAAGGTCAGGTGGATGTTCGTCGTAATAAAGAATGGAAGTTTGATACTAAAACCATGACCCATACGCACGTTGAAAAGACATATCGGTTAGAGCAGGGCGTAACCGTCACGATTGCTAACATTACGCCAGTGCTGCGTGACGTGAAGTTTAATTTGAGTGAAACTGCTGGCTAGCAGTGCGTTATTAAGAACGTTTAATAATTAAAAAGGGCTTCTATTGAAGCCCTTTTTTGTGTCTACGATTAACGGTTCTTCCGTTCAAGCCATTGATCAACTTGCTGCTCAAGAATGTCTAAGGGTAAAGCCCCTTGCTCTAATATTACTTGGTGAAATTCTGGAAGTGAGAATTTTCTGCCAAGCGTTTTTTTGGCTTTATGTCTTAAACGCTCAATTTCTAATGCGCCAATTTTATAGCTGGTCGCTTGCCCAGGCATGACTAAATAGCGCTCAATAGCATGGATAGAGTCTTGCTCAGAAAAAGGCGTATTAGCTAAACGATATTCTAAGGCTTGTTCTTTGCTCCAGCCTTTTGAATGCAAACCGGTATCAAGCACTAAACGTACTGCGCGCCATAACTCCATAATTAGTTGACCATAACGTTCTTCGTTAGAGGTATAGCCGCCCATTTCGTCGGCAAGCTTCTCGGCATATAAAGCCCAGCCTTCACTAAAGGCCGTGAAACTCATTAAACGACGGAAGCTCGGCAGGTTTTGATTTTCACGCGCTAAAGCAATTTGCAAATGATGCCCAGGTAATGCTTCGTGATAGGCCAAAGCCGCTAAGCGGTATTTAGGCAGGTCGTGTTGGCGGGCAGGGTTTACATAATAAAATCCTGGGCGTGACCCGTCGAGGGGTGGTTGCTCATAAAATGCAACCGGTGAACTTGGTTGGCGATATTTATCCACTGCGCGCACTACGATGGGAGTTTTAGGCAGCTCTAGAAAGCTCTTGTGTAGGCGCATTGATATTGCCGCGACTTTATCTCTTTGGTAAGCAATGAAATCTTTTTCACCTTGGGGGTCTTGTTCGAAACGTTCCGCGTTATCCTCCATCCAGGTAAAGAAAGCTTTTAAATCCAATGCATTAATATCAGCATCTTTCTTATTGGCGACAGGGTAGCCTAATGGCTTTATCAAGGTACGAATTTTATTCTGAATGCGAGCGACTTCTTTTAAGCCCAATTGATGTATTTGTTCAGCACTTAGGTTTGTTGTGGTATGACTTTGCAATAGCAGTTGGTAATACTCTTCGCCTTGGGGTAAGTCTTTTGCAGCTTGCTGCTTGGGTGCGCGTAAAGCTTGCTGTTGTAAAAAACTAATAAGATCATTATAGGCGGGTAATAATGATCTTTTTAAGGCTCTTTGAGCTTTTTTAAGCAATACCTTGTCGCTGCTGGCGAATAGATTCAGGCCTTCTATCTTCTTATTGAAATCTTCCCAAATAGGGCTGTTGCCTTCATCGTTAAAGGGGGCTCCTGTAATAACATTTTGCGCAGCGCTAATCACGTAAGGGTAGACAAATTGTGGCGCTATTATTCCCGCAGCTTCGGCTTGTTCTAAGCGATTAATTAATTCACTGAATAAGTGACGAACGCCATTAATGCGTTCAATGTAATCGTGTGCTTCTTGAATATTGTTAATGCTCTGATAATTAATCAGGATATTGGGGATGCGAGTATGCCAGCCCCCCATCTGAGACAATGCATAGTCGTGGTGTTCGAAGGGAGTGAAGAGTAATGATTGCTCTATATGGTGCAATAATAATTCATAAGACAGACGATCATCAGTACTGAGCGCACCTTGTTCAAGCTCGATTAGCTGTTGGCGAAAATCTTGTATGGTTTCGATGTATTCTTGCTGGGCAGACATTGAAATATCATCCCATTCGTACTGCCCAGGCATGGCTAAGGTGCTGCGCAGAACAGGGCTAGAATCTATTTGATATTGGTAGTATTGCTGAAAAATAGTTTGCGCGCGTTGTTGTGCTGTATCTTGTTGTTCTTGACTGTAGTCTATTACCGCAATTTCTGGCTCGGTTTTTAGTGGGTTGAACTTGCAGGCAGTTAAACTGATCAATAGAACCGATGTGAGGCAAAAAATTATTGCACGTTTTGAGTAGGAGGATCGTTTGTAGGGTGCTCGATATGACATGTAATATCTCTAAATAGTAAGCTAAAAGTAAACGAAAAATTAACCAGAACGAATAAGTGAAAGGCATGATAACAGGAGGTTGTTAGCGCAACAAACTCAGTAGGGTATTTTGAAATAGGTGAAAGTTTTTTTCTAGTGTTTGCGCTGCCAAAGGCGATTGATGAGCGACAGCGGTAGCAATCGCTTCTAGGGTGCATAAGCCTTGTTGATTACGACGCAGTTGAAATTGGCTTTTTAGAGGCTGTTCATTCGTCGCTTGAATTTGTACTTTGGGCATAGATTTTAGCCAAGGGCTTTGACGCAGCATCTTTTGGGCTTCTTGCCAGGTTCCATCAATGACCCAAAGTTGAGTGATAGGCTGAGTGGGGCTTTGAGTCGTATGGTTAAAGACGTCTTGTATGTCTTCAGCATCGACAGCAGGAAACAGTAAATAATGCCCCGTCTCTACGGTTAAATCTGACATTGATAAGGTTGGGGTAATTAATTCAGGTTTACGGTGCCACTTTATGCGGTGAACCTGCTCGCTGCTCAATAACGCCCATTGCCCGGAATTGTCATTGCGTTGCCATTCTTTGCTATGGCAACACAGGTTAATATTAAAGGGCAGCTCAATGTGCTCTATCTTCGAGCATACGCAATGAGTCTGCGGTAATCGGCAGTGGATGCAATGGGCACAGTAAAATGGGGAGTAGGGACTGAGCATAGAAAAATTAATATACCAATTACTTAATGCTGGGCATTATAAAGGGGGATGCCGTTGATGTGGTGAAAACATGTTTAGTAAGCGTTTGATGTACGTGACCACAGCCATCACAATAGACTAAAATAAACCACGGCGTCCCGTTTTTAGCGCGCTCTAGGCTTTCTTTGGATTTGAAATATTCAATACCTTCGATGCAGCAATTAGGGCATTTTGGTTCAGCCATGGTAACCTCAGATTAATTATTTAAAAATATTTTTTGTAAGAGTTTATAAGATGCAATTATCGGTTATGAGTTCCCATAAGCAAGCAGTGAAACCACTTTCTGTGTTAAAAAAAATATGGGTAAGACGTTTATTTCTCTTATTTATCTTGCCAGTACTCTTTTCTGTGCAGGCCTATGCAATTGATCAGAGTGCAATAGTGAAGGCTTTTCCGCGTGCTGAGCTGATTAAAGAAACTCAACAAAATTATACTGAATATCGTTTAGTACTCTCAGGACTGCAACGTAAACTAGCCGTGACTTCCGGTGAGGTTGAACGTTTGATTACGGGTGAGGTTAATCGTCAATTTTGGCAAATATCAACCAATCACAAAGTTGAACAGATACTGGATTACTTTTTAGGTCAGTGGCAAGAACAAGGTGCCCAGATTATGTATCGTTGCTCTGGGCTCGATTGCGGTAGCAGTAATTTTTGGGCTAATGGTATTTTCAGTAACGCTAAGCTATACGGTCGAGATTCCGATCAGGGATATGTGGTGGCGATGATTCCCGGTGACCCTAATCGTATTTATGTTTTGTACGCAGTGGAGCGTAGCAAAAATAAGTTATATTTCAATCTCGATCAAATAAGCAGTTCAGATGCATTGACGGATAATAACGTTGATCGTCAGAATATCATTGCAGCCTTGCAAAAAGAGTCGGGTTGGTTGGAAGGATTGAGCACGGTGGATGGTCGTATTGATGAACAAAAATCAGACATTTTATTATCAACCTTAAGAAACTTAGACGTAACAATGAAGCGTCGACTTTATCTCGTAGTGCATTGTTATCAGGCCAATAATATGGCGGATAACTTTGCTTGCTCCACTCGATTGGCACAGCAGCTACGAGCGGCAATTTATCAAGATTTTGAAATACCGGTGTTTGGTCATGGTGCGTTAACATTACCACCAGGCAAAGACTTAAAACCACAACTCAGATTCATGTTGTGGCCAAGACATTAATAATTGAAAAACAGCAATATTGAATAGTTAATAAGCATTACTATTCAAAAATTTTGGCATTGGGAGAAGAAATAATGAGCAAAACAGTTGCGCTCGTTTTAGGCAGTGGTGGCGCACGTGGCATGGCTCATATTGGTATAATCGAAGAACTTGAAGCTCGTGGTTATGAAATTATATCGGTTTCAGGTTGCTCTATGGGCTCTGTTATCGGTGGCTTTTATTGTGCGAAAAAGCTCGATGTATTTTATCAATGGGCGAAATCACTGAGTTATATGGACTTATTACGTTTAGTCGATTTTAGCTTTATTAGTAATGGCGCGATTCGCGGTGACAAAGTATTTTCTGTGCTGTTCGAAATGCTGGGTGACATTCAGATTGAAGATTTAGAGATTCCCTTTACTGCAGTGGCGACGGATTTATCCAATGCAAAGGAAGTATGGTTTCAGAGAGGCTCTTTAGAGCAGGCTATGCGTGCATCGGTCGCTATTCCAGGATTACTTCAACCCGTTAAACGCAATAATAGTTTGTTTGTGGACGGTGGGGTTTTAAATCCTTTACCTATTGCAGCGTCTGTTTCGGCTCATGCAGATTTTATCATTGCGGTTGATCTGAATGCCGATGTGCCAATTCCAAAGCCTGTGATGATTGAAACTACGGAAGATGATCAATCACTCGTGAACGAGGGCGAAGATAAAAGTGCTTGGATTAATACGATTGTGAATAAAGCCAGTAATTGGCTGAGTCATGAAGGCAGTTCACCTATAAACGGCGAAAATGTTAAGGACAAAGTCCAAGCCAGTACGACGAATCTGGGTAAACTCGAGATATTGTATCAAATGTTCGATGTGATGCAGGCGTCATTAAGCCAATATAAAATTGCGGGTTATCCACCGGACTTATTGGTGAAAATCCCCAAGGATTCTGCTGAGATGTATGAGTTTCATCGCACAGAAGAACTGGTCAATATGGGGCGCCAGATTGCAAACGATGCACTGGATGCATTTGAACAAGGCCATAGCAGTTTATATGGCCAGCGATAGGCAGCTTATTCTATAGGGGCGGCCGCTTCTAGGCTTGGTTGCTTGACCGCTCAATGCTAGAATGTGGCCCTAAATTTTTATCTTTGGTGCGCCTGTGTCCAGTATTTCAGAATCTGATACAACCCCTTTTGTATTATCATATGATGCCTGTGAAGAAGCATTAAATGAGCTTTCGACCTTCCAAGACATGCTGCGCTGGGGCATCAGCAGGATGAATGAAGCGGAATTGTTTTTCGGCCACGGCACTGATAATGCTCGCGATGATGCGGTTATGTTGGTGACCCATGCGTTACACCTACCTTGGAACATCGATCACGTTTGGCAAAATGCGAAATTAACACGCACTGAGCGCCAAACTGTCATTGAGCTATTTACGCGTCGTATTAATGAACGTATGCCGACGCCTTATTTAACCGGTGAAGCGTGGTTTTATGATTTGCCTTTTATTGTTGATGAGCGAGTATTAATTCCACGCTCACCGATTGCAGAAATCATCGGGTCGCGTTTTCAGCCTTGGTTGGGTATTAAGTCGGTTCATCGTATTTTGGATTTATGCACCGGCAGTGGCTGTATTGGTATTGCTTGTGCTACAGAGTTTCCTGAAGCGCATGTTGAGCTGTTGGACATCTCATTTGATGCCCTTGCCTTAGCCGATGAAAATATTGCTCGTCACCAGTTAGGTGATCGAGTGGTAGCGTTACAGTCGGACCTTTTTAGTGCGGCCGATGGCAGGTACGACATCATTGTATCGAACCCTCCGTATGTCGACGCCGACGATATGAACTGTTTACCAGAAGAGTTTCATAATGAACCTGAGCTGGCATTGGCGGCAGGGGACGATGGCTTGGACTTGGTGCGCATTATGCTTGCTCAAGCGCGCCAATATTTAACGGATGATGGTATTTTTATTGTTGAAGTGGGTAACAGTTGGCCTGCATTAGAAGATGCTTATCCGACCGTGCCTTTTATGTGGCAAGAGTTTGAGTCCGGTGGTCATGGCGTTTTCGTTTTGACGGCTGATCAATTAGACGAATGTGCTCAAGCGCTTACTCTAAAATAATACAGTCTTATAATCATTTAAGTATTTATACAATTTATAACGGATACAAATATGTCGGGTAATACGTTTGGTAAAAGCTTCACAGTAACGACTTTTGGTGAAAGTCACGGTATTGCATTAGGTTGCATCGTCGATGGCTGCCCTCCTGGCATCGAGTTGTGCGAAGCTGATTTGCAGCACGATTTGGATCTGCGTAAGCCCGGTACGTCTAAATTTACTACCCAGCGTCGCGAACCTGATCAGGTGAAAATATTATCCGGTGTGTTTGAAGGTAAAACGACGGGTACGCCGATTGGTATGATCATTGAAAATACCGATCAGCGCTCCAAAGATTACTCGAACATTGCTGATACTTTTCGTCCAGCGCATGCTGATTACGCTTACACTCACAAATACGGTTTTCGTGATTATCGCGGGGGTGGACGTTCTTCCGCCCGTGAGACAGCCATGCGAGTGGCGGCGGGTGCTGTCGCGAAGAAGTTTCTATTAGCTAAAGGCATTGAAGTTCGTGGCTATTTATCTCAGTTAGGTCCGATTAAAATCGATAATGAAAATTTCGATTGGAATGAAGTCCGTAATAATCCATTTTTCTGCCCTGATTCAACAAAAGTGCCAGAAATGGAAACCTACATGGAAGCACTGCGCAAAGAGTGCAACTCGGTTGGAGCCAAAATAACGGTGACAGCAACAGGTCTGAATCCTGGTCTCGGCGAGCCCATCTTTGATCGCTTGGATGCTGAAATAGCCCATGCATTAATGAGCATTAATGCAGTGAAAGGTGTTGAAATTGGCGATGGTTTTGATTGTGTTGCTCAAAAAGGCACAGAGCATCGTGATGAAATGAGCCCAGAAGGTTTCTTGGCTAACCACTCTGGTGGAATCGTGGGTGGCATCAGTACTGGGCAAGATATTATTGCTCACATTGCTTTGAAGCCTACTTCGAGCATGGCAATTCCTGGTCGCTCTATTAACAGTGCCGGTGAAGCAATTGAAGTCGTTACTAAAGGACGTCACGATCCTTGTGTGGGCATTCGAGCAACGCCCATTGCGGAAGCGATGCTTGCCATTGTATTGATGGATCATTATCTTCGAAATCGTGGACAAAATGCTGATGTGGTATGTACAACGCCTATTATTAATGGCCAAGTGGATTAACCTGATCTTAGCGGGTTAATGATTGTTTAACGGCGCGCTAGACCATGCTCATGGATCTAGCGTATTGGCTTTTCTGTTTTAATGCAGCTGTGTAAAGTACCTTTTTAAAATCCCTACGCGAAAATCTATTTTAGAGAACTCTATGACCGTGTCGTTGAAAGTGCCGTATTGGCGATTGTCTGGCTTCTACGGCCTTTATTTTGCGCTAATTGGATGCATTATGCCTTTTTGGGGGCTGTACCTGCAGGAACAGGCTTTTGATGTGGCGGATATTGGTATTTTGCTCGCACTGTTCAGTGGTATTCGTATTTTCGCTCCTAACATCTGGGCAGGTTGCAGTCACTTAGTTGAAAATTTTATTCCACCTATTCAATTATTGCGCTTAGGCGGCGTGCTGATGGTGGTGTGTTTTTTTGCTATCTATTGGGCAACAGAGTTTTGGCATTACGTTATTATCATGCTGGCTTATGGTTTTTTCTGGTCGGCCATTTTACCTCAATATGAAATCCTTACTTTAAAACATATTAAGAATGACCTTGATGCGTATAGCAGCATCCGCTTATGGGGATCGATTGGTTTTATTATTCTTGTCAGCTTATTGGGTTGCGTTTTTGATTTTATTAGTCTTAATTATTTGCCCGCAATTATGTTGGTTTTGATGCTGGCGATTGTATTTAATAGTTTTGTACTGCCAGCCGCCTCAACTCAAAAGAGTCTGGACGAAACGGGTCACAACTTTGCGGTTTCTTCATTAAAGCCAGATAGTGAAAGCATTAATGATGAAAAAGAAATTAATGATCGTTTAGCGGTTGGTATCAATTGGGGCTTGATCAGTTTTTTACTGATCACCGTTTTATTACAAATAAGCCATGGTCCTTATTATGTATTCTTTAGTATCTACTTACAGCAGTTAGAGTACAGTCATTGGATGATTGGCTTGCTTTGGTCATTGGGCGTATTTTCTGAAATTAT
Organism: Oleispira antarctica RB-8; assembly: GCA_000967895.1. Taxonomy (GTDB): domain Bacteria; phylum Pseudomonadota; class Gammaproteobacteria; order Pseudomonadales; family Oceanobacteraceae; genus Oleispira; species Oleispira antarctica. The sequence goes on from FO203512.1 coordinate 1,436,990, forward strand.
AATTTTTTGGAAGATATCAATATTCATACAGCGTTGGTCGCTGCGTGAGTTAGTCATTCTATCATTGTTGTTAACGGCCGTTCGTTGGCTCATGACAGCTTACTTTTCTGACGTTGGATTTATGCTGATATTCTCTCAATGTTTGCATGCGTTCAGCTTTGGCTTATTGCATGTGGTTTCAGTGAAATATATTGCGATTTTTTATCCGGGTAAGCAGCAATTACATGGGCAAGCATTATACAGTGGTTTGGGCTTTGGTTTAGGTGGAGCGCTGGGTGCATACCTTGCTGGGCTGGCTTGGGCAGTCTATGGGGCACAATGGGTATTTATTGCGGCAGCGGCTGTGGCTTTAGCGACCGCAGTTATTGCTTATTATGGCTTGCCGAGAGGAAACAATGTGGGCTAAGCTGGCACGATTCATTAGTTTTGAAGCTAATGTTAACGCTAGCATTAATGTGAAATGTAAACTCGTTTAGAAATAACAACAAAGGAGTGTGTAATGAAAATTAATATTGAATTTGATATGACACCTGAGGAATTACGTCGCGCGATGGGGTTGCCTGATGTGCAAGAATTTCAAAATGAAGTAATGAAAGGCATGATGGAAAAGATGATGTCGGGTGAAGAAGGCTACGATGCAATGAGCCTATTTAAGCCGATGATGTCTGAAAGCATGAAGTCCGTTGATAAGGCTCAGAAAACCTTCATGAATCTTATGTCGGGTTATATGAAAGGCGCTGCTACGGGAGATTCTGATTCAACCGAAAAATAACTTTTCAATAAAATAATTCTATAATTAAAAAAATTAATATTGAGTTTTTATTATGACTTTACATTATAATAAATATTCTTTATTTATAGGCTTTTTACTCTAATTTATCATAATTTTATTAGCCCGTTTGCTGACTAAAGCTACAGTAAATTCCCAGCGTTTTTTTTAATACTTGATCTTTGTCAATGTTGTTATACATACCCCAAAAAATACTCATACGAAAAGATTATTTTCTTTAAAATAGTGTTACTTTCAGTGGCATGGGTAACATAAATGTAACATATTTGTGGCTACAATCTTTGTACCCGTACTGGAAAGCAAAACCTTGAAGGAGTAAGACCATGCAAGAGAATATTTTAAACGCATTTGCTGAGCAAACTAAAAACCTATATAGCCCAATGCAGAAGTTTAGTGCTTTGTTTGTAGGCAATATGGAAAAAATGACTGAATTCCAACTAAATGCAATTAAGTCGTATGCAGATGCTGGTATTGATCAAATGAAAAAAGCTGCTGAAATTAAAGACGCTGATTCTATGCGTTCTTTTTCTTCTTCACAGGCTGAAGCAACAACTGAACTTAACAAAAAAATCATGGAAGATGCAAAATCTCTTTCTGAAATGGCTGTAGAGTTTAAAGATCAAGTTGAAGCTATTATGGAAGATGCTCGTGGAACTGCTACTTCAGCAGCTGCTGCGGCAACGGCTCCTAACAAAGCTAAGGCTTCTAAAGCAGCATAATTGCTTTAGTCGATAAAAACCGCTTGTTCAGTGATGGCTTATGGCTCGTTACTGCTGGCGGTTTTTTTTATTCTTTTTATCTATCGTCGTTATTTCAGGGATTAAGAAATGAGTCAGCCAGTTGAGAATACCATCACCGATTTTATGGAAATGGCAACGAAAGCCAGTGACCAAGCTTATCGTTTTTGGGAAAAAGCAGCGAATCCAAAAAACAGTAATGAGGATCCTTCTGCTTCAATTATGAATGATTTTAGTAAGGCCTTTGAAGAACTGGGTGATGCATTTTATCGAAATCCCACTAAGGTTGTCGCTGACCAAGTTCAATTAATGCAAAAGCAGCAGGCGTTATTTCAAAATACGGCACTAAAATTTTTAGGTAAAGAGACTGAAGCTGTCATTAGTCCTGAGAAAGGTGATCGCCGTTTTAACGATGCTGAGTGGACTGATAATGTAATGTTTGATTATATCAAACAGTTTTATCTTTTACAGAGTAAGTCATTAACCGATATGGTGGGTGATGTGGATGGCTTATCTGAAAAAAGTCGTCAAAAGGTTGATTATTTATTACGTCAACTTGTTAGTGCATTATCGCCAACGAACTTTGCTGGTTTAAATCCCGAAGTCATTCGTAAAACATTAGAAACCGGCGGTGCCAATTTATTAGATGGTATGGAACAGTTGTTAAAAGACTTAGATGCAAGCCAAGGTGGTAGTCTTAATATTTCCATGACAGATATGGATGCTTTTAAAGTAGGGCGTAATGTTGCGACTACGAAAGGCAAGGTCGTTTATCAGACGGATATGATGCAATTAATTCAATATTCGCCCACGACGGAAAACGTTAAGAAACGGCCGTTGTTGGTGATCCCTCCTTTTATTAATAAATATTACATTCTAGATTTGCGTGAAAAAAACTCGTATCTAAAATGGCTCGTCGATCAAGGTCATACTGTATTTTGTATTTCTTGGGTTAACCCAGGGCCAAGTTTGCGCGATAAAAGCTTTGAAGACTATATGTTAGAAGGTCCTGTTGCTGCGCTGGATGCTATTGAGAAAGCAACCGGTGAGAAAGAGATTAATGCCATTGGTTATTGTGTGGGCGGTACTCTTTTAGCGACAACGCTGAGCTACTTGCAGAAGAAGAAAGACGAACGCATTAAATCGGCGACTTTCTTGGCAACGTTAATCGACTTTAAAGACCCCGGCGAAATTGGTGTGTTTATTAACGAGACCGCAATTTCTGCATTAGAAAAGCAAATGGATGCGGTGGGCTATTTTGATGGTCGAGCGATGGCGTTCAGCTTTAATACCCTGCGTGAGAAAGATTTGTTTTGGTCTTTCTTTATCAATAACTATTTGAAAGGCAAGCGGCCAACGGCGTTTGATTTATTGTACTGGAACTCAGACTCTACTAATTTACCTGCAGCCATGCATTCTTATTATTTGCGTAACATGTATTTGCACAACAAATTAAAAGAAAAAAATGGTTTGGAATTAGCAGGCGTTAGAATTGACCTTTCTGCGGTGAAAGTGCCGACTTACTTCTTATCGACTGCGCAAGATCATATTGCTATGTGGAAGGGTACTTACGACGGTGCTAAGAATTTATCGGGTAAATCACGCTTTGTATTAGGTGGCTCTGGGCATATCGCCGGTGTAGTGAATCCACCAGAAGCGAATAAATACGGTTATTGGACCAATGATGCTTTACCAGAAACGGCAGATGCTTGGTATCAAGATGCGAAGCAGAATGATGGCTCTTGGTGGACAGACTGGCAAGACTGGGCCACAAAAGAAGATAACGCTCAGGTTGCCAAGCGTATACCAGGAGACGGTAAGCTTACGATTATCGAAGATGCCCCCGGTAGTTATGTTCAAGCTAAAATAGTGAATGTTGTAAATAAGTAATCACTAGGTCAAAACTTACTCAGATAGGCTTATTTGCCGGCTCATTATAATATTTAGTAATATTATTTAATCAGCCGGCATTTTTTATTCTATAAAAATAACTTATGATGCTGATTCGCTTATATTCTTTTATATATTAGTTTCATGTTTTAGGTGGTTCTTTAGCCATGTCGTCTTATGATCAAGAATCGATAGTCTATGGTATTATTCGGGATATCCCAGCAGGGGGGGAGCTCGAAGCATACCGCCGTCGCCGAACTAACTGGTCGGCCGTTCAGGAATTACCCTCGAGTCTTGATGACGATTGGCCTTTTCTATCTCGTGAAATGTTCTCTATGCCCGGACCTGATGTGTACTCTGGTACATATCATACTCAGCTGGTTCATTTTGCGGCATCCTATAACTCCATTGAATACGAATGGGAGCGTTGGATTAGTCGCTTTGAAGCAATGTTGCGCACTATGTATTGGTCCAGTGTAACGGTACATCTTGAAACAGAGCTGTCGGGCAAGCACACTTTTTCTTGGGAAAGCACAGAAAGCGGTCATAATCCAAATGACAGTGAACTGAAAATGGTATGTGAGTGGGAGCGTGAATCTAATTTCTCTCACCGTCGTTAATATCCTGTAATCCCCGTCTCCCTATTCAATATCGAAAGGACAACTATGTCTGATTTCCACAGTGCGCCGCCCGAGTATGATGACGAAGAAGCGGGTGTCATCGAAATACCCTATCAAGGTTTATCAAAAGATGCGCTCGCCGGTATAGTGCAAGAGTTTGCCAGCCGGGATGGCACTGATTATGGGGAGTTTGAGTGCAGCTTAGCGGATAAGATTTCTCAAATTGAAGGGCAATTAAAAACAGGTCATTTAACCTTATTATTTGACCCTGTTAGCCAAAGCTGCCAGATTGTTAATAGTCGAGACTGGAAATCAAATACTTGATATCATCGAACGGCTGATTTTATTGTGAATAAGGGGGCTGTATGAACGATATTTCCCGCCAACGTTTAAAGCGTACATTGTCTTCAGTGCTTATCAATATCGATGATATGCAGAGTGAGCTTGCGATAGTGCGTGCTCAATGCAAATTGTTACAAGAAGAAATGCGAGCCATTCGAGTGAATTCTAAGCGCAATAGAATTCACTCTATCCCAAGCGTTTGTAGTCATGCAGAGAAATCCGAAAATAGCGCTTAGCTTAGTAGCCCCTAGCAATCGTTTAGCCTAACGTTTATTACGAACCATTTCTCTTATTAAAAATCGAGCAGGAAGAAGTGCTTCGGCATGATCTTTCGCTACCGGAAAATTTTCTTCACAGATATAAGCTGCAATCAGCTCTGCACACAAAGGTGCTGATGTTAATCCACGTGAACCATGGCCAATGTTTAAATACAGCCCAGAATGAAATTTAGTCTCTTGCCTTGGGTAGCGTGCCAAATTCTTACGAATCGCCGTAAAATCAGTATCAAAAGCTTCGTCATCGATTAATGGGCCAGTCATTGGCAGGTAATCTGGCGTGGTGCAGCGAAATCCTGTTCTTCCTGGTAGTAATACAGATTCTTGCTGTTTTAATATTTGATGTAAGGCTTGAAATTCTTCACCAAAATCTTCCAAATAATCAAAGTTCTTTTGCTGATCGTTTAAGCGTATTTGAGTTTCGTCATCTTTAATATTGTAGCTAGCCCCTAAGCAATATTGGCCATTTTCTGCAGGTGCAATATAGCCTTTCCCGCATAGAACTGTTTTTAAGTTTATTGTTTTCTGACGGTCTTTATCTTCCTTTAAATACGTGAGTTGGCCACGAATCGATTTGGTCGGTAGATAGCAGTTAGGCAGTAGTGCTTGGCTTTTATTTGCACACGCAATAACGACGTGGCTGTAAGTATTTTCACCGTCAGTCTTATTCTTTTCTGTACAGTCGTTATTGACTAGCTGCCAGGTATTGTCTTGATGAGTTAACTTAGATATCGATTTTGTCTGCAATTGAATTAACGGATGCTTAAGCAATTGCTGGCATAATCGAAGTGGGCTCACCCAGCCCGCTTCTGGGAAGAATAGGCCGCCATTATTCATTGTAAGACCGCTTATTTTAGAAGCCTCTTCGCTTGTTAAGCTATGAAGAAGTTGTTTTGGATAATGGGTACTTTCAATAAACTTTTGTTGACGTATTGCTTCTTTTTCTGTGCTCGCTAATTGGATTAACCCGCAGTTATCCCAGCCATCGCCAGGCTCTAGTTGTTGATGAAGCCAGCGTAACGACTGCAAATAGCCCTGAACATAAATGTCGCTATGAGTCGATTCACCGGCGGCGAGTTTTGCGTACATAGCGCCTTGAGGGTTACCAGAAGCTTCCGTTGCAATACCATGTTGATCTATGACGGTTACCTTGATACCGCGGCGAGCGAGAGCATAGGCTGTTGTACAGCCTGCAATGCCTGCGCCTATGATGGCAATGTGTTTTATGGCTTTAACCTGAGGCTTTAACCAAGGCTTTATGTGATCCAATGGATTGGCAAGTGGTCCTTGGCTTTGAATAAATACGCCATGCATCATTTCACGCTTCATACCGAAGCCCGTTACTTTATTCAGCTTAAACCCCGCAGCACTCAATCCACGACGCACATCGCCTGCGGCGGTAAACGTGGAAAGGCTGGTATCGGCTCGACTTAATCGTGCCATGGAAGAATACAGTGCATCTGTCCACATGTCTGGGTTTTTAGCCGGAGCAAAACCATCAAGATACCAAGCGTCAATAGGGCCATTGAGCTGAGGTAAGGCAGAGCTCACGTCATCAAAAATTAATGTCAGGGTCAGGTTCTGATCCTTAAATTGCAGACTATGAAATCCTTTAATGAGCAGTGGGTACTCTGCAATAAGTTGGTTAGTTAAAGAATTTAACTGGGGGAAAAGCGCTAATGCTTGAGCTATTTGAGCTTTATCTAAAGGGAATTTTTCAATACTAATAAAGTGTAAGTGATTACTAACTTGCGGATTTTCATCGCTATTGGACTCGGTATTTTCATCACTGTTTTGAAAAGCAATCCATTCAAGCCAGGTTAAAATGAAATTCAGCCCAGTACCAAATCCTGTTTCTAGTACGGTAAAAGTGCCTTTATGGTTCTGCCATCTTTGCGGTAGTTGGCTGGGGTTAATAAAGACGTAGCGGCTTTCATCAATGCCGCTGTCGGTATTGAAATAGAAATCATCAAATTCTTCTGACTTAGGTTGCCCTTGTTCATCCCAGTTGAGATTAGCTTGGCGCAATGATGCTTGAGTGAGGTTATTGGTAGAGGCAGCGTTTGCCGAGCTGGTAGGTTGTGAGCGTGAAGAATTTGAATGTGATGATGTTTTTTTCAACGGACAGCTCATGAGAAATGAAAATAGAGTTCTATTTTAGCCTGAGCTTAATAAGAGTGGTATGGAATAGAGGAATAAAAGGGAAATAACTTAAAGATGAGTTAAAAGAAAAAGGCTCTATCGTTACAAAAAATAGTGTTAACTGAATAAGTAATAGAGCCTTTGAATCGAAATGTCAGCGGGTATTTATTGCGCTTGCAAGCTTTCTGGGGCAACAACTTCTTTCAGTGTTACATTTTTAATCGCAACAGGATTAACGGGTACATCACCTGATTTAGTTTGCACACGAGCAATCGCGTCAACAACGTCCATTCCTTTTGTTACCTTACCGAAAACGGCGTAGCCATAGTCGCGACCACCATGGTTCAAAAAGTCGTTATCTTTGTGATTAATAAAGAATTGACTAGTCGCACTATCAACAACACCTGTACGGGCCATTGCTAAAGTACCACGGTCATTTTTCAAACCGTTTTTCGCTTCGTTCTTGATAGAAGGGAGGGGTGTTTTTTGTTGCATAAATTTATCAAAGCCACCACCTTGTACCATAAAGTTATTGATGACACGGTGAAAAATAGTGCCGTTATAATAACCACTTTCTACGTACTGCATGAAGTTAGCGACTGAAATAGGGGCAAGTTCGGCGTTTAGTTCAACTTCAATTTTCCCCATGCTTGTTTCAATCACAAGATCTATGGTTTTTGCTGTTAGGGGAGCGGTTACGGGCGTTGCACTGACTTCAGCTTGGGTAGAAAAAGATAAGGATAAAAGTAGGCTAAGAGCCAAGGTGATAGAGCGCATTGTTCAGATCTCCAGTGATTAATTATGATGTTTTAAGTTGATAAACATCATAATGGAGATCTGAATTAAGTGCACTGCTTAGTCGTCGATAAAACGTAAAAAGCTATTGAATTAAAATGCCGTTAAGTTTAAGACCAGCTAGCCGCTTTACGACCACCACGCATGGCAGGGATGGCTAAACCAAGAATGATACCAAAGAAAATTAAGCCACCACCAATGATCATAAACGTGCGATCTGTATTATCTTTAAGGCGTGTATTATCAGCGGTGAAGGTTGCTAGCTGAATCTCCAATTCTTTGTTGCGCTTAGTCAATGTGGTATTTTTGCTGTCTAGTTGTAGAGCATTGGCTGATATTTCTGTGATGTGCTTAAGCTCTTTTTCCAGGGCTTTCTTTTCACGGATTAAGCTTGAATGATCACCAGATAAAGATGATTTTTCTTCGCTAAGAGTATTTGTTTGTTGCTTGAGGGTATCAAGTTCTGCTTTTACTTTAACCAGTTCGCGTTGAGAGAAAATCAGTTTCTCTTTAGCAACAGGCTCGTCTTCTAAAAAGCGAGTAAGTACCCATCCTTCTAAGCCTTTATCCGTTGTCACTCGGGTATAGTTTTTATCTTCTGTTTGCTCGCCAAAAATCAAATGTTCACCACTAGGTAGTGCTTTTAAAATGCGAAAGTCACTGCCTGGCCCCGTGCGTAATTGCAGCCATAACTTGTCGCTGACGTAACGTTTTTCAACCGCTGCATAGCTGGTTGCGGCCAGAATTGTTAATAAAAGCATGCAAAATAACTGTTTCACGCGTATCACCTTTAAATGTTTTTTATCGTTGTTCATTGATAGTTTTTGTTTATGTTATTTATAATATTAAATGCCGCGGGTTAAGGCAGCACTTTTTTGAAAGGCTTAACCGTTACGCTTTGGTATACACCTGCGCTAATATAAGGATCGGCATCGGCCCATGCTTGTGCATCTGTTAAAGCATTGAATTCAGCAACCACTAAGCTGCCGGTAAAACCTTCAGCGCCAGGATCTTCACTGTCAATGGCGGGGTGTGGGCCAGCAATTAACAAACGGCCTTCGTCTTTCAATATTTGTAAACGTGCCAGATGAGCAGGACGAACTGATAAGCGTTTTTCTAAGCTGTTGTCTACATCTTGGCTAATAATGGCGTACCACATATTATTTTTCCTCGCCTTTTATCGTGTCTTCCGGGGTCATAAATCGATATAAATAAAATGATTGGGCAATAATAAACAGGATAGTTAATCCCAATAAGCCAAATAGCTTGAAGTTTACCCAGATATCTTCAGAGAAATTATAGGCAACGTACAAGTTTGCGATACCACTAAAAGTAAAAAATGCGACCCAAGCATAGTTTAAATTGTTCCACGCGTTGGCAGGCAATTTCAGATTCTGGCCCATCATACGTTCTAAAATAGTTTTATTACCAATAAAACGACTACCAAAGAAAGCGGCGGCGAATAACCAGTTCACAACGGTAGGCTTCCATTGAATGAAGGTCTTATCTTGTAAAATAACGGTTGCGCCTCCCATGATAACTACGAGCGCTAGGGTTACTAAGTGCATAGTTTCGACTTTGCCGGTGGAAATTTTGGTGTATAAAATTTGCAGCATGGTCGCTGGAATAAGCACCGCCGTCGCTAAAACGATTGCAGGCATGTCTGTTAGGTGCTGGATTTGATCGGTATTTAAGAGTGGGCTAATCGCATCAATACATTCTGGCGCAAGCTTATAAACGATAAAAAATATGACAATGGGCAGAAAATCAATAAGTAACTTCATTTGTGGATCAATATCCTAGGGCATACAATGGGTGGCTATTATTGAGGAATTTTTATGGCTTCGCAAATAGACCTTCATTGTCATACTACCGCATCGGATGGCGCCTTGGCACCCGAGGCGTTAATTGATCGTGCAATTGGTCGTAATATCGAAACATTAGCGATCACTGATCACGATACGATGGCAGGTTATCGTCAGGTAGCAGACTATGCAAAAGAGCGTGGTTTGAATCTGATTCCGGGCATTGAGTTATCATCGCAATGGCGTGGCATGGGTATTCATGTTGTGGGCTTGGGTATGGACCCAACTCACCCAGTGATTGTCGAAGCTGAGCGTATGCAGACTGAAGTGCGCCGTGAGCGTGCTCATACGATTGCGCAGCGGTTAGAAAAAAAGTTACAGCGTGAGATTGATTTTTCAGCAGTCGAAGCCTTGGCGGGTGGAGAGGTGGGCCGTCCGCATTTTGCTCAATATATGGTTGAGCAAGGCATGGTTCCTGATCGCAAGACGGCGTTTACCAAGTATTTAGGCGCGGGCAAGATTGGTGATGTTAAGTCCGGCTGGCCAGAAATGGAAACTGTGGTTAAGTGGATTATTGAAAGTGGTGGTCAGGCAGTATTGGCGCATCCTCATCATTACAAGCTAACCCGTACGAAGTTATTGGATTGCGTGGCGGCGTTTCAGCATGCTGGTGGCCAAGCGATGGAAATTTGCTGTGGTTTGATGGATAGAAATCAGTCAGGCCAGCTGAAGAAGATTGCTCAATACGAAGGTTTGTTAGGGTCTTGTGGAAGTGACTTCCATGGGCCTAATAAGTTTGGTTTAGATTTAGGGGTAATGCCTCCATTTCCTAAATCTGATGAAGTATTGGGTGTGTGGACCAATTTTTAATGCCTATTGAATTGCATCCGCTAAATTACGGGAGGCGTGTCGACAAAGGCGAGCTCCATGCTTAGCTTAGCAAATAGCGGTCAAATCCTTAGGGTTGTGTCAGACTAAAACTATTGTATTAAGTAAGAAATAAGAACATTAAGGATTAATTGTGAGTCAATTTTTTCAGATACACCCAGAAAACCCGCAAGCGCGTTTAGTTAAGCAAGCGGTTGAGATCATCAAAAAAGGCGGCTTAGCCGTATTGCCGACAGATTGTGCGTATGTACTGGTATGTCATATCGGTGATAAATCGGCCATGGAGCGCATGCGCTCTTTGCGCCAGCTAAGTGAAAAGCATAACTACACCTTGTTGTGTCGAGATTTGTCAGAACTATCCAACTACGCAAAAGTGGATAATGCGACTTATCGCCAGCTTAAGCAGCATACGCCCGGTGCTTTCACCTTCATTTTGAATGCGACCAAAGAGGTGCCTAAGCGTTTGATTCAACCGAAGAAAAAAACCATTGGCATGCGTGTGCCGGATAATGCGATTTTATTGGCCATTCTAGAAGAATTGAATGAGCCGTTAATGTCGACGTCATTGATCATGCCAGGCGATGAGCTTCCCCTGTCAGATCCTTATGATATTCGCCAAACGTTAGAGCACAGCTTAGATCTTGTGATCGACGGTGGCTATTGCGGGCTAGAAGCGACGACGGTACTTGATTTGACCAGTGAAGAAGTTGTTTTATTACGTCAAGGTGTGGGCGATGCTGCGGCTTTCTTAGAATAGACTTTTACAGCATATGCTTTAAGTCATTAGCGTTCGTTCACGAATGCTCATTACATCACGGCAAGGCTGAATTTAACGCTTAAGTTAGAGGCGTAATTTAGGTATGATGGCGGGTTTTATTACCGCCACTTTTATCTCCCTCTACATTAGATACAAATTCGGCGATCAGCATTCGTGTATAAGTGAGCATTTGATGAGCAAGCAACGAGTTTTAACCGGAATTACCACCACAGGTACTCCGCACCTTGGTAACTATGTCGGCGCCATTCGCCCTGCGATTGAAGCCAGCCAAAATAGTGATATTGATTCATTCTTCTTCTTGGCTGATTATCATGCCTTGATCAAATGCCAAGATCCTAAGCTTGTTCACCAATCGACCATGGAAATTGCAGCAACTTGGCTCGCGCTGGGTTTAGATACTGACAATACGATGTTCTATCGCCAGTCCGATATTCGTGAAATCCCTGAATTAACGTGGATGCTGAATTGCGTTTGCGGCAAAGGTTTAATGAACCGTGCCCACGCGTATAAAGGTGCAGTCGATGCGAATACTGCCAATGGTGAAGACGCTGATAAAGCGATTACGATGGGATTGTTCAATTACCCCATTTTGATGGCCGCTGATATTGTCATGTTTGGTGCCCACAAAGTGCCAGTGGGTAAAGACCAGATTCAGCACGTAGAAATGGCGCGCGACATAGCTCAGCGCTTTAATCATATTTATGCCAGCAAAAAACAGCCTATCTTGACTCTGCCGGAGTACGAAGTCGGGGATGACGTTGCTATTTTACAAGGTCTAGACGGCCGTAAAATGAGTAAGAGTTATGGCAATACGATTCCTTTGTTTTTAACTGAAAAACAACTGCAAAAGCACATCAATAAGATTCAAACCAACTTGCTTGAACCGGGTGAAGCGAAAGACCCAGATGGTTCTACGGTATTCCAAATTTGGCAAGCCTTTGCCAATAAAGAACAAGTGGCTGAAATGCGTCAGGCATTTGCTGAAGGTATTGGTTGGGGTGATGCAAAGAAGCGCCTGTTTGCTTTAATTAACGAAGAGATTGGTGAAGCCCGTGAGCGTTATAATGATTTGCTAACCCGCCCGCAAGATATTGAAGCCGAATTACAAAAGGGTGCGGCGAAAGCGCGTATCCAAAGCCAGCGCATGATGGACACTGTTCGTCAGGCCGTTGGCATTTACGGTTTGAAGTAGAGTATCTCGTGGCTGTAGAGAATGAACCGGAAAATGGCGTGGGTGCTGATAAGGATTCTGTTACTAAAATTTTAGTGACAAAAGCACCCGCAGGTAAAATGCCCGTGGGTAAAGTACCTGCTGCGCGCCAGCACGAAATGCCGTTTGCGCTCATTCAAGGGCAGCCGATGACGCAACTGCCGATGGACTTATACATTCCACCGGATGCGTTAGAAATTATTTTAGAGCAGTTTGAAGGCCCGCTCGATTTACTGCTCTATCTTATTCGTAAGCAAAATCTCGATATTTTAGAAGTGAATGTTTTTGAAATTACTACCCAATACATGGGCTACATCGACTTGATGGAGTCTATGGAACTTGAAATGGTGGGTGAATATTTGGTGATGGCGGCGATGCTGGCGGAAATTAAAAGCCGCATGTTATTGCCTCGCAGTAAAGACAGTGAAGAAGAGGAAGAAGGTGATCCTCGCGCTGAATTAATTCGTCGCTTGCAAGAATACGAACGCTTTAAAAAAGCCGCAGAAGATATGGAAGAACTGCCGCGCATGGGGCGTGATAATTTTATTGCTCAGGTCGATGCCCCTGAAAAAATTCAGCAACGCGCTCATCCAGATGTAGATATGAAAGAGCTGATGCTAGCGATGGGGGCGATTATGCGTCGTGCGCAGATGTTTGAAAAACACGAAGTCGCAAAAGAAGTACTCTCAACGCGCGAGCGTATGTCGAATATATTAGCCGCATTAAAAGGCGGACACTTTGTCAATTTTAGCGATTTATTTACCCCAGAAGAAGGCCGGCTTGGGGTTGTGGTGACTTTTTTAGCCATGCTAGAACTGATTAAAGAATCATTATTAGACATAGTGCAGCATGAAGTATTAGGGCCAATTCATGTAAAAGCACGGGTCGATGGTCCGGGGCATATTGAATCGAGCCTGCTGAGTGACGATTATCAATCGGACTTTGACTCTGCTGAAATTAATAGGGTTACGCAATAAAAATGGAATTGACTAAGCTAAAGCAAATTGTTGAAGCCGCCTTAATGGCCAGTGGTGACGTACTCACGATAGAACGTTTGCAGTTATTATTCGATGATTACGACAAACCTAAAAGTCCTGCGATCAAAGAAGCATTGGAAAGTTTGATGGAAGACTTTTCGGGTCGGGGTATCGAGCTGGTGGAAGTGGCTTCGGGTTATCGTTTTCAAGTGCGTAAAGACGTCGCTCCTTGGGTAACACGTTTATGGGATGAAAAACCGCAGCGTTATTCCCGTGCATTGCTCGAGACCATGTCACTTATTGCTTATCGGCAGCCGATTACCCGTGGCGATATTGAAGATGTTCGTGGGGTGGCGGTAAGCAGTCAAATTATTCGCACCTTACTTGATCGTGAATGGGTGCGAGTGGTTGGCCATCGTGACGTTCCTGGTCGTCCAGCGATGTACGCGACGACCAAAGAATTTTTAGATTATTTCAGTCTTAAAAGTTTGGATGAATTACCGAGTTTGGACGAAATTCGCGAAATAGACGATGCCAATCAGAACCTTGATTTTATCAACGCAGAGAAAAAAGCGTCTGCAACACGTGAATATGATTTTGATAATGAAGGCGATGTTAAAACCCGCGGAGAAGAAATTCTTGCGGAAACAGAACTGGAATTAGAAGAAGCACAAAGACTGGTTCAGCAGGTTGAAGATAATGTCTTCAATAAACCCAGTGAAGAAGAACTGGCTGCTGAGCGAGAAGCAGAGCGTCAAGCTAAGGCTGAAGAGGAACGATTGGCAGAAGAAGCATCTGCAGAAAGAAAGCTGGCTGATAAGTTTGCATCAATGCCTCAGCCTTCGTTTGCGGAGATGGCGAATAAAACCCAGCAGAGATTGTCTTCAGAGACCGGTGATGGCCCTTCGGTGGTCGATTTGGCCGATAAGATTGCCGATCATCAAGCACGTTTAGCGGGTATTAATACGGTTAATACCGCGACTTTTGATGCAAGTAACGAAACGTTAGCTGAAGATCAAACAGAAGGAACGTTAACACTTCTGCAGCAACAAGAGCGATTGATGCAGCAGTTGATGCAAGAAGAATCGCAGCGTCAAACTCAGGGTACTGGTTCATCCGAGTTTGAAGTAACGAGTGAACTTCAAGTAATAAATGATGACTTCTCACATGAATTTGCTCAAGCCTACGATGAGCAGGTTACGCAAGAGCAGCCTGTTAGCGAAGAGCCTGATGAAGAGGCCGCTTTGTTAGTGGAAGCTGAGGCAGAGAAAGAATTATTAGAGCAGGAAGCTCAGGAAGAAGAACGCCTTGAAGAAGAGCGTTTGGAAAAAGAGTTAATAGAGCAAGAGCAGCTAGAGAAAGAGCTATTAGAAAAAGAAAGATTGGCAGAAGAAGCGCTAGATAATGAATTAGGCTTTGAAGATGTTGGATCCTCTGATAATAGCGCTACTGAGCTGAGTTCAAGCACAAAGAAAAATTCCTTGTTTGACGACTGATGGTAATTATTCGTTAAATATAACTGTACAAAGATGAAAGGTTACATAAGCACTATGAATGAGAATGAGCGCTTACAAAAATTATTGGCTGTTGCCGGCTTAGGTTCACGTCGTGAGATAGAACGGTGGATTGCCGATGGTCGTATTAAGGTTAATGGCGAGATTGCTGAGCTAGGTCAGCGTGCGAGTCATCTTGATAAAATTCAAGTAGATGGCAGAGACGTTAAGCTGGAAAGTACGGGTAAAACTCGTCGTATTCTTGCCTATAACAAGCCAGAAGGTGAAGTGTGTACTCAGCACGATCCAGAAGGTCGTCCAACGGTATTCGATAAGCTGCCTAAATTAAAAGGCGAGCGCTGGGTGAACGTAGGCCGTTTGGATATTAATACCAGTGGGTTGTTATTGTTCACAACCGATGGTGAGTTGGCGAATAAGCTAATGCATCCTTCTTCGGGTATTGACCGTGAATACGCTGTGCGTGTTCGTGGTGAAGTTACCGAAGAAATGATTAATAATTTAAAAACAGGCGTTATGCTAGAAGACGGTATGGCGAAGTTTACCGATGTTCAATATTTTGATGGCGATGGTTCAAACCAGTGGTATCACGTGGTATTGATGGAAGGCAAAAAGCGCGAAGTGCGTCGTCTTTGGGATTCTCAGGGCGTAACCGTAAGTCGTCTTAAGCGTGTTCGTTATGGCTGTATCTTTATGCCTAAGCAAGTACCTGTAGGCACTTGGATCGAATTGAAGCAAAAAGAATCTGATGATTTGAGTGCTCTTGCCGGTGTTGATTCTAAGCCGATTAAGCATCTTGATGGTCAAGAAAAAGAGAAGTATGAGCGTCAGGCTCGTAAGCAGAAAGTTCGCCAGAAGACGACGTTTAAAAAACGCTAGTCGTATTTTTAGTCAATTGTATTAAAGAAAAAACCTGTTTTTGGTAAGTTACCGATAACAGGTTTTTTTAGTTTAAGTTGTGAAAAGGTAGAGACATGTCGAAGAGTTTTGAAGTGCAAGGGATTATTCATTCTATTGGTGAAACCCAATCATTCGGTCAGAATGGTTTTACTAAGCGCGAGTTTGTTATCAAGCTAAGTGGAGAAGGGGAGAACCCTTCGTACCCTAGTTATGTTGCGCTGGAATTATTAAAAGATAAGTGTGCCTTAATGGACCAATACAATCTTGGGCAAGAAATTGTTGCACATTTTAACCTGTCGGGTCGCCTCTGGGCTGCACAGGGCAAGCCAGAGAAATGTTTCACTAGTTTACAGGCTTGGCGTATTGAAAGCGCTGATGCTGGTTTTGGTGGTTCAGCGCCGAATGGTGAAAATGTGGGTGGTAATAATTTCAATATTGCAGATTTTGCTCCGTCTCCAGACAACTTTGATGACGACGTACCGTTCTAAATTTTGTAAGAATGCCTTTAAAAAGAAAGATACAGGCCTGTGAATAAGCCATCGACTGCGGTGGTTCCTGCTGACCAAGTTTTGTAACCTACCGTTGCACCAATATAGTCGTAGTGATAATTAAAACTGAATTGGTGCTCGGATAGTGATCCTCCTCCATAGCTACTCCAAACAGGATAGTATTCAACGTGCCAATCTTTATGGAAGCGAAAACGTATCGGCATGGCAAATACACGACCATCATGTGCTTGATTGCCGTTCATCTTTCCGCGGCCATAAGCAAGATCCCAGCTGAAGTCATTGCTAAAGCTCATGCGATAATGCACCAGTAGATTAGATAGCGTGAGAGAATCTCCATCTTCTTGCAGTCTATTTTGTGCGTAACTAACGCTTATGAATCCATATCCCGCTTCTGCACGAAACAGTTGCGCGTTAATGTCACCAGCGCCTGATAACCACTGTGAGCTTAAGCGCAGTGCTGGCAGTATAGGATCGCCGTCCGTGCGAAATAACGTATTTTTATAGTTCTGCTTCTGAAATTCAGAATATTCAGTTTTCGACATTTTATTCGTGGCCGCTAAGCTTTGAACAGTTTTTAATTCTTCAGCATCGAGGGTTTTTGCTTCATTGCGTTGATAGCGCTGCAGGCTATTATCGCCAGCAAACACCATGCTACGAATGCCAATTTCGGCCGCTGAGATAAAGGCGCCGATGAAAAGTCCGCCAATTGCCGCTCCAATTCCTCCGCTGACCCCCCCACTTGAAGAGTCGTTTGAAAAGTCGTTTGAGGAGTCGTTTGAAGAGTCGTTTGAAGAATTGCTGCGTGATTTTGATTTTGTTGATGCCGACTCTAAATCGTATATTTGACTAGTATGTCCAATGGGTGAGAAAAGACAGAGGGTAAGTGCCGGTATAAAGATATTTTTTATAAAGATAGTCTTTATAACAAAAGAAGTTTTCATTGATTTTCAGTATTCCATTACGTGTAGCGGCCATTGTAGCTAAGACCTCGATTAAAAAGAAGCTAACCACAACCTGAGCTTCATGCCCCAAAGGCTGGTTATGCCAGTACTGATAAAGCGGATATCACCTTGAGTATCAATAATGAACATGCTTGGAGTCACGGCAACTCCCCATGATTGGCTGATTTTTCCGTTATTATCGTTAATCGTATCAAATTGGTAGTCATGTTCTTTTAAGTAGTGATTGATCTCTTCATCACTACCTGAAGAGAGTGCGATAGAGACCACATTATCTTCCTGCTCTTGTGCGAGTGTGCTAACAAAAGGAGACGTGGTACGACAAATAGGACACCAGCTCCCCCAGAAATACACTAAAGTAGGGCCATTGCTGTAATTAATTCCTTCTAAGGTAGGTGCTTGGCCTGTGCTCATATCACGTTGCTGGTATTGAGTGACAATCAATACAACGATGCTTATCAACGCTAAGGTTTTTAAGCTCGAAAGCCAGAATGCTTTATCAGAGAGGTTTTTCTTTAGTTTGACGATAATATTATTCAGCATAAGGAGGGCTCTCAGTCAGCATAGTATTTGCAAACCGCAGTGTGTGAGATGAAGTGAACTTAATGAAAGGCATTAAACAATGCGTATCTCAGTGACCGTTGATAGCAACAATAGTTCTTATAATTGGGCTTATCTTACCTGATTAACGAAAAATAACGCTATTGTTGACTAAGGGTGATGATCTGTCATTTATTGCAAGGTAATATGGGGCAGGATACTTGTGCTTGATTGGATAAAATGGCGTATAGATGACCAAAGATATTAAAGAAAAGTTCGCTGACGAGGACCTCAGCGACTCTAAAAGAAGTAATGAGAAGCCTGAGGGTGAGTCTTTAATGCAAGGCTTAAAAAATAAAACCTTCACTCAAGCTGAAGCATTGCAATTTTTACAACAGAATAAAGGGCGTTTGGAGAAGTCTTTAGCGTCGATTGATAAACGTGATGTACTGTCTAAGATCACCGTTTTTACCATGGCCATATTTTCAAAGCTGGCGGGCTGGGTCGATGTTCTGAAACGTGGTTTTGTGAATCTATTAATGAAATTACCAGCGCCGGAAATCATTAAACAAAGTCTACATACTGCGAGCGTAGTGACTAACTTCAAAGGCATGGTCGATTTTATTCGTACTAAGTATTATGCCTTTAAGAAATCTCCCTATAATGAAAAACTCGTTCAGCACATGGATGAGTTGATTGGTCATGCAACGCAACAAGGGTTGGATTTTAAACAGCACTTTCCAGACGTTGTCGATAAGCTAGTGATACGAAAAAATCATATGCTGCAGCACTCCTTTTTTAAAGAGTTTAATAAAACCCACCTAGAGCGCTTATTAGCGACGCCATTCTCATTTAAGCGTTCATTATCACCCGTTCTTCCCGACAGAGCACTATGGCACAAGCTATTTGGTGCCTTAGAGGGACGTTATATTCAAGATATTATTTTAGTGGATGATGATGGTAAGCAAACGTCGTTTAAAAATGATTCTAAAAGGCAAGTAGAGTCGAGTCATAGCGTCCGCAATTTATATGAGGCATCGGTATTTAAGGCTAATGGTCACCGGGTATTTATCATTGGTCATCACGAAGGCTATTTAGGCCCTTATTTTGTACGCAGCGCATTACGCCGTTTAGGGTTTGATAATTTAGCTGAAAACAATAATACCGTAGTAGGCCCGCGTATGTTTTCGAGTCTATTACTGAAAAGCGGCGCTAGTAATGTTGGGAATATGTTTTTGACTTTGCCGTCGCAACGTACGACTAAAGTTAACGAAAATGGATTAGCCGAAGCCTTACAGAAAAGTGCACGTCGTACGCAGTTTTTAATCAAGATGCCTAACGTCGGTTTAAAATTAATAGAGCAGTTTAGTTATCGCGACTTTATGCAATTGATAATGCATTACCAGAATTTGCAAGCTGAGCAAGCAGCCTTAAATAGCAGTTTATCTTGGCTGGATGAAGTCTTAAATACAGACGAGCAAGCGGAATTGATCGACTATTTATTAGCCTGTGATGCTATTAATGTCGCTGCTGAACTTGATAAGCAAGACTACGACTTATTTAAGCAGGTGATGCATGAGCCGTTTTTGATTTTCCCTGAAGGCTCTCGTTCTTATGTTGAAGAGAATGGTGATATCACCTTGAAATATTTTAATCCTAAATATTTACAGGCTTACCTACGTCCTGGTGATGTTATTTTACCGCTGAGTTTAGTTGGCGGATCGGATATTCTACAAGGTATTAAATTAACCAAAGGTAAGCTGGGGCTGTCGTTAGGTTCACCTTATGAAGTCACTGCAGAAATGATCGATGACTATGCGGTAGAAGGTATTGAGGTTATGCGCAATATTGCGAACTTACCCAATACTAAAAAAGTACACTTAAGCGATGCAGTACAAACAGGCAAAAAGAAAGAATGAATGACGCAAGTGCGATGAGTAATATTAGCCGAGCAGACAGTTTGGTTATTCTGGATTTTGAGACCACGGGTTTATCACCCAATATGGGGGATAGAGCGATTGAAATCGGTGCGGTACGCTTGGTTAATGGAGAAATTACCGAACGTTTCCAAGAGCTCATGAATCCAGGGCAACGAGTTAGCGCTTTTATTGAAGATTATACTGGCATCAGCAATGACATGTTGGTGGAGGCTGATTCATGTGAGGTCGTTATGGCTCGCTTTGCAGATTTTATGGGTGATGATAATTTGATTGCCCATAATGCGTCATTTGATAAACGCTTTTTAGATTCTGAGCTTGAACGTATAGGTCGTTATTATAACGGTGAATTTTCCTGCTCGCTCTTGCTCTCAAGACGTATTTTTCAAGACGCGCACAGCCATAAACTAGGTGAACTGGTGCGTTTTGCTAATATCGAAAGTTCCGGTGGGTTTCACCGCGCATTATACGATAGTGAAATGACCGCTAAGGTATGGATGAAGATGTTAGAGGATATCGGTGAGCGTTATGGCGTGTTTGATATCCCTTTTGAACTGATTAAAAAGCTCGCGAAGGCACCTAAGAAGGATATTGATAAACTGCTGTTATCTTATGCTGGTTGATAGCAGCATTAATCTATATTGTCTCTCAGCGCCAGAATTTGTGACTTTTAGAGCTTAAATCCGTATCATTCAGCCCATTATTTTTCTTCTTTATTTTTTTTATTTTTAGGCCTTCCACTATGTCTTCTATTACTGCCTCTCCCTCAGCTATTAAGCTTACTGAATACAGCCACGGCGCGGGTTGTGGCTGTAAGATATCACCGCAGGTATTGGAAACCATCGTAGCTTCTAAGCTCGATGTGAAGATGGACCCTAATTTGCTGGTAGGTAATAGCAGTAAAGATGATGCTGCCGCCTACGATATGGGCAATGGGCAGGTCGTTTTGAGCACGACCGATTTCTTTATGCCGATCGCCGATGATGCCTTTGATTTTGGTCGCATCGCCGCGACCAACGCGATCAGCGACATTTATGCCATGGGCGGTAAACCGTTAATGGCGATTGCTATTTTGGGCTGGCCAATTAATGTTTTATCAGCTGAAGTGGCTCAACAAGTGGTGGATGGCGGACGCCAAGCCTGTATGGATGCGGGCATTATGCTAGCGGGTGGTCACAGTATTGATTCTCCTGAGCCTATTTTTGGTTTAGCGGTGACAGGCCAAGTAGAAAAATCTAAATTAAAACAAAATAATACTGCGACGCCCGGTTGTAAGTTATACCTGACGAAGAAGCTGGGCGTAGGCATTTTAACTACAGCACAAAAGCAGAAGAAGCTAAAGCCAGAACATGAAGGCTTAGCGGTTGAGGTAATGTGTCAGCTAAATAAAATTGGTGCAGACGTCGCCGATATTGCTGGCGTAACAGCCATGACGGATGTCACTGGTTTTGCCTTGATGGGTCACTTGATTGAAATGTGCGAAGGCAGTGGCGTAAAAGCTAAAATTAATTTTGACTCGATTCCCTTTTTAGAGCCGGTAAAAGACTATTTAGAAATGGGCTGCGTACCAGGGGGAACATTACGTAACTTTGATTCTTACGGCCACAAATTAGCGCCGATGAGCGAAGAACAACGTAATTTATTATGTGATCCGCAAACCAGTGGTGGTTTGTTGATTGCTGTTACAGAAGAAAGTGAAGCTGAGTTAGTGGCACTGTTATCCAGTGCTGGTTTATATGCTCAGCCGCTTGGTGAATTGTTTGCAAATAATGACACAGCAACGGTACTGGTTGAGGTCGTTTAATTATGACGGCTAATCACAGGCAGGATACTGATGACTACGAGGCATTATTTTTAGCCGATACACCTATGTTCGATACGCGTGCACCTATTGAGTTTAAGAAAGGCGCTTTTCCGCATGTGCAGAGTTTGCCGTTGATGACGGATATTGAGCGCGCCAAAGTAGGCACGTCTTATAAGCGCGACGGTCAAGACGCGGCGATTAAACTGGGCCACCGTTTAGTTTCAGGTAAAACCAAAGATGAACGTATGGCGCTTTGGCTTGAATTTGCGAAGCAAAACCCGAAGGGTTATTTATATTGTTTTCGGGGTGGTTTACGCTCGCATACCACCCAAGCATGGTTAGCCGAGGCGGGTTGTAATTATCCGTTAGTGAAGGGCGGCTATAAAGCGATGCGTCGTTTTTTAATCGATCGCTTAGAAAGCATTTGTGATTATGCTGCTGATCCTCAGCGTAAAGAAAACTTTTATATCGTTGCTGGCCAGACAGGCGCAGCGAAAACTGATTTGTTATTGAAATTCGCTAATGCCATTGACTTAGAAGGGTTAGCCAATCACCGTGGCAGTGCTTTTGGTAAACGTGCCGCGGGGCAGCCAAGCCAAATCGATTTTGAAAATAAGTTGTCGATTGCATTTCTTCGCCAGCATCATAAATCCCCTAATGCCCCGATATTATTAGAAGACGAAAGTCATTTAATTGGTCGCTCAGCATTGCCTACTAAGTTGCGCGGGGTTATGCAGGAGTCACCGATGGTCGTGGTTGAGGCCGATCTAGAATCTCGGGTTGAGCATTCTTTTAGTAATTATATTTTGCAAAAATTGGCTGAGTGGGAAGAGTTTAGCGCTGATGATTCGAAAATAATTAGTCTTGAAGGAAAACCTTATGACGGTGATATGACGGCATTCGAACTTTTTTCTGAAGAATTAAAAAAGTCGATGTTCAATATTCGTAAGCGTTTAGGCGGCGTGCGTTATCAAGAACTAACCGTTATGTTGGATAATGCATTGAATGCTCATAAATCCGGTGACAACAGTTTGCACCGTGAATGGATTCGCGTTTTGCTGAGTGAATATTATGATCCACAATACGATTATTTGTTAGAGCAGCGCAAAGAGCGGATTGTATTTCGTGGTAACGCCGCAGAGGTAGAAGCTTACTTACAGGCTTTGACTTAAACCCATTCAATTATTGATTTGAATCTTTAAACAACAGTTTATAAATTAAACGTTTGGAAAATAAAAATGAAAAAACAATTAACGATCATTGCAACAACTCTCAGTTTATTAACCGGAGGATTATTAGCCAGTACGGTACAGGCTGAGGCGAAAGCAGCAGAAAAGCCAACGTTCGTTTTTACCGCAATTCCTGATGCGGATGAGTCACGTTTACAGCAACGTTTTAATAAAGTTGCTGTGTATTTATCGAAAAAATTGGATGTGAATGTTAAATACATTCCGGTTAAGTCTTACGCGGCAGCTGTTACCGCTTTTCGTAATGACCAAGTGCAGCTTGCTTGGTTTGGTGGTTTGTCAGGTGTGCGAGCACGTGCGTTAGTATCTGGTTCAGAAGCGATAGCTCAAGGTTTTGAAGACCAATCGTTTAAAAGCTACATCATTGCTCACCACTCTACTGGCCTAAAGCCAAATACTGATCTTTCTGATGCCTTTAAAGCATTCAATACAAAAGACATGACGTTTACCTTTGGTTCAAAAGGGTCAACTTCTGGCCGCTTAATGCCTGAGTTCTATTTACGTGAAGAGTTTAAAGCTGCGCCGGATGATATATTCTCTCGCATAGGGTTCTCTGGCGACCATAGCCGTACTATTGCTCAAGTTCAATCGGGTGCATATCAAGTTGGCGCCGTGAATTTTAAAGTATGGGAAAAAGAATTAGCGGCAGGAAACGTTGATACTAATAAAGTATCGATCATTTGGACAACACCAACGTACCCTGATTATCAGTGGACGATTCGTAACGATGTAAACCAACGTTTTGGTGCTGATTTTAAAAATCTAGTGACTAAAACATTGCTTGAAATGAAAGACCCTGACTTGTTGGCAAGTTTTCCACGCCAATCATTTATTCCTGCAAGTAATGCCGATTATGCACCGATCGAAAATACCGCTCGCGCTATCGGTTTAATAGACTAGGTATCATTGATTAAGGTTTTTATTAGAAATGTTTAAACTCGACCACTACCAACTTGATGATCGCTTAAACGATATCACTCTGAATATTAATAGCGGAGAGAAGGTGGCTCTATTAGGGCCATCGGGTGGTGGTAAAACCAGTTTGCTCAATGTTCTGCATCAGCAGTGTGCCGATCAGATTGCTTGGTGCCCGCAAGAGCATGGTTTAGTGGAGGCGCTATCGGGCTATCACAACATGTATATGGGGCAGCTAGATCAACATTATGCTCTGTATAACCTAGCCAATTTGATTAAGCCTTTGGCGAAACCTAAGCAAGCGATTAGCGAGTTGAGTGTATTGCTGGGGTTAGATCCTCAGCAGGATTTATGGAAAAGCGTTAGCCAGCTTTCCGGTGGTCAGCGTCAGCGTATTGGTATTGGTCGTGCGCTATTTCGCCAGCAAGAAAGCTTTTTGGGTGATGAACCTGTCTCGAGCTTAGACCCTGTTCAAGCTCAGCAGATTTTAGAGTTGATTTTAAATCGCCATAAAACGGTTATTCTCGCGTTACATAATCGCCAGCAAGCATTATCAAATTTTGATCGTATTATCGGTATTAAAGCAGGGCGTATTGTTTTTGATTCCCCCGCGAAGGAATTGATCAAAAATAAATATCAAGCGGGCTTGCTCGATTCTTTATATGAATAGCTCGCGTAATTTATCCCTCGCTTTTTTAATCGTTGCATTGTTGTGCATACCCTTTGCTGATTTGGTGGTTTATCAGGTCGAGCCATGGGATGAACTGGCGCGCATCGGGCAGGGAATAGTTCAACCTAGTTTTCCTGAGTTATCAATTCTTGCTAATAGTTTAATAATAACTGTCGCCTTTGCATTAATTGCGGTATCCGGTGCCGCTTTTTTAGGATTGTTATTAGCCCTCGTTTTTCACTCTCGAATCGTACGTGTTTTTTCCGCCTCTATCCGCGCGGTGCATGAATTGTTTTGGGGTCTTATCTTTATGCAGATCTATGGCTTATCAGCGACCACGGGAGTGCTCGCGATCTTAGTGCCTTTTACAGGCATCTTTGCCAAGATGTTCGCCGAAATTATAGAACAACAAAGCAGAGTCCCTCATTCAGCACTGTCGACTAAAACAGATCGCTTAAGCCAATACTTTTATACTTGGCTACCACAATCTTGGCCGCAGATGGTGAGTTATACCCGTTATCGATTTGAATGCGCATTGCGTTCAAGTACAATTTTAGGCTTTATCGGCTTACCGACGTTAGGCTTCTATTTAGAAACTGCTTTTAAGCAAGGACAGTATAATGAAGCAGCGGGCTTGTTATTTTCGTTCTTTATTTTAATCGCTACTATTCGCTGGTGGTTTTTTACTAAAATAATTTCCGCTTATGTCTTAATTCCAATTTATTTGTTGTTAGCGTTTATCGCGCTCCCCGATTCACCTACGGTTTATGGCAGTTCATTGGTGCAGTTTTTGACCCAGGATATTTGGCCAAAATCACTGCTTAACGGCGATGTGACGGCTGCTACTGCTTGGTATCAACACCAGTTATTTGATGTCGCTTTACCAGCTCTTTGGGATACCTTGTTATTATCTCAGCTGGCATTGGTGCTCACAGGATTGCTTGTTTTATTGTTTTACCCTTGGGCCAGCAAAGCCTTCTTTCCAACATCCTTTTCTTTAATTCGTGGATTCAGCAGAACCACTCTGCTAGTTTTACGGTCGGTTCCTGAGATGATTTTCGCCTTTGTATTTTTATTGATACTTGGCCCGTCGGGAATACCAGCCGTACTTGCATTGGCTTTGCACAACGCCGGGCTGATTAGTTATTTGTTGGTGCGTCATAGTGAACAGATTAAATACAGAGCGGATGTAGGAAGAGGGATTAATCATTATTTTTATGAGGTAACTCCTCGAATCTATCCACATTTTTTAAGCTTATTATTATATCGTTGGGAAGTGATTATTCGTGAAAGTGCTATCTTAGGGATTTTAGGGATCACGACTTTGGGCTTCTATATTGACTCGGCCTTCGAAGATATTCGATACGACCGAGCGCTTTTCTTGATACTTATTTCTGCTTTATTGAATATTGCCGTTGATAGTTTTAGTCGAAGGGTTAGAGGAGGTCTAAGCCAATAATCACTTCTATTTCCAAATCATTTACAAATAGCGCTAACCTTATGGCTCAATACCGTCGAAAGATTGTGAATTTCAGGGGCTGTTAATAATGAAATGAGCGCTGCTGCGGGCCATGCTAATAGAAATGCATGAAACCATTGCTGATAAAAATCTGTAGACCAGCCTAGGTTGATCCACGTGACCCAAGCGGTCATTAGAAATGACAGCTGTAATGACATGATGAGTGAAAATAGAATGCGATGAATCATGTGAGTTTCACCAGCTTTTCAATGTAGGTTACTTCGGTGAGTGAGAGTGCTAAATAGTCTTTTGTATGAACCTGATTAAAATGTTCTTTTAAGGCCGCCTCGTTAATCCATTCTTCCCAAAGAGTAAATGAATTTGGGTCATCTCTGTGCTGTAGGACATCAAAGAAGATGCAGCCTTCTTCTTTGATTGTTTGGCGTTGCAAAACGTTGAGCTCTTTTTTAGCGTGTTCGGCTGATTGATTTACTGAGACCTTCAGGCCAGCGCTGATCCAGAGTATGGGTTGAGACGTTGTAGTAGAGTCTGACATCATTATTTCCAAGATTAGAGAAGAGAATCTAACGATAGACACTTACGTATATGAAATATATGCTAAATTAATCAATCATTAATTCCAAATATGAAATCATGTACGACGACATTGTTTTATTTGTACACATCGTTCAGCAGCAGGGCTTAGCATCTGCTGCTCAAAAATTAGGCTTACCTGCGGCAACGGTCACTCGGCGTTTACAGCGATTAGAGGCGTCTTTGATGCGGCAATTAATTCATCGTTCAGCGCGTCAATTCTCCTTGACTGCTGATGGGGAAGTTTTCTATCAGGCTTATGCGGGTCTTGTGGAGCAGTTGGAGCAGACTCAGCAACAGCTCAGTGGCGAGATGAATGTATTAGCAGGCCCATTAACCGTATTGGCACCGAGTAATATATCGACGGGCTTATTACAGCCGATGTGGTCGGGCTTTATTAAAGCGTATCCTGATATAAAGCTTGAGCTGATACTCAGTAATAGTGTCGAGAGTATGTTGTCGTCTGGAGCCGATCTTGCGTTACGAATCGGTCCGCAAGAATCTTCTATGTTGTATCAGAAACGTTTAGGGTCGTTAAAAACAGTACTGGTTGCTACACCAGAATATTTAGCGTCTAACGCTGAGCCTCTCAATATTGATGCGCTAGAGCTGCATCGTTTAATCGGCACGAATACACTCGCTACATGGAGTATGGTTAATTCTAAGACAAAGATTAAACAAGAAATACGCCCTCGTTTTGCCACGCAAGTTAATGATATAAAACTGGCGACACAATTAGTGTGTGATCATTTAGGCATTTCTTTATTACCGACGAGTGAAGTAGAAAATTTAATCAATGCAGGAACATTAATACAGATATTACCGTCTTGGCAGGGCCCCAGACGTGATCTTTATACAGTATGGCCGAGTGGAAAGTTATTAAGTGCCAGAGCCAAGTGTTTAAAAGAATATATGGAGGAATTTATTCAGCAATCCAATGTTAATATTTCAGATTGCTGAATAGTAGGCATATTATTTAAACATTAAGGTTTAATAAATCTAAGCGTCATGCGATCACTTTCGCCAATGGCTAAATATTTGGCTTGATCTTTCTCACCTAAACGTAATGACGGTGGCAGCGTCCAAACACCTTTAGGGTGTTGGCTGCTATCCTTTGCATTTGCGTTAACTTCTGACTTAGCATCCAGTTTAAAGCCCGCTGCGTTAGCCAATTTTATAACATGGGCTTCGGTAACGTAGCCCGACGTAATCATGTCTTCTAGACTTGTTCCTGGCTTGGCTCTATGTTCAATAACCCCTAAGTAACCACCGTGTTTTACTGCTTTGAACATTGCATCAAAAACATCTTGTGCGTATTCACCTTTCATCCAGTTATGAACATTACGAAAGGTCAGTACTAGGTCGGCTGTGCCGGCGGGAGCAATTTCTGTGCGCTCAGGTATGGATAGATCAGTGACGATGGTTTTGCCATAAACTTCAGGGTTTTGCTTAAGCTTTTCTTCAAATTTTCTTTGATAATTTTTACGCCAATCAGGTGTGCGTTCTGCAATTAACGAAAATCCGGCAGCGTAATATTGACCATGATCTTTTAATACCGGTGCCAATATTTCGCTGTACCAGCCACCGCCAGGCCATATTTCAACCACGGTCATATCCGCTTTTAAACCGAAGAAGGCTAAGGTGTCTGCTGGGTGACGGTATTGATTACGGGCAATGTTATTAGGTGAACGATGATCAGCATTCATCGCTTGCTCAACTGTTTTAGCGGTAAGTTTTATATTTGTGCTGTTTTGGGTATCAGCTAGGGTATATGACGCCGTGAGCAAGCTGATAAGTCCGGCTGCGAGTGATAAACGAATCGTTTTCATAGAAAAATTCCTTTGGGTTTCTTATGTGAATAGTTATCCAGCAGATAGTTCAATTTTCACCTTTAAATTAGCTTAGTGGTTTGAATGGCATCTACAAACGGTTACTTCACATAAACCACACATTTGGCTCAAAATTTCCTCATATTGTCTTGTAATACTGGTTGCAACAATAAGGGGAACCACTATGAATTCATTTTTTTTACGCACTGTCGCTTTTTCGATCGTACTTTTCTCTTCTATCATTCGGGCCGAGAGTTCTAATGAGATTACGGGGAGCAGTGATTTTATAATTCGTGATAGCCAAGGAAATTCAGCGCAAGCGCTGTCTTTGGCGGCTAAAGTTGATATTGAAATCAATGGCTTAATTGCTTATACCCAAGTGAATCAACGATTTTTAAACAGCAGCAGTGAGTTTGTTGCCGGAGAATATGTCTTTCCTTTACCTGATACTGCAACCATTGACAGTTTGACGATTAAAATTGGCAGTCGTGTTATCCAAGGTGAAATCAAAGAGAAGCAGCAAGCAAAAGCAATCTTTAAAAAAGCCCAAGCTGAGGGCAAGAAAGCGGCCTTGTTGTCGCAAGATAGGCCTAATGTTTTCCGGATGGCTGTCACCAATATCCCTCCTGGTGAGGTGATTGAAATAAACATGAGCTATGTGAATAGCATTGATTTTATTCGTACTGAGGCCGGGAATACAGAATATGGATTGATTTTTCCTATGACGTTAACGCCACGTTTTAATTCTAGCCACCTTAACAAGGCTGAAAAAATTGCTGAGTTAGAAAAGTCAGCAGAGAGTTTCTTTAAGAATCCTAGCTTTTTTTCCAATGATAATAAGATGGAAGACATAAAAAATCCTATTGAGATAAATATCCGTCTGAATCCAGGTTTCAGTATTAAAGATATCGCCAGTACAAGTCATGGCGTAGATATTATCGATCGTGCAGGCAACGATAAAACGATTCGCTTGGCTAAGCGGTTTGAGCCAATGGACAGTGATTTTCACTTATCATGGCAGCAAGATAATGCTGAGCTGCAACCGAGTCTATTTGTTGAGAGTCTGTCGTCAGCAGACAATACTGAAGCTTCTGAGCATTTTGCAATGCTGATGCTGACACCAGCAGGCGCAGATTATGATCAAGTTATGTTAAGCAAGGAGGTCGTTTTCATTATCGATACTTCTGGCTCTATGGGAGGGGAATCCATTCGCCAAGCAAAAGCATCACTTAAAGAGGCGGTTAATCTGTTAAACCCTGGAGATAGTTTTAATATTATTGAGTTTAATTCTGATTTCTCAATGTTGTTTGAGCAGGCTATGGACTTTAATCAGAGCAGCCAAGCTGAAGCGGATACATTCATCAAAAATTTAGAAGCCGGTGGTGGTACTGAAATGAAGCCTGCTCTATTGAGAGCTTTAAAAGCCCCTGTAGACGTTGAAGAACGCTTAAGGCAGGTCGTATTTATTACCGATGGTGCCGTTGGTAACGAAGCAGAGCTCATCAAAAGTATCAATCAATATTTGGGTGGTGCGCGCTTGTTCAGCATTGCGATCGGTTCGGCACCGAATCAACACCTTTTCCGTCAGGTATCTAAATTTGGTAAAGGCACTTTTGTTCAGATTAATCAGCTTGATCAAGTGAACCGTAAAATGAAAGACATGTTTGGTAAGATCAGTAGGCCAGCGATGAAAAATATAGAAATTATTGATCATCAAGGAAAAATATTAGCGCTTGAACCTGAGTCTATTCCGGATGTGTACTTTGGTGAACCCGTTAAAGTGATGATCAAATTGAGTGATCTGGATATTAATGAACACAGCGAATTGACCATAAAAGGCATGCAGGCAGGTCAGCAGTTCGAGCAAAGCTTATCTCTGCCACAAGCACCTTCTAAAGGTATCGCAAAATTATGGGGTAAAGCAAAAATAGAAGCATTGACAGATAGATTAATCTTAAAGCAAGGGGATGAGGCGCAGCTTAAGCAAGAGATTATTGGGCTATCGATGAAGCATAAGATACTTACTCCTTATACGAGCTTCATAGCTGTGGATAAAGCGATTAGTCGTCAGCCAGGCCAAGCTTTGAAACAGTCTAATATCAAAAACTTGATGCCAAAAGGGACTCAATTTCCAAGTACTTCTCTTGATATACAGCCGCTGTATGCAATAAGTCTGTTATTTGCTTTGCTCGGTTTATTATTTCGTTTTAAGCGTGTGCCTTATAGTGGGGTTAGAAAAAAAATTAGGAAAGAGCTTAGAAAAGGAGTTAGGCAATGCGAGCGTTAATTTCAACGCTCTTCATTGCCATAGGCATCACTACCTTTGCTTATGCAAATTGGTTGCAGGTGAAAGCAGTGGTCGCTCAGGTATTGATTGAGCAGGCTTGGGAAGAAACGTTAAAGGTTCCTGATCAATACCATACACCTTGGGCTTGGGCTGACTTTTGGCCAGTCGCTAAATTAACGGTGGCTAATAACGACGCTGTGTATGTACTTTCTAGCGCCAGTGGTCAAGCGCTGGCCTTTGGGCCAGGGCATATGCGGGAAAGTGTTAAGCCAGGAAACGTTGGGCAGGTGATGATTGCAGGGCATAAAGATTCACATTTTTCATTTTTAGAGTCGGTGCAGCTCGGCGATTCATTGCAGCTAGAAGGCATCTCTGGAGATGTTGCCTATGAGATAACTTCATTGGAGATTCTTGATTCGTCCAAAAATCAATTGCCCGTGGCTGATAATGATGAGTTGCTATTGATTACCTGTTACCCTTTTAATTCATTGCAGATGAATGGACCTTTACGCTTAGTCGTTACGGCCAACCGAATTTAAGCGAACGATTTTATATGAATGCAAAAACGATACTATTAGTCGAGGATGAACAGTCGATAGCCGATGCGCTTATCTTCTCACTAGAGCAAGACAATTATGGCGTTAACTGGTGTGCTTTAGGCTCGGACGCATTAACGGTAATCGATTCTCAGAAGATTGATCTCGTCATATTGGATATTGGCTTACCGGATATAAATGGTTTTGATTTATGTAAACTGATTAAGGCGAAACAGGATCTCCCTATTATCTTTTTGACAGCGCGCCAAGAGGAGGTCGATAAACTGATTGGTCTTGAGATTGGAGGTGATGATTATATTACCAAGCCTTTTAGTTTAAGAGAGGTCTCTAGCCGTATTAAAGTGATATTAAAACGCTATGGCCGCTCAGGCGGAAGCAGTGCTGAAGGCATTAATGCTGCAAGCTTAATGGGCGTAGAAAACTGCACCATTAATAATGAAACATTAGAAATTCACTATTTTAATCAAGCTTTGGATTTGACGCGGTACGAGTTTTTATTGTTTAAAACCTTAATTGAAAGTCCTAACCGTGTTTTTAGCCGAGATATTTTGATGCAACATGTATGGGATGAGCCAGAACGCAGTTTTGAGCGTGCAGTTGATACCCATATTAAAACCTTACGAGCCAAGCTTAAAAAAATAAATGGTCAGGTTCAGCCGATAAAAACACATCATGGCTTAGGGTATAGCTTTAATGATAAAGAGGTTTTGGGATGAGTATTTTTATTCGCTTATCATTATTGTACCTCGCGTTAATATCCTGCTCGATTATTCTAGTTCTCAATATATTCTATGACGATATAAAACCCAGTATTCGACAAACAAGTGAAGAAACGTTAGTTGATAGTGCCAATCTGATGGCCGAGTTTTCAACGCCATATTTGCTTAGTGAACAGAAGAATATAGAGGACATTGACAAGATCTTTGAAGCCTTTAAACAGCGTCAGTTGAATGCGACGATTTGGTCTCATGTAAAACAAAAAACGAATTTAAATTTTTACATTACCGATAATAAAGGTCAGGTTGTATTTCACTCCAGTGACAAAAGTCAGCAAGGAAAAGATTATTCAGAATGGTTGGATGTCAGTCGTACTTTGGCGGGTGAATACGGTGCTCGTACTACGCGAATAGATCCCGATAATGATTTGACTGGGTCAATGTATGTTGCTGCTCCTATTATGTCAGATGATACTCTTATCGGTGTGATTACCTTGATTCAAACGCATCAAGGCATTCAGCAGTTTATGGGGCCAGCGCAAACTAAAATATTAGTGGTCGGAGGGCTGTTACTTTTAACCCTAGTTATTCTTGGGTTGGTGCTCGCGAATTGGTTTAATAATATGTTGAAGCGATTAACAACCTATGTGAATAAAATACGTCAAGGTGATGCCGTTGAGCCACTGAAATTAAATGACCCTAGTTTTAACAAACTCTCCGATACTCTGCACCAAATGCGACAAGATTTAGACGGTAAAGCCTATATAGAGCAGTATGTTCATACGCTCACGCATGAATTAAAAACGCCCTTATCTGCGATATCAGCCGCCGCTCAGATATTAGAAACCGATCTTGATGCTGCTCAAAAGCAGAAGTTTATTACTAACATTGAAACTGAAGTTCAAAGGTCAAAGCAATTGATTGAGCGACTATTACTGTTAGCATCTATTGAAAATCAGCAGCATAAAATATTTAAACGTATCAATTTTGAGTCTCTGCTTGATGATGAAATTCAGTCATTTCATAGTTTATTAACGACTAAAAGTATTCGGATAGAGTTGAAAAAGTCTGAGGGTTTTGAAGGCTATGTTGACGGTGATGAGTTTTTATTGCGCATGGCTGTACGAAATTTATTGGATAATGCCATTGATTTTAGTTTTGAAAATGTTGCGCTGCGAGTGTGTCTAGAAAGCTCTCAATCTGATATCGAGTTACGGGTAATCAATCAGGGAGAAGTCATTCCAGACTATGCTCTGCCGCGTTTATTTGAACGCTTCTTTTCGACCCCTAGACCTTCAACGGGGCGCAAGAGCTCTGGGCTTGGATTGTGTTTAGTGAATGAAATTGCTCATCTACATGGCGGAGAAGTGAGTTTGAAAAATACGCTGATACCTTCTAATAACAATCATTTGGACTCGGCAGTAGAAGCAATATTGATAATAGCCAAAGAAGCTAAACAACCTTAGAGGCCGATTGCCTCTAAGGCTCAAAAATCTACTATTCGTATCTATTATTTAGAATGAATTACTTAGAATCAATTGCTTAAAATCTAGTCTCGCTATATTTCATAGATAGTATCGGAAGAGAGCTTATCTATTTTCTCTTGCAGTTCATTTGCTTTTTTATAGGATGGGTAGAGATGTAGATAACGCTGGTAGTAAGGAATGGCAAGAGACGGTTTGCCTAACTTCACCATCATATCTCCTAGGTTCAAATAAATCGGAGTGCGTTTAGGATCGAGTTCTACCGTGCGGTAATACCAGATAAGAGCTTCATCATTACGCCCTAATTTATCTAATACAAAGCCATAGTTGTTCACAATATTGATGTTATAAGGATTAAGCTTAACGGCTTTGGCCCATTTCTTTTCTGCAGCGATTAAGTCGCCTTTTTTATACAATTTCAATGCTTCGGCATCGGCTTTATGTGCGGCTTGTACTCGCTTATTATCTTTTAATGAAACGTCATTATTGTCTGTTGCAGCTTCTCCATTAGCACTGCGCGTTTTTTGTAGTTCCAGTGGACGCTCAATCTCAGTCGCTAGATTATGAGTATTTTCCGCTAAGACCTTCACTTGTTCCTGCTTGGCTTGATTCGCTTCTTTTTGGCTGCGCTCTTTGGTATTTTGATTTAACTTAAAAACAAAGTCTCCGCCTTGGCTACCGAGTAGGTTGCCGAAAGCAGGGGTTTGTGGCGCATAGCTAGCGACCACAGGAGATACATAAGTGCCGATTTCAGAGGCGGTAATATAGCCGTTGTCATCGGTATCAGCTTTGCCATCTAGCGCTTGCAGAAGCGTCCAGGTGAATATTGAATGTCCACCTGGGCCGCCATCAGATACTTCTTGGTCAGCGCCACCAGCGGTTATAATTTGACGAGCGGTGCGGTTGGTAATGTGTTCTAGGTAGTTGTAACTTTGCTTGCCACCACCACCCGCACGCGTTAATGCTAGGCCGCTATAACAACTGTCCATAACAAAATAGACATGTTTAGCGGGAATCAAAGAAGAAAAATCATTCAGCATACTCATGCTAATACTTTTCGTTTGAAATTTATCGAACTCGGCATCTACTGGAATTAAATAGCCTAAATTACTGCCACTGGGCAATTCTCGAGTAGCGCCATGGCCTGCATAGAAAATAAATACTCGATCATCTTTACTAATTTTCTTCGGGTCGGCTAAGGTATAGCCAAGGACTTCAGCGATGTTATCGCGGGTTGCTTTTTCATCATATAGCTCAATAATATTTTCTTTTTTGAAACCAAAGTTTTCATGCAGTTTTTGCGCAATACTCGTTGCGTCAGAGACTGCGTAATCTAGCTTTGGCCAATGCTTGTATTTATTGACGCCAATGACCACAGCCCAACTCTTTTTATACAGCTCAGGTGCTTCGGCTTCTGGTGGTTTAGGTATGCCGCTATGCCCCTGTGTAAAGGGGGAGCCATCAACGGTGACTACACGATATCCTCGCAGGGCTAAGCCCTCTAATAAGGCTGGCAGGGCATTAACAGTTTGCTTGTGAATATCATGGAATAATAAGATTCCACGTTTCTTCTTCTCTAAAAGTTTGAAGACGCG
The DNA here is from genome assembly GCA_000967895.1 of Oleispira antarctica RB-8. Classification (GTDB taxonomy): domain Bacteria; phylum Pseudomonadota; class Gammaproteobacteria; order Pseudomonadales; family Oceanobacteraceae; genus Oleispira; species Oleispira antarctica. The sequence continues at coordinate 1,471,752 of FO203512.1, forward strand.
TTCGTTAATAGATTCCGGAATAGGGTCGGCCCAATCCATAGAATCTACGTTCCACATGATGTTGGATAGACCCTGTTCTTTTGCAATAATTTCGAGTTCTGGATTTTTGGAGCCGTAAGGAGGTCGGAACAGGTAGTTATCAAAACCAGTCGAGGTTTTAATCAGCTCATTGGTGCTGGATAGTTCTTTAATCTTATCTTCTTTGCTCAGTTTGGTGAGTTCTTTATGGCTAAAGCTATGGTTGGCTAAAATATGGCCTTCATCAGTGATGCGCTTAATAATGGCTTTATTGCGTTTATGCAATTTAACTTCACCTTTTACTGAGCCAAGATTTTTTCCTACTGCAAAGAAATACCCTTTAACACCGTAAGTATTTAATGTATCTAATATTTTTGCTGTTCTTAAGCGGTGAGGGCCATCATCAAAGGTCAATACCACGGTTTTCTCAGGTAGTCCGTTGCCCCAAATTAAGGGGGCTAACTTGCCGGTTAGTTGATCCTTCTTATCTTTAACGAGACTGCTGCCCCGTGTTTTTTCAAAGTTTAATGTCGGGTTTTTCTCTACTTCACCTAGTAGTTCTTTATCGGTATATAGACTTTCTAATTGAACAATATAAGCGTGCCAGAGTTCTTTAGCGCCACGTTGCTTTCCTAGTTTGTTTAATACTCTGCGGTATTCTTCACGATATAAATCGATTAAACGGTTTATATCGGCATTAATTTGTTTTAGCGGAATTAAACCTTGGCTAGGTACTTTTCTTTCTTGTTCTAGCATTAATAATTCATCGGCTAGATCAGAGAAAGCGAGTTTATCGCCTTCTAATAAAGCGCTGGTATTTTTATAATAAGCGATGAATTTTTGTGTGATGGGTAATAGCTGTTGATTGCCAATACTCTCGGACTCTTGCTCTGCTTGAGAAAATATGTGCTCAAGATAATGGTTTTTCTGCTCATAAAAATTACGGGCACTGTGCACATGCTTATCTAATGGGTCGAGCTCTTTTGCATTTTCTAACAGTAATAGCATCTTCTGGTGGGCTATGACTAAAGTATTAAACTCATCTTTTGCAAAGGATGAGTTACTTATAAAAAGTAAGAGTACAAATAGCGGTAAGGTTATGAGTTTTGTCATTAGGCCATCAGTTATTAGAAGTTTATTAAGAGGATACTAACTAATAATATTTATATGTAAATGCAATACGGTTTTTATAGGGCTCTGATTTATAGCGTATTCGAGGTTTATCATACTGTATGTTATAAAAAGACATTGAATTGCGATAGTTGATCATTTACCTGCGTCGACTTCCACCCTATATTAGTGGCATAAATTAAAGCTCCCAATTTTAGATACTCTAATATTCAGATTCTTATTCTATTAGAGCGATTAAACCGCAGTAGCCCAAAAGGTTAGCAGAATGACACAAGCTCAAAACCCGCATTATCCACATTTAATGGAGCCGCTAGATCTTGGCTTTACGACGCTAAAGAACCGCGTCATCATGGGCTCTATGCACGTTGGCTTAGAAGATCGTCCTTGGCACTTTGATGAAATGGCTGCTTATTTTGCTGAGCGTGCTCGTGGCGGTTGTGGTTTGTTGGTAACCGGTGGTTTTTCTCCAAACCGCGCCGGTGATCTATTACCGTTTGGCTCTAAGTTGATGCATAACTGGCAGGTTCACTTTCATAAGAAAGTGACTAAGGCGGTGCATGCAGAAGACGGTAAAATTTTGCTGCAAATTCTTCATGCCGGTCGTTATGGCTATACTCCACTTAACGTTGCACCTTCTGCCGTTAAATCGCCGATTACACCGTTCAAGCCAAAAGAGCTGAGTGCCAAGCAAATTACGAAGACCATTGGTCATTATGTTCGCTGCGCTAAATTAGCTAAAAAAGCAAATTACGATGGTATCGAAATTATGGGCAGTGAAGGTTACTTCATTACTCAAATGCTAAATAAACGCACCAACAAACGCACCGATGAATGGGGTGGGTCTTACGAAAATCGTATGCGCTTCCCGTTAGAAGTTGTGCGTCAGATTCGTGAAGAAATTGGTACTGACTTCATTTTGATGTTCCGTTTATCAATGCTTGATTTGGTTGAAGATGCCTCTGATATCGATGAAGTGATCGAATTAGCGAAAGAGTTAGAAAAAGCCGGAATTAACATTATTAATACCGGTATTGGTTGGCACGAAGCTCGTGTACCCACGATTGTAACGTCTGTTCCTCGTGCTGCATTTGCTGATATCACGGGCCGTGTTAAGAAAGAATTAAGCATTCCTGTGGTCGCGTCTAACCGTATTAATATGCCGGATATTGCTGAAGACATCATCTCTACAGGTAAGGCGGATATGGTTTCGATGGCGCGTCCATTCTTGGCTGATTCTGAATGGGTGAATAAAGCGGCTGAAGGTCGTGCAGATGAAATTAATACCTGTATCGCCTGTAACCAAGCATGTTTGGATCATACTTTCCAAATGAAGCGAGCGAGTTGTTTGGTTAACCCGCGCGCGGGCCATGAAACCAAGTTGCTTTATACTCCAGTGATTAAGGCTAAGAAAATTGCCGTTGTCGGTGCCGGTCCTTCAGGTTTGGCGTGTGCAACGGTTGCGGCACAGCGTGGCCATAAAGTGACATTATTTGAAGGTCGTGATGTTATTGGTGGTCAGTTTAACTACGCCAGTAAGATTCCGGGTAAAGAAGAATTTTTAGAAACTATTCGTTATTTTCTAAAACAGATCGAAGTATTAAACATTGATTTGAAATTAAATACTTATGCCACTGCCGCTCAGTTGAAAGCTGATGGTTTTGACGAGGTTATTATTTCTTCGGGTGTTGCACCGCGTGTGCCAAATATGCCAGGAGTTGATCACGAGAAAGTCGTGACGTATCAGCAAGTATTAGAACAAGGCATGGAATTGGGTAAGCGTATTGCCGTGATGGGCGCTGGTGGTATTGGTTATGATATGTGCGAATACCTAACGCATGAAGGTCCTTCTTTGACATTGAATAAAGAGCTTTGGATGAAAGAGTGGGGCGTCGATGGCAGCAATGAAAATCGTGGCGGTTTAAAGCCAATGGAAATCGAAGAGTCTCCACGCAAAGTGTATATGCTACAGCGTAAGACGACGAACTTTGGTAAGGGGTTGAATAAAACGTCTGGCTGGGTTCATCGTGCCGTAGTTAAGATGAAAGGTGTCGAGACCATTGGTGGTGTTTCTTACGATAAGGTTGATGATGAAGGTTTACATATCACCATCACTACCGGTAAAGACGACAAGCAAACGATTGAAACGCGTATTTTAGACGTTGATCATGTTGTGCTTTGTGCGGGTCAGGTATCAGTGAATAAACTGCATGCTGAGCTAGAAGCGGATATGGGTAAAAAGTTTAATCTTCACCTAGTAGGTGGAGCAGAGTTTGCTGGTGAGTTGGATGCAAAACGTTGTATCAAACTGGCTAGTGAATTGGCGGCGTCTCTTTAAACAGATTGTTAGCTAGTCAATACGGAAAGGGAGGTGAATCTAATTCACTTCCCTTTTTTATGTGCTGATTTTATATCTGTTATAGTACTTAAGCATACGTTCTAGAAATATGTGTTTAGAAATATGTGTTTAGAAATATGTGTTTAGAAATCAGTGCTTAGAGATAGGGTACGTTTATAGCATCTAACGCTAGGGATTAAGCGGTTACATTACGGTAGGTTAATATGCAAAAAAGTGACGTATTAGAAAATCAAATGTTAGTTGATGAAGCGTTAGCTGAAAAAATAAATGCGGCTAAAATAGCGGTTAATGTCATTACCCTATTTGGCTTGTTCATCGCGTTATTTACCGGTGTAATGCTGGGTATTTTCAATTCAACGGTGCCAAATGCCGATGCGTCTGATTTTGCTCTAGGGTTTTCAGCTTTTTTCTTTGGTATTGGTGTACCGTGTTTGATTTTTCAGCTGTTGGTACGCCGAGCGATTGCTCGGTCAGGGCTATGGAATCAGGCGGTAGTGTGGTGTTACTGCATTATATTAATGCCTTTGTTTCCAATCGGCAGTGCTGCATCCGCGGTGATTTTATTTGCTCAAATCAGTTGGATGCGCACGGCTAAATAAACTTAATGATTTAGGTGAAAAATAACCCAATAATACACGCTACTCCAGCGCCCCAAGCAATACTTCTTAGCAAGGCAATATCGGCAATGTACAAAGCGCCGTAGATGACTCGAATAACAATGTAGCTGATGGCTAGCATATCGATGTTATCTTGATTGCCACCCATTTGATGAGCAATAACGACAGCGACCATAAAACCTGGAATCGATTCAAAAGTATTTTGTTGTGCCCAGTTTGAACGCTGACGCCAACCTGAGAGTTTGTCTAAATAAGCTCGAGGGTTGTGATTGTCTTTAGGCCTGAAGCCACTGGTGAATTTTGCTAACCCGGTAAATAAAACAGGCATTAAAATTGCGATGATTACACACCAGTAGGCGGCCGTCATGGTTGTTGTTATAGTTGGTGTCATGTTATTAATCCTTCTTATCGTTATTGTTTTTGTCATTATTGAAGCAAGTTTATTCTAAAGCAAAAAAAACCGCTAACAAGAGCGGTTTTGGCAATGGTATTAATCAAATATATTTATTGGTTATTCGGCTTCGATACCAACGATAACCCAGTCTGCATTTTCTGTGCTCAGGTCGCGCTGTAAGTGCCAGATGTCAAAAATGCCATCTTGTGATTTTTCTAAATTATCTCTGCAAACACCGCGGAATAAAATACTGATTTCGGCGGAATCACCGGCTTGATCAGCACGTACGATTTCAGCATTTAAATCTATAATTTCAGTTTGGGGTGGCACCATCAACTTGCTGCGTTGTTGGGAAAGTGCCGTGAACAATTCTGGGCTGACGTATTCTTCAATAACGTCTAATTCACCCTTGTTCCAAGATTCTTGTACCGTGCGGTAGTGACTTAGTGAACCTTCTATAAAGGCTTGCTGGTCAAAACCTTCAGGTAAGTTGAAAGGCACTTCATCTTGATTGAAGCCTGTTGCTTGTGTTGCAGATACTTCTTGTTCTTGTACAGGGCTGTTTTTATCAGCGTCTGCATCGCGTGGCACTTCAAAGCTGTGACGTTGTGAGTTGTTGCCATCTGCGGCCATTCGGGGTTGTGCTTGCTGTTTTGATCTCATAAAACCTTTGAATAGCTTAAACGCTAAGAAGGCCAGTAGAGCGATGATGATGATATCCATCACTTGGATATCTTCAAAAGCGCCACTGCCTAATAATGCTGCGAAGATACCGCCTGCCAGCAAACCACCCATTAAGCCGCCCATCATGCCGCCTTTCTTTTGACCCGCTTGATTTTGCTGTTGATCTTTTTTAGCCGGAGCGGCTTTTTTAGAAGCAAATGGGGATGTTTTAAAAGATTTACCAAAGCCACCGCCGCCAAAGCGTTTAGCATCAGCTTCGCTAACGACTGCGAACATTAAAAAGAAGGCGGTGAATAGGGTAGCTAATAAGGTAAGTTTGGATTTCATATAGGTCTCTACATGTCTGGGTTATTTAACAATTGCCAACATGTTAGTTTGTTACGAAGGGGAGTCAATGACTATGCAGTATATTCGTGTCAGAAATTGTCTAGAGTTGCTTCTTGCAGGCTTTGAGGGCTTGTTCACGGCGTGCTGTTATACTGCTGTACTTGATAGCCTCGACGTTTTAATTGTTCTAATAGCCCATCTTCCCCAATCAAATGCAGAGCGCCGACTAAAATAAATTTTGATTCAGGCTGCTTGATTAAGCGCTCAATTTTTGGCAGCCAGTTATTGTTACGCTCAACTAATAAACTATGATAAATCTGTGGATAATCCTTTTTCATGGGACTGATGCCTGTTTCGAATAGGTCATGGCTATTTCCCGAACGCCAAGCATCTCTCATGATTGTTAGGTCGCGTGACAATACTTGTATATCTTCTAGTGTTTGCAAAATAAGCTCGCTTTCATAGCCTTCACTCATGGTGGCGATATAATTAATTTGTTCATCAATACTTTCAAGCTTAGTCACCATTTTACCGTCTAGGCTGGCTTTATCACCCATAAAACTATCAACACCTTGCGCGGTTAAGCCGTATTTTTTCAGTTCTTCTAACGTTACGATTAGGGCAATCATTTGAGGTTTGAAGTGCTGTAAACGACCGGTATCAATGTTATTTTTCGCCGCGTAATGTATTAAGCCAGAATACGCTTGTGGTGACAGTTGATCTGCTAATATTTGGCCATTAGGAAGACTCATGGCTTTGAGAAATTTTTTCTGAAAGTCTGGGGTATCCAATTCGGCAATATCAGTTTCAAAGACGAGCCAGTTTACTTTCTTATAAACCTGTTCGAATTCTTTTGGCAGCGGATAATCTTGGGGCATTAACATGTGGAATGTACCGCCCAGATAAATGGTATTGTCACCGTTACTGACCTGCCAGACGCTGGTTTGAGCTTGGCTTTGTACGGACAGTAGCAGTGTTAAAATAAATTGAATGGAGATGAGAAGAGGGAGGCGAATGAGGTTCATAAGCGCTAAATCCTAGACATAAAAAAACCAGTCTAGCATATTTGCTAACACTGGCTTTATCGTTATTACTTGAGAGCCTGCTTCAGGCTTCTCGTTTTTAATTAAGAATCGCTGGCAACCACTTCGATGAACTTACCCGGAATATAATCGTTAGTATATGCCAAACCTAAGCGGTTTAAGTAAATCATACGATCGGCCTTGGTCGGGTCGAAATCGTCTAGATCTTGGCCGTTGGCTGCGAAGATCGCTTTAATATAAGTAACGTAGGCATTGTTTGGTTCCATGATCAACGCCGCGCCGCCTGCGTCAGGATTCACCTTGGCATTATCATCGTCATTCAACGTGACTTTAACAACTACTGGAGTTTCGTCTTTTTGAAAATACACGTTGCGTGAGTGAGTGCGCTGTTGCGCCCAGAAATACGCCAGTTCTTTACTTTGAGTTAAGAAAACGGGATCTTGAGTTTCAAAGGTACGGTTACCAATGGTCTGCAAAGTACCTTGAGTGCGCTTAATCCAAGCAGTATCACCACCACCATGAAGGCCTTTGTTTTTAATGCCTTTCACTAAGCTAGAGGCTGTACCGTGATACCAAACATTTGAAGTGGCCATACTGCCGTCTTCAGACATTAAAGACGTGGCGTCTTTTAAATAATCCGGTGCGATAACGTTGTCTGTGCTCATGTGTTTCTAGTCTCTCTAAATATAGTGGTATTAAAGTACGCGCATGCCAGGTTGTGCGCCGTCGTGGGGTTCTAAAATCCACAAGTCGCTACCACCAGGGCCTGCTGCGAGTACCATGCCTTCCGACATGCCAAATTTCATTTTCCGTGGGGCTAGGTTAGCCACTACGATCGTTAATTTACCTTCAAGATCTTCTGGCTGGTACGCGGCCTTGATACCTGAAAATACGTTACGAGTTTCGCCATCACCAATGTCTAAAGTAAGCTGCAATAATTTATCAGCACCTTCGACGTGGTCGGCTTTTATAATTTTTGCGATACGTAAATCGACTTTAGCGAAATCTTCAAATTGAATTTCATCAGCGATCACTTCGTTACCGTCTTCACGTAACTTAGGTGCGTTGGCTAATTGTTCAGCAGCGCGACGTTCTTTTTCAAGTTTTCTACGTTCTTTATTACTCAGTTTCTTTTCTTCAACTGGCTCTGGAGTAGCTTCTTCAGCAGGCGCTTCACCATTAAGAATTGCTTCTTTGCGAAGGTCATCTTTAGTTTCTTCTAAGATGGCTTCAACATGCTTCAATTCAGCGCGGCCTAACATTGGTTTAAATTTGTTGATCTCGTGATCTAATAATATATTGGTGCGAGCTTCCCAATTTAAAGAGTCTAGATTTAAGAAAGTTTGGGTCTTTTCTGCAATATCAGGTAATACCGGCGCAAGGTAAGTAATTAACTGACGGAATAAGTTAAGCGCAACCGAGCAAATTTCGATAACTTCTTGCTCGCGGCCTTCTTCTTTGTTCATGGCCCACGGGGCTTTTTCTTGAATGTATTCGTTCGCACGATCGGCAAGGGTCATGATTTCTTTCATGGCTTTGCTGAACTCACGGTTCTCGTACATCTCTGCAATCACATCACCTTGGTCGATGAAGTGTTGAACCATTTCTTGCTCGACGCAAGTGCTGCTTAATTTACCGCCAGCTTTGAAAACAAAATTTCCTGTACGGCTAGCAATGTTAACCAGCTTATTAACCAAGTCGCTGTTTACGCGCTGTACGAAGTCTTCAAGATTTAAATCGAAGTCGTCTACTTTGTTGCTGAGTTTTGCAGCAAAGTAATAACGTAAATACGTTGGATCTAAGTGATTTAAGAAAGTACGGCCTTTAATAAAAGTACCGCGAGACTTAGACATTTTTTCGCCGTTAACGGTTACGAAACCGTGAGCATTTACTGCTGTCGGTGTACGGTAATCCGCCGCGGTCAACATAGCAGGCCAGAATAGGGCGTGGAAGTTGATGATGTCTTTACCGATGAAGTGGTAGACCTCAGTTTTATTCTCTCCATTCGGGCCTGGCTTCCAGTATTCATCAAAGTCTAAACCGCGGGCTTTGCCTTCTTCGCTTTCGCAAAGGTTTTTAAAGCTGGCCATGTAGCCAATCGGTGCGTCTAGCCATACATAGAAGTATTTGCCGGGGGCATCTGGGATTTCAAAACCAAAGTAAGGCGCATCGCGGCTGATGTCCCATTCTTTTAAACCAGATTCTAGCCATTCAGCGAGTTTGTTGGCGACTTCTTCTTGCAATGTGCCAGAGCGAGTCCAGTCTTGTAGGAACTCTTGGAAGTCTGGAAGTTTGAAGAAATAATGTTCTGATTCTTTTTCAACGGGGGTCGCGCCCGAGATGGTTGAGAAAGGTTTGATCAATTCAGCCGGTGTGTAGGTTGCGCCACAGCTTTCGCAGTTATCGCCATACTGATCTTCAGCATGACATTTTGGGCATTGGCCTTTAACGTAACGGTCGGCTAGGAATAATTCTTTTACGGGGTCAAAAAGCTGTTTGATTTTACGAACAGAAATATGGCCTTTATCGCGACAAGCTTTGTAGATCTCTTCGCTCAGTTCACGGTTTTCTTCGGAGTGAGTCGAGTGGAAATTGTCGAAGTTCACTTGGAAAGCAGCAAAATCGGCTTCGTGTTCAGCTTTGACGTTGGCGATTTGCTGTTCTGGTGTTAAGCCTTCTTTTTCTGCGCGCAACATGATGGCGGTACCGTGTGCATCATCGGCACAAACATAGGTACATTGATGTCCGCGTGCTTTTTGGAAGCGTACCCAAATATCGGTTTGGATGTATTCCAATAAGTGGCCAAGATGGATCGAGCCATTGGCGTAGGGAAGTGCGCTGGTTACCAGTATCTTGCGTTGATCAGTCATGTTGCTACAGGCTTAATTCGTGGCTTAAAGAAAGGCGGCGATTGTAGCACACGATTAACTTGCTAAAAAGATGGGGTATATTTTAAAGGTTGTTACGTTTTTCTTTTGAAACGCCGTGCGCTAAGGGTTGAAATTGCGCTGTATTAGGTGATTCCTTTCAGGGGACGCCGTGAACCCTAGCCGTTGCAGGTTTTCACGGCGCTACGCTCCATTGCGAAATACGGCGTGCCGCAGAACGAAGTACCCAGCACCGATCTTTGAGCAAATCGATGGAAGATTCAGCGCAACGGCGTTGTTTAAAGAAACCAACGCCTTAAAAAGTAAGCTACTTATCAAATACCCGAGAAAGCTTCACTAGATTATCTTCAACCTTAAGAATCTCAATGCGCTTGTCTTCAAGGGTTAAACAAGCAGGGCCATCAGGAATAGTTTCTAGATACTCAACAATCAAACCACTGAAGGTTTTTGGACCGTCGGTATTAAAGTCCCAACCCAATGCTTTGTTGATGTCACGAATATACGCCGTACCATCGACCAAAGTGCTGCCATCGTTTAAACGTTTAAAATCTGGGTTCTCAATCGCAGCCGTATCAGTGGTGAATTCACCAACGATTTCTTCCAGAATATCTTCTAGCGTACAAATACCTTGAACATCACCGTATTCGTCAACCACTAAAGCAATGCGTCGCTGCTGCTTTTGGAAGTTAAACAACTGAGTATGCAGCGGCGTGCTCTCAGGGATGAAATACGGGTCACGGCATTCTTGCAAAATATCGCTTTTGTTAAAATCAGGATTGGTTAAAAAACGACTGGCATTACGAGTATGGAGCATGCCAACCACCGCATTAATATCATCGCGGTAAACCGGCAGACGAGTATGCTGAGTCGTGCGTAATTGAGTGATGATGTCTTCAATATCATCCTCTAAATTGATCGCAAGTATTTCACTCCGCGGCACCATAATATCATTTACGGCCATCTTCTCTAAATCAAGAATACTGATCAGCATGCGTTGGTGTCGCTTAGGAATCATCGTTCCAGCTTCATGCACCACTGTGCGTAACTCTTCAGTGCTTAAATTATCTGGGGTTGCATTAATATCGACCCTCACCAACTTTAACAAGGCATTAGCAATGGTATTCACAAACCAGACGAAGGGCGTTAATACCCACTGCATGCCCACTAAAATACGTGAAGCAGGGAAAGCAACCTTCTCAGGATGAATGGCCGCTAATGTTTTAGGGGTCAGCTCAGCAAAAATTAGAACGACTAATGTGAATAAAATAGTATTCACAAAAACCGCTAAGTCAGGGTTATCTGGCCATAAGCGTTGGCTAATGATTGTCGCGAGTGCCGCAGCAGCGAAGTTAACAAGATTATTGCCTGTTAAAATAGTACCGATTAGGCGATCTGGCTTTTCTAAAAGGCTGGATGCGCGCATCGCTCCCTTGTGTTTATTCTTCGCCATGTGACGCAACCGATAGCGATTGAGAGACATCATGCCAGTTTCAGAACTGGAGAAAAAACCAGAGAGTATTATGAGTAAAAACAGTATGCCGAAAAGAATACTGAGGGGGACGTCATTCAAGACGAGATCCTTGCGTTATTTTGAAAGCGCAAGGATAACAAAAATTATGCTTAGAGTACTAATTCCAATACGAATTTAGAGCCAAAATAAGCCAAAATTAAGAAACTAGTACCCACTAAGGTCCAACGGCTTGCGGTAATACCTCTCCAGCCGAAGTTAAAACGACCAAATAAGAGCGTCGCGTAGACCAGCCAAGACATAATGCTTAAGGCTGTTTTATGCAATAAATGTTGTCCCTGAATATCAATGATATAGGGCCAGCCAATCACGAAAGCGGCGGTTAGCAGCACCATTCCGATCCAGATCATTTCAAATAATAACGCGTCCATGGTTTGTAATGGTGGTAAAGCCTTAACTAGCCCAGAAGTATTGTGGCTTTTCAGCTGTTTGTTTTGCAGGTAAAGCAAGATCGCTTGAATCGCCGCAATGACTAAAATGCTGTACGCCAGAATAGATAAAATAATGTGCCAGCCCAAACCGCCCGTTAATTGCGAGACTTTGTCTGAATTAGGCGTAATCGTATCAATTAATATGATTAACGCGGCCATAGGAAACACACCGATTAATAAGTTTTCCAGCGGTTTGCTGACACTGCTAATGATCACTAAAAGACTAATGACGAGAGAAATTAAAATGCCGACATTAAAGAAACCAAAGTTAAAACCTCCGTATTGAACAACGGAGCCCGCCAGCAATAGCGCATGAAGAATGCCCGCAATGGAACCCAGAGTAAGAACGAGGGTTTTGTTTGCTTCTTTTTTGTGGTTCAGCGTTTGCCATTGACGAAAAGCACCGAATAAATATAAAAGTGCGGCAGGGTAAGCAAAAAAGGCTGCGCTGTAAGTTCCGCTCATGCCTGTTTATTCCTTTGAATATGGTGAGAAGGTGTTGATTAGGGCAAAAGTTTCTCACAACCAAGGGATAAGGCCAAGCTCGGGTAGCAATGTTGAGCCGATATTTGTACAATCGGTGACTTAATTTCGTTGTGATTGACATAAGCCCATGTTTGATAGCTTAACAGACCGCCTGGGTGGTGCCTTAAAAAGCATTACTGGCCAGGCCAAACTGACCGAAGAAAATATTAAAGACACTATGCGCGAAGTGCGTATGGCGTTATTGGAAGCCGATGTTGCGTTACCGGCGGTAAAAGCATTTACCGACCGTGTAAAAGAGCGTGCTATTGGTTCCGAAGTAATGACCAGCCTAAATCCAGGCCAGGCATTCTTAAAAATTGTTAACGATGAATTGCGCGATGTGATGGGTGAGGCTAATGAAGGCCTTAACCTAGCGGTACAGCCGCCTGCAATTATCTTAATGGCGGGTTTGCAGGGTGCGGGTAAAACCACGACTGCTGCAAAACTGGCTCGCTTCTTAAAAGAGCGCGATAAGAAAAAAGTCATGATGGTATCGGTCGACGTTTATCGTCCTGCCGCGATCAAGCAGCTTGAAACCTTATCGACAGAAGTGGGTTCGTTATTCTTCCCGTCTGATATCAGTCAGAAGCCGATTGATATTGCGAAAGCTGCTATTCAAGCGGCTAAGACACAATTCGCTGATGTTTTGATCGTCGATACGGCAGGTCGTTTAGCCATCGATGAAGAAATGATGGGCGAGATTAAAGACTTGCACTCCGCTATTTCTCCGCAAGAAACTTTGTTCATCGTTGATGCGATGACAGGGCAAGATGCGGCGAATACAGCGAAAGCCTTTAATGATGCATTACCCCTTACCGGTGTGATTTTAACCAAAGCCGATGGTGATGCGCGTGGTGGTGCTGCGCTTTCTGTGCGTCATGTAACGGGCAAGCCGATTAAGTTCATGGGTATGGGTGAGAAAACAGAGGCACTAGAGCCTTTCCACCCAGATCGTGTGGCGTCTCGTATTTTAGACTTGGGTGATATCATGACCCTTGTCGAAGATGCCGAGCGCAAAATCGATAAGAAAAAAGCCGACAAACTCACGCAAAAATTAAAAGCCGGTAAAGGTTTTGATTTAGAAGATTTTCGCGATCAGTTGCGCCAAATGAATAACATGGGCGGTATTACCTCTATGTTAGACAAGCTTCCAGGTATGAGCGGCATGGCTAACATGGCGAAGCAAACCGACGCGGCTGAAGGTCAGTTTAAGCAAATGGATTCTATTATTTGTTCAATGACTCCAATGGAGCGTCATTTTCCAGATAAAATTAATGGTTCTCGTAAGAAGCGTATTGCGCGTGGGTCGGGTACTCAGATTCAAGACATCAACCGCTTGCTAAAGCAACATAAGCAAATGCAAAAGATGATGAAGAAAATGACAGCTAAAGGCGGCATGAAGAAAATGATGCGCGCTATGGGTGGAATGACGGGCGGTGGAGGCGGAATGCCTCCGATGATGCGTTAACCTGAGTAGCTTGATTTTGAGACTAATGTGATATCGTCATTTCGCATGGTTTAAGTAAATAACGGCTTATATTCTTGAAGAGTATAAGTCGTTTTTTTTGTAATTTGAAAAATGTCGATGTATCGCGAGCAATCGCATGGCGAGAAGGCTGTTGTAGCCTTTGTTGATAATAATGTTTTCTTTGATAAACTTATTGTGTGGCTAATACTTGAGCGTGAATAGTTACGTCGTATCAGCATGATTCAGAACAAGGTGGGCAAGCTAGCGATGTTTGCTAGCAAACTTTAAAATATTGTTTATTGCTATAAAACTTCATATAAGGAAATAAAATGGCTTTTGATTATGGCTCGATTAATCTAGGCGTAAAAAACCCGTTCAAATTAGAAGGCGCTGTCTCCGCTATTCGGGGTATGGCTATTTTAATTGCGGGTGTGTATCTACTGGTATCAGCTGCGAGTGAAGTGAAAGTCGATCCTGTTCGTGGCTGGATTTTAATGATCTTTGGTATCATTATATTAGGTGCAGGGCTTAGGGATGCTGGCCAAGGTATTTATGCTACATTACGATATTTTGTTGGGCGTAATCACCCCGCGTCACTTGCGCGAAATAAAAGTGCCTCCGAGAGTTCGACGGCCAAAGAAGAGGCACATTATACGGCGTATACCGATAAGCAATTGGAAGAGATGCTTATGGGGCGAAAGAATACAACGTTCACAGAGCCCGAAGGATTTCTGTCTCGTTTAATTCATACTTTAATTCCAAAATTACTTTTTTTACCTTACCCCATTCGTAATCTAGCTCAGCGTTTATTTGGTGCGTGGGTCGCGACGCTAGTTGCTCTGGTTTCTTATGGTTTGGTAGCTTTTGTTTCTGTTATGGGGTTTGCTGGTGATGCGGGGGAAATTGCATTTCCTGTTTATTCTGCTTTTCTACTGCTTTATTTATTATTTTCTTGGCGTTCTGCCAGTCGTCCTATTGAGCGCGATGCCCAAAAATCAGTTGAAAGCTTGGGCATGGGATCGTTGGTTAAAATTATTTCGTTATCGCTTATTTTACCAGTTCTAGTTGGAATAGCGGTTTCGTGGATCATGAATGAGACTAAGATATCAAAACTCGATGTCGACAATTTCATCGCGGGCTTACCGTCATTACATGTTGGTTTGTATTTATTAGGCTTATTGGTCTTAGCAGTAAGTGCCAGTGTGATTATTTTTATTATGCTGCGAAAACGTTTACAACATGCGGAACCGGTTTCTGAGGTTTCTGAATTAAGAGACAATTGGCAAGCTTCTATTCATCCCAATGAAGTGTTTATTAATTTGGATAATCTGGTGATGGCTAATCGTCGCTATAAAGAAGTGCCTAACCGTGTGTATCGTGAAATTGATCCTAAATTAATAGGGCAGATTGATGGTAAAGGTTCCTTTAAGGGGGAGTTACTTCAAGAAGTGCAGCCAATTGTTAAGCCGCTTATGTTGGGTGATTTATTTAATAAAATGCGCTTGCTTTCATTGATTTTAGGTAATGTATTGTTCGTGGTAGCTGTATTGTTAATGATGGCATTTGCTTATGGTGTTATTGATATTTACGAGTTTTCAAAAGGTATTAATTTTTCTAATGCTAAAAATTTTTTAGCGTCTCAATACGCAATGGAGGGCGCTAATTTACTAATCATGGCGCTCCATTTTTTATTGGTAGGATTTTTAGTAAAAACGTTTGCAAAGTTATTGAGTAACAGTGCACACCTTTTCTTTGCTGAAATGCAGTTTGAATCATTGCTTGTGTATTTTAAATGCGAAGGTACGTTTACGGAATCTAA
Organism: Oleispira antarctica RB-8; assembly: GCA_000967895.1. Classification (GTDB taxonomy): domain Bacteria; phylum Pseudomonadota; class Gammaproteobacteria; order Pseudomonadales; family Oceanobacteraceae; genus Oleispira; species Oleispira antarctica. The sequence continues at coordinate 1,486,981 of FO203512.1, forward strand.
ACTATCTACTGGGATGGGAATACATGATAGTACTCGTTCTGAAAATACCGTAGTGCGCAGTAGTCTCAGTCCTTGGATAATAGTTTCGCGTCTTACTACAACGATATTCGCAGCGACAGGGATTAAAAATTTAGAATATCCAAGACACATAATGAGTTTGAATAAAGACGATGCTGAATTGGCCTCAATCAAAGAAGATGTGATGTCTTTCTTAAATGACCGAGAAGCTATTGCCTCGATTACCAGTGAGCGTGATTTGGGTAATGCCTCACAACTTCATCAACTTAATCAGCAAACAAGGGCTATGCCTATGTCTCCTGCATTAGGCCAAGATGAGCAAGCTGAAGCCGCAGGTTTCTTAAGGCAAGAGAGTGCAAGGGTTGACACGGATAGTGGTATTGTCGATGAGCGTTAATAAATAATACTCATCTTGTTGTTGAATTAAAAGCGACGTCTATTTTTTTAAATAGACATCGCTTTTTTTATGCCTGTTCTGTAGAAACGTATTTTATAGAACGTTAAACATTGTTATCGTCTTGCCAGCGTTCAGGAGTATAGGTAAATATCGGCAGTTGCCATTGCCATTTTAAGGCGCTCATACGCAATAGTAGTCCCACGCTAAACGAAGCTAGCAACGTTGTATCTTCGTTAATTCCCAACTTTCGCATCTGCAAATACATGAGTGCGACCACCAATGCTACGCTAGCATAGAGTTCTCTGTGCAAAATTTCTGGAGGGCGGTTGCATAATACGTCCCGTAAAATGCCACCAAAAATTCCCGTAATAATCCCTGCGATAACGACGACTGCGGGCTCATAACCTAGGGTTAGGCCGACATTACAGCCGATTAAAGTAAACGTGATGAGACCAATAGCATCCAAGACTAAGAACAGCTGTTGCAGTTTGTGTACTATTTTGGCAATGAAAATAGTACATAAGCCAGCGCCAATGGTGAGATAAATATATTGAGGGTGTTGAGTCCAGTTAACTGGGAAGTTGCCCAGTAAAATGTCTCGAACTGTGCCGCCGCCTAACGCGGTGATAAAGGCAACTAAAGAGACTCCAAATAAGTCCATGTTACGTCGGCCAGCCGCGAGGGCGCCGGTCATGGCTTCAGCGGTAATCGCTATAAGATAGGCAAGGGATAGCATACACAATACTCGTGTCTGTTTGCCCTCCCCCTGTCCGGTTACCTGAGAGTTTAGCCATCACCCGATAGTGGTGGTTTGCTCCGTCGGTGGATTACCAAAACGCAAATATCGTTTGGATAATCGCTCTCCAGTTAGCGATTTCAGATTCTGCAGTCCGTGTGCCTGAGCGTTTATGGGAGTTTGCGCCTTCGGCGGGCTAGTGAAAGCCTCTCTCCTGCAGTTGGTGCGCATTGTAAAGATTGCTTTGCCAACATACAAGTAGCGAGTTTGGTTTGCTTAATCTTGCTTGCCGTATTTCTCAGTTACCCATTCTGGGTGCTTGTATAAGATTCTGATATCTTTGTATTTCCACAAATCTTTAAAGATCGACACTAATTCATAGACCTGAATATAAAACGGATTGAGTGGCTTGGCGGGCATGCGCGTGACGCCGTATTTTATAATACCGGCATCGCTTTCATCGCGGAAGGTGCCAAATAATTTATCCCAAATAATAAATACGCCACCAAAGTTACGATCAATTTGTGCAGGGTTACTGCCGTGATGAACTCTGTGGTGAGAGGGCGTATTGAATAGTTTTTCAAACCAGCCCAAGCGACCCACGGCTTCGGTATGGCAGAAGAATTGATAAAGTAGATTGGTTTCAATGGCGATTAATATCCAATCTTTATCAAAACCAATTAATGATAATGGCACCCACATTAATAACCAGTTGCCGTTTAAGGCGTTTAAGAAATTCTGACGCAGCGCAGTCGATAAATTCATGTGTTGTGATGAATGGTGGGTAACGTGAGTAGCCCAAAACCAACGAAATTTATGCATGGCCAAGTGATTGAAGTACATGCAAAGATCGGCCAGTACAAATAAGACTGCAAATGCCCAAATTGAAGGTTCTGGATTCCAGCCTAAGCCGTAGGGGTTAATCATGTCTGAGAAAGCAGTAATAAAAAGAGCGATAGCAATGCCATCGACAATTTTATAAGACGCGCCAGTTGTTAAATTGGCGAGAGTCTCACCAAAACGGTAATTACTATTTCCGGTTTTGCGGTACAAGTACCAAGCTTCAAAAACCATCAAGGCCATGAAAAAGATACCCGCAGCTAAAATGAAGCCAATGGCGCGTATTAAATCTTCCATTAAATTCTCCAGCTCTTTAATGAGCTTTTATAGTTATGTTGTTGTCTGTTTTTCTGCACTGGTTACTGAGCCAGTTTTGAGTGAGGCTATTATGTCGTGACTTTGACCAGAATTATTGACATTAAGAGTTTAATTTTTGACATTTCCCGCCAAAGAACGAATAGTAATGTCTTAAATATCGGGTTGAGCTGAGACTATGTTGGTAAATTTTAATGTGGCGGGAGATTTGGCGAATCTGTTATTAGGCTATTTAGATGCTAATCCGTTAAACCATCGTATGGTTAATAATGAAGCCCTTGAGATCAATGCTCTGCGCCAACAGTTATCTCAATATAGTGCTAATTCTCGGATGCCCTTTACGGATTGGTGGCACGCGTTGGCGGTGATTGCTAAATTGTATCAAAAACCTCATATCGGTTTAGAGGTAGGGGCTTGCATACAGCCTAGTCATTGTGGTGTTTTAGGGTACTTGAGTCTGTCGTGCGAGTATTTAGCGGAAGCCTTGCAGCGATTCGAGCGTTTTCAGCGCTTATTATATGAGGGTAATGAGGCCTTTACACGCATTGATGAGGATCAGGTTACTTTTTCATGGCCTTTTGATTATGGCTATTCGACGCGGGAATCTGATGAGACCTTGATTTCTAGTTTGGTCAGTTATATTAGAATGCTGGTGGGCGATAAGGCTTTAAACCCGACCCGCATCGGTTTTGTGCATAGTAAGCCAGAAGATATTGCGTCTTATAAAAAAATGCTGGGTTGTGACGTCGAATTCGATTGTAGAAATACCGACATATCTTTCCCTATTTCAATGCTGACCTTAAAGGTTGAGAAAGCTGATCCTGCACTAAGGGCTTTATTAGATCAGCAAGCAAATGCGTTGTTAGATGTGCTGCCTAGTGGTGATCACTTTGAGCAGCAATTTTATAAATATCTATTACGTGCGATGCAGGATGGTAAACCCTTAATAGAAGAGGTTGCGCGCTATATGAATATGTCATCACGCACCCTGCACCGCCGATTGCAAGAACGAAATTTGGTTTTTAAAGAGTTACTGCAAAAAACACGACAGCAATTAGCGCAGCAATACTTAAAAGAAGGGCGCTTAACGTTGTCGGAAATTGCTTTGTTATTAGGTTATTCCGAGCAAAGTGCTTTCTCTCGTGCTTTTAAGCAATGGTTAGGAATAACACCTTTGCGTTTCCAAAAAAGTCGGGATGTGCGGGGTTAATTTAAAAAAATCAGTAAAAATGCTGAAAGGGAATTAAGAAAGTTAAGTAAATTAAGTACTTAGACTTGCTTATAGCTTGATCAGCGCTTTACACATCCCTACCTGCGCTGTAATCTCCTACGTCTAATTTTTTAAGTGCAGTTACTTTTGCCAATGTTTGAGTAGTTGTTTATGTACGTCATGTGACCTTTGGTAGGGGTCACCACTGTGAAAGGATAGTTTTGATGCCTGTTATTACACTCCCTGATGGATCTAAGCGCGAGTTTGACCAAGCCGTAACTTTGATGCAAGTTGCTGAGGATATTGGACCCGGTCTTGCCAAGGCGACCGTATGTGGTCGTATCAATGGTGAGTTGGTTGATGCTTGCGAATTGATTGAACGCGATTCTGATATCTCTTTGATCACGGGTCGTGACGCAGAAGGGATTGAAGTCATTCGTCATTCTTTTGCTCACTTGATTGGTCATGCGGTAAAGCAGCTTTACCCAACGGCTAAGATGGCTATCGGCCCGGTGATTGAAGATGGTTATTATTACGACATCGATTACGAGCGTCCTTTCACCCCAGAAGATTTGACTGCGATTGAAAAGCGCATGAAAGAACTGGTTAAAAAAGATTACCTTGTTAATAAAGAAATGACGCCTATTAAAGAAGCGCGTCGCATCTTTGTTGATCGTGAAGAAGATTATAAAGTTGAATTGATCGACGATTTGATTACTAAGGGTGAAACAGCCGTTGGTCTGTATCATCACGAAGAATACGTCGATATGTGTCGAGGCCCACACGTTCCTAGTACTAAATCGATGCGTATCTTTAAGTTGATGCGTGTATCCGGTGCATACTGGCGTGGTGATTCTCAGAATAAGCAGTTGCAGCGTATTTACGGCACCGCTTGGAATGACAAGAAAGAATTAAAAGAGTATCTGCATCGTTTAGAAGAAGCAGAGAAGCGTGATCACCGTAAGCTGGCTAAGCAATTGGATCTTTTCCACCTGCAAGAAGAAGCGCCAGGTATGGTCTTCTGGCATCCTAATGGTTGGACTATTTATCAAGCGCTTGAGCAGTATATGCGCAAAGTGCAAAACGATGCCGGTTACCAAGAAATTAAAACGCCTCAGGTTGTTGATCGCGCCTTATGGGAGAAATCAGGGCATTGGGAGCATTATGCTGATGGCATGTTTGTTACTGAATCGGAAAAACGCACTTATGCGGTAAAGCCGATGAATTGCCCATGCCACATTCAGGTCTTTAATCAAGGCCTGAAGAGCTATCGTGATCTGCCGTTACGTTTGGCTGAGTTTGGTTGTTGTCACCGTAATGAACCATCCGGTGCATTACACGGAATTATGCGTGTACGTGGCTTTACTCAAGATGATGCACACATTTTTGCGACTGAAGGTCAGATTCGCCAAGAAGCTATTGATTTTATCAAGCTGACTCTTGAAGTGTATAAAGACTTTGGTTTTGATAATGTCGAGATGAAGTTGTCGACGCGTCCAGAAGGTCGTATCGGTGATGATACTCAATGGGATGCAGCAGAAGCGGCATTAGAAGATGCATTGAATGATGCGGGTCTTGATTGGGAGTTGCAGCCAGGCGAAGGTGCGTTCTATGGTCCTAAGATTGAATTCTCGCTACGTGATTGTCTAAATCGTGTATGGCAGTGCGGCACTATTCAGCTAGATTTCATGTTGCCTGAGCGTTTGGGTGCTCAATATGTGGGTGAAGATAACGATCGTAAGACGCCTGTTATGTTACACCGTGCAATTTTGGGTTCTTTTGAGCGCTTTATTGGCATTTTGATCGAACACTATGCGGGCGCTTTTCCAGCGTGGTTAGCACCAAAGCAGGTAGTGATTCTGAATATTACGGACAATCAGGGGGAATATTGCAAGAAAATTGAAGAATCTTTGAAAATAGATGACATTAGAGCCTCTGCGGACTTGAGAAATGAGAAGATTGGCTTTAAAATTCGTGAGCATACTTTACACAAAGTGCCTTACCTAATTGTGGTAGGGGATAAAGAAGTCGAATCCAACACGGTAGCAGTGCGTACTCGTAAAGGAGATGATCTAGGAACAATGAGCCTAGACGCCTTTAAAGAGCTATTAGCGAAAGATGTCGCCCGCCGCGGCCGAGTTGAAACGGAGTAATTGAATATCAGACGTGATAATAAGCGTGGTGCTCGTGCTGAGCGCCCATCGATCAATGACAACATCAAAGCAAAAGAAGTACGATTAATCGACGCAGCAGGCGATCAAGCCGGCGTTGTGAGTATTGAAGATGCACTTGTAGCCGCTCAAGCAGCTGGCTTGGATTTGGTTCAGATTTCTGATGGCGATCCAATAGTCTGTAAAATCATGGACTATGGCCAAAAGCTATACGAAGAGAAAAAGCAGCGTAACGCGGCTAAGAAGAAGCAAGTACAGACTCAGGTTAAGGAAATTAAATTCCGTCCTGGGACTGAGGATGGCGATTACCAGGTAAAACTACGCAACCTGGTTCGTTTCCTAGAAAACGGTGATAAAGCGAAGTGTTCTTTACGCTTCCGTGGTCGTGAGATGGCTCACCAACACCTTGGTATGCAGTTAATGTTGCGTCTCGAAAAAGATCTCGAGGCATATGGCACCGTTGAACAGCGTCCTAAGATGGAAGGTCGTCAAATGATTATGGTGCTTGCACCGGTCAAAAAGAAGTAGTTAGGTTTTCAAACGAACCGCTTTGCCCTAGCATCGTAGCGATACGAGGTTGGGGTTTTGTACGTTCTACCTGCTGCTGTTTATTAACAATGCGAAGTGGTAAATTAAAATGCCTAAGATTAAGACAAAAAGTGGTGCTGCGAAGCGCTTCAAAAAGACGGCTAACGGCTTTAAACACCGTCAAGCACACCGTGCCCACATCTTGACCAAGAAAAGCACTAAGCGTAAGCGTCATTTACGAGCTAACCTGATGGTTCACGCCTCAGATGTAGCAACTGTAAAGCGCATGTTGCCGAACCTTTAATAAACCCTTGGTATAATTTGTAGGAGAGTCATATGGCTCGTGTAAAACGTGGTGTACAGGCGCGTAAGCGTCATAAGAAGATTTTAAAACTTGCTAAAGGTTACTACGGTGCTCGTAGCCGAGTTTTCCGTGTTGCTAAGCAAGCGGTAATTAAAGCGGGTCAATATGCATACCGTGACCGTCGTCAAAGAAAGCGTCAATTCCGTCAGTTGTGGATTGCACGTATTAACGCTGGCGCACGTGTTAATGGTTTGTCTTACAGCCGTTTCATCAATGGTCTTAAAGTTGCTTCTATCGAAGTTGACCGTAAGATCTTGGCTGATCTAGCTGTAAACGAAAAAGGCGCTTTTGCGGCTCTAGTAGAAAAAGCTAAAGCTAGCCTTTAATAAGAATGTAATGAGCTAGAACTTCTAGCGCATGATCATTTTTAGATAAACCAGCAATAACAGTTGGTTTATTAAAATAAGGGAGTGGCTTTGCCACTCCCTTATTTTTTTGCGCTTTATATAAGAATTAGATTTAAGAATTAAGATTTACTAAATTTAGGTTTTTACGGAGTAAACGATGGAAAACCTCGACTCGCTGGTCAGTGAAGCGCTTGCTAAAGTTACCAGTGCTAGTGAAGAAAATGCGTTATACCAGGTTCAAGTAGAATACCTTGGTAAGAAAGGCACGATTACATCTTTATTGAAGACATTGGGTAAGTTATCCAATGAAGAGCGTCCGCAAGCGGGTGCTTTAATTAATGAAGGTAAAGTCACCGTACAGACGGCGATCAATGTGCGTAAGACCGATTTACAGACCCTTGCGTTGGCTGAAAAATTGGCAGCAGAACAAATTGATGTAACTTTGTCGGGCCGTAACCAGCAGAGCGGTGGTTTGCACCCGGTTACTCGCACCCTTGAGCGTATCGAAGCTTTCTTTACTAATGTCGGTTATAACGTTGCCGAGGGACCTGAAGTAGAGGATGATTTCCACAACTTCGAAGCTTTGAATATTCCATCGCACCACCCAGCGCGTGCGATGCATGATACTTTCTACTTCAATGCCAATACCTTGCTACGTACGCACACATCACCTGTGCAAGTTCGTACCATGGAAACCCAAGAGCCGCCGATTCGCGTAATCTGTCCAGGTCGTGTTTATCGTTGTGATTCTGATATTACCCATACGCCTATGTTCCATCAGGTCGAAGGTTTATTGGTTGATAAGGATGTAAGCTTTGCCGATCTTAAAGGTACAGTTCAGCAGTTCTTGAAAGTGTTTTTCGAAAAAGATTTAGCCGTTCGCTTCCGTCCATCTTACTTCCCATTCACTGAGCCGTCGGCTGAAGTGGATATGGAATGTGTTATGTGTTCCGGTAAAGGCTGTCGTATTTGTAGCCACACAGGTTGGTTAGAAGTGATGGGCTGCGGCATGGTGCATCCAAAAGTATTTAAAGAGTCTGGCGTAGATGCTGAAAAGTATTCTGGCTTCGCTTTTGGTATGGGTGTTGAGCGTTTAGCGATGTTGCGTTATGGCGTAAATGATTTGCGCTTGTTCTTTGAAAATGACCTTCGTTTTTTACAGCAGTTTAGATAATACGAAGTCATTTTTTAAACCAAAGAACTTATTTAGTAGGTAAATAACATGCAGTTCAGTGAATTATGGTTACGAGAGTGGGCAAACCCAGCTCTTGAAACACAAGAATTAGTCGACCAAATCACCATGGCCGGTTTGGAAGTAGACGCAATTGAAGCCGCAGCAGGCGAGTTCAGCGGAATTGTTGTTGCGCAGATAGTAAGTTTCGAAAAGCACCCGGAAGCCGACAAGCTAAATGTTTGTAAGGTGACTGACGGTAGTGAAGAGTTCCAGATCGTCTGTGGCGCCCCCAATGTTCGCGAAGGTATGGTAATTCCTTTCGCTAAAATCGGTGCAGTATTGCCTGGCGATTTTAAAATCAAAAAAGCCAAGCTACGCGGCGTAGAATCTTTCGGCATGTTGTGTGCGGAAGAAGAAATGGGTATTGCCGATAAGTCTGATGGCTTGTGGGATCTTCCAGCAGACGCACCATTAGGTGTTTGCATGCGCGAATATCTTGGCCTTAGCCGCGGTGGCCGTGACGACAAAATTATTGATGTAGACCTTACGCCAAACCGTGGCGACTGCTTAAGCATTGCCGGTTTGTCTCGTGAAGTTGGCGTATTAAACAAAGTAGATGTAACGGCGCCAGTCATCGAAGCGGTTGCCGCAACGATTGATACTGCGATTGATGTTCAGCTACAAGCCCCTGATGCCTGCCCACGCTATGTTGGTCGTGTAATCAAAGGTATTAACATCAAAGCGGCAAGCCCACTTTGGATGCAAGAAAAGCTACGTCGCAGTGGCATTCGTTCAATCGACCCTGTGGTTGATGTAACGAACTTCATCTTGCTAGAACTTGGCCAGCCAATGCACGCATTTGATCTAGCCAAACTAGACGGCGGCATAATTGTTCGTAAGGCGACACAAGACGAAACGCTTGTGCTACTTGATGATCAAGAAATAAAATTAAACAGCGATACCCTCGTGATTGCTGATAACAGCAAAGCATTAGCCATGGCGGGTGTGATGGGCGGAGCGGAATCAGGCGTCAATGCTGAAACAACTCAAGACATCCTATTAGAATCTGCTTACTTCAATCCAATCGCGATTGCCGGTAAAGCACGTAACTACGGCTTGCATACAGACTCTTCACATCGCTTTGAGCGTGGCGTTGATTTTGAATTGCAGCGTACTGCTATTGAGCGCGCAACGACTTTATTGTTAGAAATCGTTGGTGGTGAAGCAGGCCCAGTGGTTGAGAAGACCTCTGAAGCTGACTTACCAAGCTGTGCAGAAATTACATTGGTAGAAGCAAGCATCGAAAAGATGTTGGGCCTCACGATTGAAGCCGGTGAAGTTGAAGAAATTCTAACTCGCCTAGGGATGCAGATATCTAAAATCGATTCCGGTGATAAGAGTGGCTGGAAGGTGATTGCACCGAGCTATCGTTTTGATATGGCGATTGAAGCGGACCTGATCGAAGAACTGGCGCGTATCTACGGTTACAACCGTTTGCCGGTTCGCACGCCAATGGCCGCAACACCGTTATTGCCTGTGCCTGAAAACGAACTCGCAATGAAAGATGTTCGTCGTCAGTTAGTCGGTCGTGGTTACCAAGAAGCAATTACCTACAGCTTTGTAGACCCTGCGACTCAAAAATTATTAGATCCTGAAGTTGCTCCGTTAGCGCTTGCTAACCCAATTTCAGCGGACTTGTCTGTGATGCGTACAAATTTATGGGCGGGTCTGGTTCAGACTGCGGTTCATAATATTAAGCGTCAGCAGCCTCGTGTCCGTTTATTCGAAACCGGTTTGAGCTTTGTGCCGCAGCCAGGCAAAGATCCATCGAATCTAGACGAAAGCCTAGTGCAAGACCCTAAGTTGGCTATGTTGCTAACCGGTACTCGTACTGAACAGAGTTGGTCTGAAGGCGATCAGAATGTCGATTTCTTTGATCTAAAGGGCGATTTCGAAAGCTTAATCGCTCGTACAGGTAGCCAAGCTCGTTATGCATTTGTACCGGCTGAGCATCCAGCGCTGCAGCCAGGTCAAACGGCAAGCATTCAGTTAGATGGTATTGCAGTGGGTTGGATCGGTGCGCTGCATCCGAACCTAGCGAAGCCTTTAGGGCTTAAGCAAGCTGTGTATCTGTTAGAAATTAGCTTGAAAGCGGTTCGTCAGGTTGAAGTACCTACTTTCAAACCATTATCTAAGTTCCCAGGCATGAGTCGTGACCTTGCTTTGGTCGTGACTAATAGCACCTCAGTAGCTGACGTAATGTCGTTAATTCGAGAGAAAGCAGGGGATTACCTCACAAAGTTAAACCTTTTTGATATTTATCAGGGCAAAGGCATTGATCCTGATAGAAAAAGCTTAGCTTTGGGCTTGACGTGGCAGCATCCTTCACGCACTCTGAATGAAGAAGAAGTGAACGAAGCAGTTGATAACATACTCGCTCACTTGGCTGATAGGATTGATGCACAATTGAGAGGCTAATATGCGAGCTCTTACCAAGGCAGAAATGGCGGAACGCCTGTTTGAAGACCTGGGTTTGAATAAACGTGAAGCAAAAGAAATGGTGGATCTCTTTTTCGATGAGATTCGCCATTCTCTGACGCATAACGAACAAGTGAAGTTGTCAGGCTTTGGCAACTTCGACCTGCGTGATAAAAGTCAACGTCCAGGGCGTAACCCAAAAACGGGGGAAGAGATCCCAATCTCCGCACGTCGCGTTGTTACCTTCAAGCCCGGACAAAAATTAAAAATCCGAGTAGAAGCTTATGCTGGAAGTGAGTCACTCTAACGAGCTGCCACCTATTCCATCCAAACGCTACTTCAGTATTGGTGAAGTCAGTGAGCTATGCGATGTAAAACCTCATGTTCTGCGTTATTGGGAACAGGAGTTTACACAATTAAAACCCATCAAACGTCGTGGCAATCGTCGCTATTATCAACGCGAAGACGTTATTCTTGTGCGCGAAATTCGTAATTTACTTTATCTAGAAGGTTATACCATTGTCGGTGCTCGCCAGAAGCTGGATGACCAATCGGGTGATGAAACCGCAGTGCATTTTGATCGTGTTTTAATTAAGGATATGTTGGCTGAGCTGACTGAGTTAAAAAATATTCTTGAAGGCTAGTTCGGTTTAGTTAAATTTGAGTAAGTAAGAAGCTTCCAATTATCAAGTACTTAGGTATAATCTGAAGGACTTAAGCAAAGCCGTTTCTTTTCAATAGAAACATTTGTTTATAGAGTGTCGGAATGTAGCGCAGCTTGGTAGCGCACTTGTCTGGGGGATAAGTGGTCGCAGGTTCAAATCCTGCCATTCCGACCAATTTAATCTAAGTAATTCCCATTTTTCCAAAAAAAATATTGCGAGCATAGCGCTATTTTAATATTGGTGGTGCCAACTTTACTCGCAATTATTCTCATCGTACTGCTATACCGCTGCCATTTTTAAGTTTCTCACGATGCCCGATTGATCTCTGACATGTTGCTTTATCGCGCTTGATGAGGTGCGAGGGTTGTAGAGCACCTGCTTGATTTGTTTACCTGCTGATTCTAGATAGGCTTCTACCGCAAGGTTGTGTGGTTTATTTCCCCAATCTTCGCCAATTACAAAAATATCAGCGTTCAATTCTTTGCAGCCACTGACATATTCAAGGTCATCATAAGGGCGCACGATATCAACGCAACTTAATGCTCTTAACATTTCCATTCGCTGCTCTAAAGGAATAACCGGCACGTTAGGTTTGTAAGAGTTAACCACTCGATCTGATGCAACGCCAACGGCTAGAATCCCTCCTAATGATTTACAATATTCTAATAACGCAAGATGGCCTACGTGTAATAAATCAAAAGTACCGACGGTATATACGATCATTTTTTTTCCTCTAAAAATAATTATCAAAGCTATTTGTTAATGGCTTTCTTTATTTGCGCGAATGGTGTCTATAGGGGGTTATAAGTGTTCCTATAAAGGTTTTTATAAAGCTATCTACAAAACGTCTACAAAAGTTTCCAGCTGTAGATAGCGGTGATGCCGAGTGTATAAAGTGCCAATAAATACACATTGCGTGGGTTGCCAGAAAGTTTAGGCGTTTTAATTTGTGATACGTTTAAAGCGGCTAAACTTAGTGCGCTGAGATAGAAAACGAGTGCGAAAATATGACTCGGAAGAATGCCTTCTAAAAGAAAAACAAAGACCAAAATTATGCTGTTATTGTCTAGCGCCAAGCCGGTGTATTTAGACTCACCAGATAAACCAAAGGTGCTGAAGTAACTTAAACGGATCGCGCTGGCCGCGAGCATTATAAAGGCGAGCGGAAGAAACTTAGGGTCAAATTCTCCATAGCTCAGCAATAACACGGCAGGTGTAACGCCATAACTAACAATATCAATGACAAGATCAAGCTGGCCGCCAAACATACGGTCGTGGCCTGTGCGTCCTTTCATTTTTCTTGCGACGAGTCCATCAGCCCAATCAAAGGCAACGGCCCAGATCATGCCAATCATGGCGGCATGGAAAACCCCAAGAATACTAAAATAAATGGCTAATAATGTGCAAAATAATCCAGCAAGGGAGCATAAATTAGGCAAATCCTTTACATAAGAAATGATAGCGGGTTGTACTGTCTTTGATTCTTCAGTGCTTGTGAGCATTGTGATCCTAAAAATATAATAACAAAAAAATAAGCAGCTAAATCATACGTATAAGCGATCGCTGCTCAATGAAGTGAACAGAATTTTGAAAAGATTCGGGCAGCCATCAAATGGGATGGAAAGGCAAAAAACAAAGATAGTGGCGTATTGGCCAGCTAATTCGATACGAGATGGGGTTGATTCGGCGACTATACGCTCAATTTTGCTTAGCGCACAGCTATATATTTTATTAAATAGATAGCTTTTTTTACCCTTGTAGTAGTCATTAAAAAGAGCAGTTAGTCATTATCAAGGGAGGGCTTTGTTTATATTGTAGGCCTTTATCTCAGCGAACGACTGTGTGTGATCAAGTTTTTAGCCTTAGGCTCGCAAACATTAATGCACTTAAGGGGGCTTATTTTGGGTTAATTGTACTACTTAGTTAGGTAGACACAGAGTAAACAAGTGTTTACTCTGTTGGTTTTTTCGCATGGCTATATACTATGACTACGAATCAGTCAGCAATTAACTCTTTGGGGTCACTTTTCACCGTGTCATCAGATGATGACTATGAAAAGATTCATCAGGCTTTTGAGAATATTAAGCAAAAATACCGTGATGACTTGGGCGAGAAGGACATACGCTACATCAAAAAAATACGTCGTAATTCTCGTATTTTCGAGGTATTAGGCCGTAGCCTCATACATATCTTGCCAGGCCCCTTTGCGCTTATGGGTGTGCCTTTTCTATTTTTACACCGCAATCTTGAAGCCATTGAAATTGGCCATAATGTATTGCACGGCCAATATGATTCTTTTGATGAAATCCCTCAATTTCATGCGAAAAATTTTCGCTGGAAAGCTCCTGTTGATGAAACATCTTGGCGCCAAGAACATAATGCTGTGCATCACGTTCATACTAATGTGTATGAGAAAGATCCTGATTTAAATCACGGTTTTTTACGGGTTAATTCACAAGTCCCTCATTCTAAGTTGCACTATTTTCAGGTGCCAATTTATCTATTTCTATTTTACCCCTTTATGTTGTACAACTTTAATGCGCAAAACTTAGGGGTGGCCGATAAATTTAGGGCTAAATATTTTCCTCAAGGTAATAAGGGTTATGCGGTATTAGATGATGATTTACGCTTACCAAAAGCAGAAGGAATAAAGCGTCATAAGCGTTCAGTAAGAAGAGTATGGGCGAAAGAATATGTGTTTTTTCCATTACTCGCGTTGATTACTGGCTTTGGGTTTATTAAGGTATTTTTAGCCAATTTACTAGCCGATGTAATGAACAGCTATTGGATTGCTCTGACGATTCAGGCAACACACTTTACCGAGCCTTTACAGCCAGAAGATGCCATTAAGAACAAAGGGAGGTGGTATATCTCACAATTAGATTCATCGGTTAACTTTAAAGGTAATCGTTGGCAGAGTATTTTGTGGGGGCATTTAAATTATCAGGTGGAGCATCATTTATTCCCTGATATTCCTGCTCATCGTTACCCTGATATTGCATTAGAGGTCCAGCAAGTTTGTCAGCAATATAACTTACCTTATAAGTGTAACGATAGCTGGAGAGCCGCGATTAAAAAATTCATCGGTGCTATGTGGACGTATTCTTTTAAGAATCCAGGCGTTGCTGAAAAAGGTGCATTTTTAGACCGTGCAGCTTTTTTAGATAAGGAGGCGGTTGATGTTAAATAAATTATTTTCACAGCCATTAGGTAAAGCAGTAACCCGAGTATTGGAAGTCTTTCATCCTTGGTTATTTAAAACCTTAGGTCGCGATCGATTGGAGTATATTGCGAGTAATACGACCAATGAACTCACTCAAAAAATAGATCCTTTTATTTGGACGTATGCTTGCAAGGCCAAGGTGATTAGTATTCGTCAAGAGACAGTCAATACTAAAACTTTTGTTTTATTGCCGAATCAAAATTTTAAGGCGCCTATTGCAGGGCAGCATATTGAATTGACTTCAATCGGTGCGAATAAACAAGCAAGTCGTTGCTATACCTTGTCTGAAATCACCCCAAATACGGTTTCGATTACGGTAAAGTTGAATCCCGAAGGAGAGGTCTCTCCTTGGCTTCATAACCAAGCTGAAGTCGGTACGGTATTTGATATTTCTTTGCCTCGGGGTAATTTCGTTCATCGCAATCAAGATAAACTGTTATTTATCTGTGCGGGTTCAGGTATTACCCCCGCATTCTCCATGATTAATAATCTATTAAACTGCTCTAATAAGGCAGGTGAGGCTAATAAGGCGACTCCGCAGGTTGGTCTTTTTTATCGCACTCAAACCCCAGAAAATACCATCTTTTCTCGGCGCTTGGTTCAGCTTCAAGCTAACCATGACAATATCAAAATTGAACTAAGTTACTCGCGTTTACCGGTTGATATTGTTACACCTTCATATATCGATCAGCTTATGTCTGCCTACCCTGATATAAAGCAGCAACATATTTATTTATGCGGGCCTGAATTATTTAGAAATGATGTGATTCAGTATTTAGAATCTATTGATTTTGATTTTGATCATTTAGATGTTGAGCAATTTACTTTGCCCGTTATAGAGGGGTCACAGGGTGGGAATGATAATGCAGTATTAGAAGGCGATGTCACTGTAATACTGAAGTCACAGAATATTAACTTTGTGATCCCGGCTCGGGATTGCCATAAAACGCTACTGGAAGCCGCAGAAGAACAAGGTATTGTGATGGAGCACGGTTGCCGTTCAGGCATGTGTGGTTCTTGCAAAACTAATTTAGTATCGGGAGAGGTTCGCGGTAATAAAATTGGCCGCAGTATTTATCCTTGCACAGCGTACCCTGCCTCGAAGCAAATTGTTTTGCAGTAGTCGCAATAAAAAAAGCCTTACTGATTTTGTGAAATTAGTAAGGCTTTTATTCTGGGTATTAATTGGTTGCGAGTAATATTTCTTCGTGATCCGTTATCACCTGATTACGGCCGCTATTTTTTGCCTTGTATAGCGCGCTATCCGCTCGCTCGCAAATACTGCGCATCGTATCAGAGGCGAAAAGTGTTGCGCTGCCAATGCTGCTAGTAATGCTTAAGCTGCCTTTTTTGTGGGTAAATACCGCGGCTTCAATTGAGTAGCGAATTCGTTCGGCAATTCTATGAGCGCCTTCACTGTCGGCACTGGCTAGCATAATCAGAAATTCTTCCCCACCGTAGCGAAAGCACATGTCGGTTTGACGAATGCAGGCTGTAATGGATTTAACAACTTGCTTTAAAACTTCATCGCCCATAGCGTGGCCATAAGTATCGTTTACGTTTTTAAAATGATCAATGTCCAGCATTAAAACAGAAAGTGGTTGGCTGTGACGTTTAGCCAGTTCAACTTCTCGAGATAACGTTTTATCTAATGCAATGCGATTGCCAGCGCCTGTCAGTGGATCACGAAAAGCGGCTGCCAGAGCTTCTGTATAGTGAACAGCATTGCGCAATGGATAAACCAAGGTGCTGATAAGGCCTTCTATATTTGCCAGCTCGTGTTCGCGAAAGCGAGTGCTGCGACTAAAGGTCAATTCACCCATGTAATCTTTATGGGTGGTTAATCGATAGGTACAGGAATGAATGCCTACTTTGCCATAGCTATTGAGCAGGTTCTGATTACTATTGCTGTAACACATGCTATCAACCAGCACGGCGTGCTTTATTTCATTGAAGAAAATATCGAGCAGCAGTTCGAGTTCTAGTGTTGTTTGCAATCGACTGCTGAGCTTAAGCAATAGCTCGGGTTTAATATCTGGCTTGGGCATCAAATCTGAAAATGATGTGACTTGTTTATCTTCAGTTAGTGCTGCTCTACCGCTGCTTTGCAAACGCGTAACCATACGCAACCTCTTTACAGAATGTTTTAATTCAATTGCAGAAGTAAATGCTAAAACTGTGCCAGTCTTGTGTAACGTTTTATTGCGTTATAAATCAATGGCTTAGGGTTTTTATTGGTGTTAGATTTTAAATAGATCAAAGATTGACGGGGATTAATTAATGTCGCTGTCGGATTTATGGCTATGAACTGGATGGAAAGTGTTCGATAAATTGACGTGTTGGTGAGCTTGTTCATGGCGCTGCGGAATTTTTATGTTGTCGCAGCGCCGAGAGGCTTATTTAGGCTGGGCATTCAAAGCTTGGCCATTGATGTGCTTTGATTCATCGCTCATTAGATAAACGTGAATGTCCATGATTTGATCTGGAGTCGTCAGTTGGGCTGGATTTTCCGCAGGATAGGCTTCAGCGCGCATACTGGTACGAGTGCCGCCTGGGTTTAAGCTATTTACGCGGATATTGCGACTATCATAAAGTTCCTCGGCCAAAATCTGCATCATGCCTTCAATGGCGAATTTAGAAACGGAGTACGCGCCCCAGAAGGCTCGGCCTTCGCGGCCAACACTGGAGGATGTTAAGACTAAAGATGCGCCGTGTTCAGACAGCTCAAGCAATGGCGTAATCGATTTAGCCAACAAGAACTGGCCATTCACATTAATATCCATTACTTGCTTCCAGGCCGCCCACTTATAGCTGTCTAGGGGGGCTTTTTGGCCCAGCACACCGGCATTCAGCAATGCGCCATCTAAGCGGCCAAATTCACGGGCAATTAGGTCGGCCAGCTCGATGAACTTCTCTTCATCATTGCAGCCAAGGTCAAAAGGCAGTACTGCCGCTTGTGGCAAGCCTTCTTCTTCAATACGGTCATAAACCGCTTCCAGCATATCTTGGGTGCGGCCTAATAAGATAACCGTTGCACCTTCACGCGCATACGCTAAGGCTGCGTGAGCGCCAATGCCATAACTTGCGCCTGTCACTAAAATGACGCGATCTTTTAATTTTAATGATTTTTCAGCGACTGCTTGGCTCATGATTATCTCTGTATCTGTCTAGTTTCAATGTGTTTTGTATCACTAGCGGCAATTTAATTCCGCCAGCGGTAATGTTTTTGTTAATGGTTGCCGTTAAGTTGAAAGGCTTGCCGTTAATAGCTGAGTTATTTCTTCTGCGCTATCAACCATAATGTTCGCCTGCCAGTTTTCTGGTTTATCGTTCGGCTCAATATAGCCGTACAGGGTGGCAATGGTGAACATGTTAGCGGCATTGCCAGCTTCGATGTCTCTAATGTGGTCGCCTAGATACCAGCAATCCTGTGCAGGAATTTTAAGCGTATCGGCTGCGAGATAAAGTGGGTCGGGGAAGGGCTTGGTTCTTTCCACGTCATCGGGACAGACGACGATTGAGCAATGCGCCAAAATCGGTAGCTGTTCGGCTAGGCGTTCAAGTAATATTTCAGTATATAAGCGTGGCTTATTGGTAACGATGCCCCAAGGTAGCGAGTGCTGCTTGCAGGTTTCTAAAAGCTCAATGATACCAGGGAATAAATCACTTTTTTCTGCAATATGCTCAACGTATAAATCTAATAAACGCTGGCGCTGTTGTTCAAAAAAAAGTTCGTCAGTATCACCATCGGAAGCATTGTCGACATCAACTGCTGCTAAAGGTATATCGAGTGCTAAGCGCGTTAAGGCGCGGCCACCGTTGGAAACCTGTAGGCGGATAACATCATCCGCTAATGGCGGTAAATTATGCTCTTTTCTTAAGGTATTCACCGTTGGGAAAAAATCCGGTGCGGTGTCCATAAGCGTGCCGTCTAGATCAAATAATAAAGCTTTAGGCTTGCTGATATTTGTATCCGTTATTAGGCTTGATGAGGATGAAGTCAAAGTGCTTTCTCACAGGCGATGATGTAATTCACGTCGACATCGTTATCCACTAATTTATAATTTTTACTGATCGGGTTGTAGGTCATTCCCGTCATATTAATCTGTTTTAAATCTACTGGGCGACACCAGCGTGCAAGCTCGGCAGGTTTAATAAACTTGTTGTAATCGTGAGTGCCCGTTGGCACTAACTTTAAAATATACTCCGCGCCGATAACTGCCATTAAATAGCTTTTTGGGTTGCGATTAATGGTTGAGAAAAACACATGGCCGCCGGGTTTAACCAGTTTCGCGCAGGCACGTACAATGGATTCAGGATCAGGCACATGTTCTAGCATTTCTAAGCAAGTAACTATGTCGAATGTTTCAGGATTTTCGTTGGCAAAATCTTCTACTGGGCGGCATTGATAATCGACCTCGATCCCAGACTCTAAGGCGTGCAATTTAGCCGTAGTTAAATTGGCTTCGCCTAAGTCTAGGCCGGTGACCTTAGCGCCGCGCAGAGCCATTCCTTCGCTTAGAATGCCACCGCCACAACCCACATCTAATACTTTTTTGCCTGCCAGTGGAGCGTATTCTTCAATGTAGTTGGTTCGCAAGGGATTGATTTCATGGAGTGGTTTGAATTCACTTTCCATATCCCACCACCGGGTTGCGATAGATTCAAACTTGGCGATCTCGGCGCTATCAACATTAACTTTTTTCAAATCTGACATAATAAGTAGATCCCTTCAAATTGCACTTCTCATTGCACTCTTTTTAATAAATGCGAAAGTTTTAATGAGCGCGAAAGTATTTTTAAGTAAAATAATAATAGCGCTATTCTAACTGCATTCATTTTTACTTAATAGGTGTTCGGATTGCGCTAGCCCAAGCTTTGGCATGGTTTATTAATGTTTCTTCATTCAGCGTTGTCAATTCGCCATTCTTTAATAAGCAGCGGCCGTTTACCCATACATGGCTGACTTGAGTCGATTTTGTACAATACACCATGTGTGAAACTGGATCGAATACTGGCTGGCTCGATAGGGTGTTTAAATCGATGGCTTGAATATCGGCGGCTTTGCCAGGTTTTAGTGAGCCGGTAATGTCATCGATGCCCAGAGCCCTTGCGCCGCCTAGAGTGGCCATGGTGAGTGCTTCGATCGCGGGTATGGCGCTTGCATCTTGGCTGACGCCCTTGGCCAATAAGGCCGCCGTTTTCGTTTCGCTGAACATATCCAAATCATTATTGCTGGCTGCACCGTCAGTGCCGATAGCGAGGGGAATGTTAGCAGCACTTAATTTCGCAATGGGGCAAAAACCGCTGGCCAGTTTTAAATTTGATTCTGGGCAGTGAATAATAGAAGCCCCTGTTTTTTGCAATATTTTAATGTCGCCATCATCAACTTGGGTCATATGAACACAACTAACGCGTTCATTTAAAAAGCCAATGTCAGCTAGGCGTTGAGTAGGACGCTTATTGAACGTCTCTAGGCTTTCGCTGACTTCAAAGTCGGTTTCGTGCAAATGAATTTGCACTGGCATATCGAGCTGGTCTGATAGCATCGTGATTTCTTTCAGGGGTTCATCAGACACCGTGTAAGGCGCATGAGGGCCAAAACCAATTTGCACCAGACCTTGTTCGTTCATTGGGTGGTTATTAAACCTGTCGTTGCACTCAATGGCTTTACGGATGTATTCATCAGCGTTTTGCGCGTAATTAGTGGGGAAATCTAAAACAGGTGCAAAACAAACCGCCCGAATGCCTGCAGCCAGTGCTGCCTCGCCACTTTGTTGCGGGTAAAAATACATATCGGCAAAGGTCGTTGTGCCTGATTGAATCATTTCTGCAATAGCCAGCTCAGTACCTTGTTTAACGAAGTGTTCATCAACGTGCTGTGCCTCGGCAGGCCAGACGTGTTCTTGTAGCCAGGTCATTAGTGGTAAGTCGTCGGCTAAGCCTCGAAATAATGACATGGCGGCGTGACCATGAGCATTTACCCAGCCAGGCATTAATACTTGTTGGCCTAGATCAAGAGTTTCGGTTGCGGGTATTTGACAGCTGGATTGGGGTTCGATGGCGAGAATAATGCCGTCTTTAATGAGCA
The DNA here is from genome assembly GCA_000967895.1 of Oleispira antarctica RB-8. GTDB lineage: Bacteria > Pseudomonadota > Gammaproteobacteria > Pseudomonadales > Oceanobacteraceae > Oleispira > Oleispira antarctica. The sequence continues at coordinate 1,507,538 of FO203512.1, forward strand.
GGCAGTGATCGATTAAAATATTGCTGACTAAATTATGATCAGTGGTATTTTCAATAGGAATGATCCAATGAGAATTAATGCGTAAATCAGCGTGTGCTTTTGGCTGAGATTGGCGCTGGGCTAGGTTCGATTCGCTGTCTTTACTCATCACAATACTCACGTTAGTTACTGCTTACTTTAGCTATTTTTTGCACAGTATAATGAAACTTTGATCAGGGTGAAGCATCTTCCTTGTCGATTACCCATTATAGAAGCAGGAAAGAAGGGCGAAAGACTAGGTATCTTGTTGATTTGTGGTATGATTTGGCGCTAATTATAAACGCTAATAACAAGGACCGAATGAGGTTTTCATTAGAGACCATCATTCGACAGAGACAGGCCAAGAATCTATGGGTGAGCTAGCCAAAGAAGTATTGCCAATTAACATTGAAGACGAGCTAAAGTCGTCTTATCTCGATTATGCGATGAGTGTGATTGTTGGGCGTGCCTTGCCGGATGTGCGTGATGGGTTAAAACCTGTGCACAGACGCGTTCTCCATGCGATGAATGTATTAGGTAACGATTGGAATAAACCCTACAAAAAATCGGCCCGTGTGGTCGGTGACGTAATTGGTAAATATCACCCACACGGTGACTCTGCTGTTTACGATACGATCGTTCGAATGGCGCAAGATTTCTCTATGCGTTATACGCTGGTTGATGGCCAAGGTAACTTTGGTTCTGTTGATGGCGATTCTGCTGCCGCAATGCGTTATACCGAAATTCGTATGGATAAACTCAGCCATGAGTTATTAGCGGATATCGATAAAGAAACGGTGAACTTCGTACCCAACTACGATGGCACAGAACAAATTCCAGAAGTAATGCCTACACGTGTACCGAACCTATTAATTAATGGTTCTTCCGGTATTGCTGTAGGTATGGCGACGAATATTCCGCCGCATAACTTAAATGAAGTCGTTTCTGCTTGTTTAGCGTTAATTGATAATCCTGCATTGGATATCGATGGTTTAATGGAGCACATTCCTGGGCCTGATTTCCCAACGGGTGCTTTTATTAATGGTCGTGACGGTATTGTTGAAGCGTACCGCACCGGTCGTGGACGCATTCATATGCGTGCTCGTCACCATTTTGAAGAAAATGAGAAAAACGGCAAGGTGTCGATCGTTTTCACTGAAATCCCTTACCAATTAAACAAAGCACGCTTGATCGAAAAGATCGCCGAGCTGGTAAAAGAAAAGAAAATTGAAGGGATTACTGAGCTGCGTGACGAGTCTGATAAAGACGGTATGCGCATCGTAGTTGATCTTCGTCGTGGTGAAATGCCTGAAGTTACCTTGAACAACTTATTCTCTCAAACGGCGTTGCAGTCGGTATTTGGGATTAACGTTGTTGCCTTGATGGATGGTAAACCACAAACGTTGAACTTGAAGCAGATGCTTGAAGCCTTCGTTCGTCATCGTCGTGAAGTTGTTACGCGTCGTACGATTTATGAATTACGCAAGGCGCGTGAACGAGGCCATTTGTTAGAAGGTTTGGCGATTGCGCTAAGCAATATTGATCCGATCATTGCGTTGATTAAGAAGTCTCCTACAGGTGCTGAAGCGAAAGTGAATTTGATCGCTACGCCTTGGTCTCCAGGTTCGGTAACGGGTTTCTTAGAGCGTGCGGGTGAAAATGCCTGTCGTCCTGATGACTTGGGTGAAGAGTTTGGTATGCATGACGGCATGTATCATCTTTCTCCTCAGCAAGCGCAAGCGATTCTTGATTTACGTTTGCAAAAGCTTACCGGTCTTGAGCACGAAAAACTGATAGAAGAGTATCAGCAGAAGTTAGAAGAAATTAAAGAATATTTAGACATTTTGGGTTCTCCGGAAATGTTGCTGCAAATTATTCGTGACGAATTAGCGGCTATCAAAGCAGAATACGGTGACGAGCGTCGTACTGAAATCATTGCGAATAAGCGTGATTTAACCATGGCTGATTTGATCCCAGAAGAAGATTTAGTATTAACCATTTCTCATGGTGGTTATGCCAAGACTCAGCAGATGGATGTTTATCAAGCTCAGCGTCGTGGTGGTAAAGGTAAGTCAGCGGCATCGGTTAAAGATGATGATTATGTTGAACACCTAATGATTGCCAATAGCCATGATACGGTTTTATGTTTTACCGATGCGGGTAAGGTATTTTGGTTGAAGGTTTATGATATTCCTCAAGCAAGCCGTAACGCGAAAGGCCGTCCGATGGTCAATGTTGTCAATTTGGGTGAAGAAGAGCGCATTACTGCTATCTTGCCATTGCCAGAATTTACTGGTGAAGAATTTATCTTTATGGCGACCTCTATGGGGACTGTGAAGAAGACAAGTCTAGAGCACTTCCAGCGTCCACGTTCATCCGGCTTAATCGCTTGTGAATTGGATGAAGGTGATCACTTGATCGGTGTTGCGATTACCGACGGCACTAAAGATATTTTATTGCTAACAGATGCGGGTAAAGCGAACCGCTTTAACGAATCGGCGGTACGCGCAATGGGTCGAACGGCTCGTGGTGTTCGTGGTATCAGGATTCAAGAAGATCAAAAAGTAATCTCACTGGTTATTCCAGAAGAAGGCGGCACCTTATTAACTGCGAGTGATCGTGGTTATGGTAAGCGTACTCTTATCTCAGAATTCCCAACCAAAGGCCGTGGCACTCAAGGTGTTAAAGCGATGGTAGTGAACGAGCGTAACGGTATTATTGTGGGTGCGGTGCAAGTCTTCGAAAATGACGAAGTGATGTTGATCAGTGATAAAGGTACGTTGGTTCGTACTTCTGCAGATTCCGTCTCTTGCTTGGGTCGTAATACCCAAGGTGTTCGCTTAATTAAAGTGGCTGAGAAAGAGCGCTTGATTGGTGTTGAGCGTGTCTGTGAGCCAGAAGAAGTTGATGATGGTATTGAATACCTAGCGGCTGATGGCACACAAACAGATGAGCTTGAAGCTGACGTTGATACGCTGGTAGCAGATGATGCAGCACCAGAATCAGATGATGCTAATGTGGATGATCAGAATGTGGATGATGCTGACGAATAATAATTCGTGAGTAGTCTCTGTGGTTGTACTGATTAGTTAAATAATAAAAGTGCTGATTAATGTGGAAACTGATTCCATTTTAGTCAGCGCTTTTTTCTGCTTTAAAAGCGGGCAAAATAATCGCCGACTTTTTAAGCAGGGTTGAACAAAATATCGTTAAAAATTATTAAGTTTGGAATTAAAGATCATGACTCGTTTATATAATTTTTGCGCAGGTCCAGCGGCATTGCCTGTTCCTGTATTAGCTCAAGCTCAAGCTGACCTATTAAATTGGCAGAATAAAGGCTTGTCGGTTATGGAGATGAGTCATCGTTCTCCTGAATTTGTCGGTATCGCGAAAAAAGCCGAGCAAGATTTACGTGACTTAATGGTTATTCCAGATAACTACAGCGTTCTTTTCATGCAAGGTGGCGCAAGCAGTCAATTCACTATGATTCCGATGAATTTATTGCGTGGCAAAAAGACGGCGGATTATATTAATACCGGCCAATGGTCTAAGAAAGCCATTGCGGAAGCCAAACGTTTTTGTACTGTGAATGTTGCGGCGAGCACCGAGGGCAATCATTTTACTTCGGCGCCTAGCCAAGAAGAATTAAACTTAAACCCAGAAGCGGCTTATGTTCACTACACGCCCAATGAAACCATTGGTGGTGTGCAGTTTGATTACATCCCAGAAACCAACGGTGTACCGCTAGTGGCTGATTATTCTTCGGCTATTTTGTCGGAAGAAATCGACGTTTCTAGATTCGCCATGATTTATGCGGGCGCGCAAAAAAATATCGGTCCGGCGGGTTTGTGTATTGTCATAATTCGTGACGATCTTTTGGGTGATGTTGTTGAAGGCACGCCGACCATGTTCGATTATAAAGTCATGGCCGATAACGACTCTATGTACAATACGCCACCAAGCTACGGTTGGTATTTGGCTGGATTAGTGTTTGCGTGGTTAAAAGAACAGGGCGGAGTGAAAGCGATTGCGGAAGTTAACCAGCGCAAAGCGAAAAAACTGTATAGTTTTATTGATACCAATCCTTTTTACGCCAACCCCGTCGCAATTAATAATCGTTCTAGTATGAATGTGCCATTCACGCTGGTGAATTCAGACTTAGATAAAGCGTTTTTGGCTGCAAGCGAAAAAGCGGGCTTATTGAACTTAGCTGGGCATCGTAGTGTGGGCGGCATGCGGGCCAGTATTTATAACGCAGTAGAAGAAAAAGCCGTTGATGCTTTGATTGCGTTTATGGATGAGTTTGCTAAAGAAAATGGTTGAAATTGAAGGTGCGGCGGTGAGTTGAATGCTGCGCAGCGAATAATATTTAGCTTGCTGAACTAGCAGACGTTCAGATAAGTGCTTATAGATTGAGTTGAAAATGACGAATAATAGTTTTACCACAGAAGCTGAAGAGCTAGGCAAGTTGCGCGATGAGATTGACAGTGTCGATCAGCAGATTCAGCAACTTGTAAATCAGCGTGCTCAGTGCGCTCAGAAAGTTGCCGATGTAAAAGAGCACTTTTCTAAGCCAGGTGAATCTGTTGTTTTTTATCGTCCTGAGCGCGAAGCGCAGGTTTTGCGTCGAGTGATGGAGCGAAACCAGGGGCCGCTGCCTGCTGAAGGTGTAGCGCGCTTATTTCGTGAAATTATGTCTCAGTGCTTGGCGCTTGAAGAGCCTATGAAAATTGCGTATTTGGGGCCAGAAGGAACCTTTACTCAGCAAGCAGCGTTAAAGCATTTTGGTCATGCGGTTGAGTGTCAAGGTCAGGGCTCGATTGAAGATGTATTCCGTGAAGTCGAAGCTGGCGGCGCTAATTTTGGGGTTGTACCTGTTGAGAACTCTACCGAGGGCGTGATTACTCATACCTTGGATAGTTTTGTTGGCTCTAATTTAAATATTTGTGGTGAAGTTGCCCTGCGTATTCATCATCACTTCTTATTGAAAGAAGCATTGTTGAAAAAAGGAGCGGTTGCCAATCCCACTAAAGTTTATTCTCATGCACAATCATTGGCGCAATGTCGTCAGTGGTTGGATGCAAATTGGCCAGGCATTGAGCGTATTGCCGTAAGTTCCAATGCCGAAGCGGCGCGTCGAGCGCAAGAAGAAGAAGGCGCTGCTGCGATTGCCAGTGAAGCAGCAGCAGAACTTTATAATCTTAATATTGCTACGGCCAATATTGAAGACATGCCCGACAATACCACGCGCTTTTTAATTATTGGTAAGCAGACAACAGAAATAAGTGGTGATGATAAAACATCGTTATTGGTAGCCAGTAAAAATAAGCCGGGTGCGCTGTATCATCTGTTAGCACCGTTTCATGAGGAGGGTGTTAGTTTAACGCGTATCGAAACTCGCCCTTCTAAATCAGGAACATGGAATTATATTTTCTTCATTGATCTAGAAGGTCATCAAAATGAAGAAAAGGTCGCTAAAGCTATGGCATTAGTGCAGCAGCAATGCACTGATTTTAAATGCTTGGGTTCATACCCTAAAGCGGTATTGTAGTTAAGTTATACGCTGTACTCAAATCTAAGCGGTACTTTCAATATAAATTTTGTAGGTTGAATATTGTGACTGATCAGAAAGTAGATGATTTAAAAATACAAACCTTGGGCGAAAAAGCACGAGTAGAAATTCAAGGCTTACGTCCTTATCAGCCTGGTAAGCCGATTGATGAGCTTGCCCGTGAGTTTGGCTTAAATGCCAGTGATATCGTGAAGCTTGCCAGTAACGAAAATCCAATTGGGCCAAGTACAAAAGCGATTGCTGCGATGGAAAAAGAGGCGCGTGAATTAACGCGCTATCCAGACGGTAATGGTTTTGATCTTAAGCAAGCTTTATGTCAAAAATTAACCACCGATACGGTCGTTATCAAACCAGAGAATGTTACTCTGGGTAATGGCTCTAGCGATATTTTAGATTTTATCGTTAAGTGCTTTGTGGCGAGGGGTGATGAAGTTGTTTTCTCTCAGCATGCGTTTGCTATTTATGGCTTAGTGACAAAAATTCAAGGGGGTGAGTGTAAGGTCGTGCCTGCAAAAAATTATGGCCACGACCTAATTGCAATGGCTGCAGCTATTACTAATAAAACCCGTTTAGTATTTGTTACTAATCCAAATAACCCAACCGGTACTTGGCTAACTCAAACCGACATTGAAAATTTTATGGCGAAAGTGCCGAGCAATGTCGTGGTAGTTTTGGATGAAGCGTATTTTGAATACGTTAATGAAACTGATTACTGTGATGGTCTAACGTTATTGGCAGCTTATCCTAATCTTGTTATCACGCGAACGTTCTCTAAAGCTTATGGTTTGGCAGCGCTGCGTGTAGGTTATGGTATTTCTGCCCCAGAAATTGCTGATTTAATGAATCGTGTTCGTCCGCCTTTTAACGTTAACTCTTTTGCTTTGGCCGCGGCCATTGCAACGTTAAGTGATGATGATTACGTCGCAGAAAGTAAGGCTGTTAATGATACGGGTATGGTGTATTTAACTCAGTCATTTGATGTTTTGGGCTTGCCTTATATTCCTTCAGTCGGAAACTTTATCAGTTTTGAAATTCCTGTTGTTGATGGCTCTGCCGTTAATGCGAATGTCATTAACGCGAGTATTGTTAATGAGCGTTTATTAGCGATGGGCGTTATTATTCGTCCGATTGCTAACTATGAAATGCCAAATCACTTGCGTGTATCTATCGGTACGCAAACTGAGAACGAAACTTTTATTGCTGCTTTGGCAAAAATATTAACGGCTGCGAACTCTTGAGCCATTCACGCTCAGTGCAGACATTGTATATACCCAGGGTTGCGATTATTGGCTTAGGGCTAATTGGTTGCTCTTGGGTTAAGGCGCTTAAAAAATCTAAAAGTGTCGGCTTAGTCTCAGGCTTCGATCGTAATATCGATTCCATGCAGCAGGCTTTGCAAGCAGGTTTAATTGATGATTATTCGTTGCAGATTAATGATGTAGTGAATGATGCTGACTTGATTATAATTTCCGTACCTATTTTAGCAGTTGCAGAGGTGTTAGGTCAGATCAAATCAAGCATCAGTGAAAAAACAATTCTTACCGATGTGGGCAGTGTAAAAGGCAACATATCTAAAGATGTGTCGAAAGTACTGGGTGAAAATTTTGATCGCTTTGTTTTAGGACACCCCATTGCAGGTTCAGAGCGCAGCGGCGTGTCGGCGGCGGACGAGAATTTATTTAAGCGTCACAAAATTATTTTAACGCCCGAGCAGCGCACCTGTGAGCGTGCATTAGATCTAGTAACCGATGCTTGGAAAATAACAGGTGGTATGGTTGAACTAATGTCGGTTCAGCGACATGATGAGGTACTGGCTGCGACCAGTCATTTGCCGCATTTATTGGCTTATTCATTAGTGGATACCTTAGCGAATGATCATGAAAATAACGATATCTTTAATTACGCAGCGGGTGGTTTTCGAGACTTCACTCGCATTGCGTCAAGCAGCCCAATTATGTGGCGTGACATTTTTGTCGGTAATAAAGACGAAGTATTAAAGGCGCTGGATTTGTTCACCGCTGATTTGCAACAGCTGCGTGACGTGGTTGCGAATGAAGATAAAACTCAAATGATGGGTACTTTTACCCGTGCGAAAGCTGCACGAGACCATTTTACTAAAATACTTGCTCGCAGAGCGTATGTGGATTCCATGACAAGTCAGATTGTAAATTATGTAGCAAAACCGGGTGGAAAACTTTCCGGTGAATTCCGTGTTCCTGGTGATAAATCGATCTCTCATCGCTCTATCATGCTAGGTTCTTTGGCAGAAGGCACAACTGAAATTACGGGATTTTTAGAAGGCGAAGATAGCTTGGCTACGCTTCAATCTTTCCGTGATATGGGTGTTGTTATTGAAGGGCCTCATAGGGGGCGCGTAACGGTTCATGGTGTGGGTCTGCACGGATTGAAAACCCCTCCGAATGCATTGTACTTGGGTAACTCCGGTACCTCGATGCGTTTGCTATCAGGCTTAATGTCGGCGCAAAGCTTTGATGTTGAAATGACGGGTGATGTGTCTCTATCTAAACGCCCGATGGATCGAGTCGCGAATCCTTTGCGTGAAATGGGTGCTGTGATTGAATCCGCTGACAAAGGCCGTCCGCCATTAAAAATAAAAGGGGGCCAGCCGTTAAAAGGTATTCATTATGTTTTGCCTATGGCCAGTGCACAGGTTAAAAGTTGTTTGCTTTTGGCAGGCCTGTACGCAGAAGGTGAAACGACGGTTATTGAACCTGCACCGACCCGTGATCATACTGAGCGCATGTTAAAAGGTTTTGGTTATCCGGTTGACGTTGATGGCCCGAAAGTAACGGTTCGTCCTGGTGGCAAGCTGACGGCAACGGCGATTGATGTTCCATCAGATATTTCTTCTGCGGCTTTCTTTATGGTGGCGGCAAGCATTGCTAAAGATTCAGATATTACACTGCAGCACGTGGGCATTAACCCAACGCGCGTCGGAGTGATTAATATTCTTCGCCAGATGGGCGCGAATATCGAAATGTTAAACGAGAGTGAAGTTGGTGGCGAACCGGTTGCTGATTTACGCATTCGCAGCGCACAGTTAAAAGGCATTCAAATTCCTGAAGATCAGGTGCCGTTAGCGATTGATGAATTCCCTGCAATTTTTATTGCCGCAGCGTGCGCTGAAGGTACGACGGTTTTGACTGGTGCGGAAGAATTACGCGTTAAAGAAAGCGATCGTATTCAAGCCATGGTTGAAGGTATGCAAGCCTTAGGTGTTGATGCGGTGGGCACTGAAGATGGCGCTATTATTAATGGCTTTGGCAGTGAAGGTTCTTTTAATGGTGGAGAAGTCGACAGTGTTGATGATCACCGTATTGCGATGAGTTTTACCATCGCTTCATTGCGTGCGAATGCACCTATTTTAATTAAAGACTGTGCCAACGTCGCAACTTCATTTCCGGGGTTTGTTGAGTTGGCCAGTGAGTCGGGCATTCAGGTCGCGGTCGAAAACGCTTAATAGAAGGGATTAATGATGGGCGATATTGAAATGCAAGAAAAGCCAGAGGCTCCGTTAACAGGTCCGATTATTACGGTCGATGGCCCGTCGGGTGCAGGAAAAGGCACACTTTGCCAAATGTTAGCTGCAAAATTGAACTGGGCGTTGTTAGACAGTGGCGCTTTGTATCGCGTAACGGCATTAGCAGCGAAGCAGCATGGGGTTGCCCTCGATAATGAAGCAGGCCTCGAGGCCATCGCTGCACATTTAGATGTACAGTTTAAAGTTTCTAATGAGCAATCTGGTGTGCAGGTGATTTTAGAAGGTGAGAATGTGACGTCTAATCTGCGTACAGAAGAAACCGGTGCCATTGCTTCTCAAGTTGCCGCAGTTAATGCGGTACGTGCCGCATTGTTGGAGCGTCAGCGTGCATTTCAGCAGAAGCCCGGTCTGATTGCTGATGGTCGTGATATGGGAACGGTTGTTTTTCCAGCGGCAGAGCTAAAGGTGTACTTAACTGCCAGTGCCGAAGAGCGTGGGCAGCGCCGCCACAAGCAGTTGCTAGAAAGTGGTAATAATGCTAGTCTTGCCGGAATTATTGAAGATATCAGAGCGCGAGATGATCGCGACATGAATCGAGCGGTGGCGCCTCTGAGGCCAGCCGATGAGGCTATCGTTATTGATAGCACAAACATGAGCATAGAAGCCGTGTTTGATCAGGTTCAGCAAGCGGCTAAAAGGGCCGGATTACTTGCTTAAAATCTCTTTGTTATGGCCAATTTAAGATCTGTTACCTAAAATCTGAATAGTAGCCAAAAACCTTAAAAACTCTGCACATTGTCAGGCGTATACCAATACGAGATGTGCGGGGTTTTTTATTATGACCCTAAATATCTGACTGTTTAGGGGGTGATTAGTCTGACCCAAATCCGTATTGTTTTAAGTAATGTTTTAAACGTTATTTTAAACAGTGCAAACCTCGGGGTAGCCTACACCAAGCTTTATAGGATGTATTAATGGAAAATTTTGCTGAGTTATTTGAAGAGTCGTTACTGACACTGGACATGAAGCCAGGGTCTATTGTTACCGGTACAGTTGTCGATATCGATAGCGATTGGGTAACGGTAAACGCAGGTCTTAAATCTGAAGCCATCATTCCACGCAGCCAGTTCTTAAACGACAAAGGCGAGTTGGAAGTAGCGATTGGCGATGAGACTCTTGTTGCTCTTGACGCAGTAGAAGATGGTTTTGGTGAAACTAAGCTATCTCGTGAAAAAGCGAAACGCGCTGAAGCTTGGAAAGAGCTTGAGAAAGCATTCGAAGAAAACGCTGTTGTTAAAGGCGGTTTCAACGGTAAAGTTAAAGGCGGTTTCACGGTTGAATTGTTCAACATCCGTGCATTCCTACCTGGCTCTTTGGTTGACATCCGTCCAGTGCGCGATACTTTGCACTTGGAAGGTAAAGAATTAGATTTCAAACTTATCAAGTTAGATGCTAAGCGTAACAACGTTGTTGTTTCTCGTCGTGCTGTTCTTGAAGCTGCTAACAGCCAAGAGCGCGAAGAGTTGCTTGCTAACTTGCAAGAAGGTCAGTCTGTTAAGGGTATCGTTAAGAACCTAACGGACTACGGTGCTTTCGTTGATCTAGGTGGCGTTGATGGTCTATTGCACATCACTGACATGGCTTGGAAGCGTATTAAGCACCCAAGTGAAATCGTTGCTGTTGGCGACGAAATCGACGTTAAAGTATTAAAATTCGATCGCGAGCGTAATCGTGTATCTCTAGGTCTTAAGCAATTGGGTGAAGATCCATGGGTTGAGATCAAAGCACGTTACCCAGAAAACGCAATCGTTACTGCTAAAGTAACGAACTTGACTGACTACGGTTGTTTTGCTGAGTTAGAAGAAGGCGTTGAAGGTCTAGTACACGTTTCTGAAATGGATTGGACTAACAAGAACGTACACCCATCTAAAGTTGTTCAGGTTGGTGATGATGTTCAAGTTATGGTTCTTGACATTGACGAAGAACGTCGTCGTATCTCTCTAGGTATCAAGCAGTGCACCATGAACCCATGGGAAGAGTTTGGAACTAAGTTCGAGAAAGGCGCTAAGATCTCTGGCAAAATCAAGTCAATCACTGACTTCGGTATCTTCATCGGTCTAGATGGCGGCATCGACGGTTTGGTTCACTTGTCTGACATTTCTTGGAACGATACTGGCGAAGAAGCCGTTCGTGCATACAAGAAAGGCGATGAGCTAGAAACAGTTATCTTGTCTATCGATCCTGAGCGTGAGCGCATCTCTTTAGGCGTTAAGCAGCTAGACAGCGATCCATTCGCTGAATACGCTTCTGAAAACGACAAGGGTACTTTGGTTACTGGTAAAGTAATCTCTGTAGACGCTAAAGCAGCAATCGTAGAGATCGCTGAAGGCGTTGAAGCAACTTTGAAGGCTTCTGAAATTAGCCGTGAAAAAGTTGAAGATGCTCGCAACGTATTGAAAGAAGGCGACTCTGTAGACGCTATTATTTCTAACGTTGATCGTAAGAATCGCGTAATCAACCTATCTATCAAGTCGAAAGATGCAGTAGCCGATAAGCAAGCAATTGCTGATCAGCGTGCTAAGTCTGAGTCTGAAGCTAAGGGACCAACTACCATTGGCGACCTTATCAAAGAGCAGTTGAGCCAGAAAGGCGAATAAGTTTTAAACTTATAGTCTGAACGGTAAAGAAAACCCCATCTCCGCAAGGAGGTGGGGTTTTTTTATGCTTGCAAATAACTACCACAGATTGTAAGTTATTGATCTAAAGACCTTTATCTGCTTCCGCCAAGGATGTCGTCATGACAAAATCAGAACTGATCGAGCGTATGTTAACGAAACAGCCCCAGCTATCGGCAAAAGATGTCGAACTGGCGGTAAAAACAATTTTAGATCACATGTCGCAGTCACTATCGACTGGCGAACGTATAGAAATTCGCGGTTTTGGCAGTTTCTCGCTGCATTATCGCTCCCCTCGAATGGGGCGTAACCCAAAGACCGGCGACTCCGTTGAATTGTCAGGCAAGTTTGTGCCACATTTCAAGCCGGGTAAAGAACTGCGTGATCAAGTGAATGAAAGTCTAGGCGCATAATGAAACTATTTAAAAACTTCCTGATTCTACTAATCGTATTAACGGTATTTGGCTATGGAATTCTCTTTGCTCTCTATAATGAACAAAATATTGGATTGGATTTCTTATTTCTAGAGACTCTCACAGTACCGTTATCTTTATGGTCAGGCAGTCTGATAGTTCTTGGTATACTTATGGGTTTATTAGTCGCATCCATTTCTAAAATGTTGCAAAGCATTGAAAATAAACGCCTAAAAAAAGAATTACAGCAAATGAAAGTTAAGCTTGAAAAGCTTAGTCACTAATGACACTACCCTCCGATATCGACTGGGTAATGTTCTTGTTGCTAGTCATTGCGATTGCTTGCGGATGGATGCTGGGTCGGTTTCAGGGAGGGCGATCTGCAGCGTTACGCATGAGGCGCGATACTCTGCCAAGTATCGATTTTCTACTGGCTGAAAATAATGATGGGGCGCTCGATCGCTTGCTTGATGTCACTGAAATTAGTGATGAGGCGGTCGAACTCTATCTTAACCTTGGCCGCATCTTTAGAGATAAAGGCCAGACTGAAAAATCCATTCAACTGCACCAAAATCTCTTTTCTCGTACCGACCTCTCTGATAAAGCCCAGCTGGATGTTGAGCTGGAATTGGCCACTGATTTTTTAAGAGCAGGTCTTTTAGATAGGGCAGAGCGTCTTCTTATCGACTTGATAGAGGAAGAAGGGCATACGTATAACCAAGCTTCGCGCTTATTGGTTCAGCTTTATGAAGAAGAGCAAGAATGGCAGTCAATTTTAGAACTGCATAAAAAATCAAAACTTCAAGACCTCCCTGAGATCACTCATCGAGTCGCTCAGGCTGCGTGCGAATACGCGAATGAATTGTTTAAAAAGGGTGATTACCTAGACAGCCATCAGTATTTGAAGCTGGCGTTAAGGATAAATCCGTTATGTGCTCGGGCTAATATCCTATTTGCTCAAGTAGCATCAAACCAGGGTGAGCCGAAAGAAGCTATTCGATGTTATTTAAAGGCATTAAAGCAAGACAGTAATGCGATGCTTGCTGTATTGCCAGATATGATGAAGTGCTTTATTAAAATCGATGATTATAAGGGTTTGGATAAGCAGCTAGAGAGTCATTGGCAATCTAATCATGCTGTTGAAGTGTTGGTCGCACGAGTCAAGTTGCTTGCACAGCAGGGTAGGCAGCAGTATGGAATAGAAGTGTTATTAACTGAGTTATTTCAGCATCCTTCGAATCAGGGTTTTTTTGCCCTTGTTGAGATGGTTGTTAATGAAAAAGCAGTACTTAATTCATCGCAGCTTATGTCTGTTTATGATATTCTGCGTCGCATTGTTGAGACCGAATATAAATACGTTTGTCGCAGTTGTGGTTTTAAAGCCACTGAACATTATTGGCGTTGTCCATCGTGTAAAGATTGGGCGAGTATCAGTGCGGCACACTAGCGTGAATTGAAGAAATATTATGCAAGAAAAAATAATAAAGAGCACCCCAGAAAGCGCATTGTCGGCCTTTTCTTCAATTAAATCGCCGATCGTAGTCGCGTTGGACTATCCGACCCCGCAGCAAGCTATCGAAATGGCAAAACAACTCGATCCAACCAAGTGTCGGGTGAAAGTAGGTAAAGAGCTATTTACCGCTTCAGGCCCTTCGATATTAGAGCAGTTACACAAGCTCAGCTTCGACGTATTTCTCGACCTAAAATTTCATGATATTCCTAACACCTGTGCAGGCGCAGTAGCCGTCGCGGCTGATTTGGGTGTATGGATGGTGAACGTTCATGCCTCGGGTGGCGAACGCATGATGAACGCGGCTGCAGAATCGATTGTGAATAAACAGAATAAGCCGCTATTAATCGCAGTAACGGTATTAACTTCAATGGAACAGTCGGATCTTGCCGGTATTGGTTTGGATATTAGCCCTCAGCAACAGGTAGAGCGATTAGCTAAGTTATCTAAGCAATCAGGTATGGATGGCGTAGTCAGTAGTGCGCAAGAAATTGAATTAATCAAAAAGCTGTGTGGTAACGACTTCTTAACAGTAACCCCAGGTATTCGCCCAGCCGGCAGTGCCGCAGGAGATCAACGCCGCATCATGACACCTCAAGAGGCTGTTAATGCCGGTGGTGACTATATGGTGATTGGTCGTCCTATTACTCAGTCAGAAAACCCGCAGCAAGCGTGTATTGATATAATAAAAAATTTGTCGGCTAGATAGCACGTCAAAGCGCTCACTAGATATTATTTTCAAATTTATAAATTTCAGAGTAGATCTAATTATGAAAATTGCCATCGCCGGGACAGGCTATGTCGGCCTATCGAATGCTATGTTATTAGCCCAGCACAACGAAGTTGTGGCTGTGGATATCGTGCCTGAAAAAGTTAAAATGTTGAATAACAAGCAATCGCCTATTGCGGATGTTGAAATCGCAGACTTCTTACAAAATAAAGATCTAAACTTTACCGCAACATTAGATCAAGAGCTTGCGTATAAAGACGCTGATTATGTCGTAATCGCCACACCGACAGATTACGATACCCAAAATAACTCTTTTAATACCTCAACCGTAGAAATGGTTATTAAAACGGTAATGAGTATTAATTCTAATGCAATTATGGTCATTAAATCAACAGTGCCTGTAGGCTATACCGCCCGTATTAAAGAAGAACTGCAATGTGACAATATTATATTCTCACCAGAGTTCTTGCGTGAAGGCAAAGCCCTTTATGACAACTTGCACCCTTCAAGAATTGTAGTGGGTGAACAATCAGAGCGTGCAGAGGTTTTTGCAGGACTGTTGGCTCAAGGCGCTATCAAAGAAAATATAGACATACTTTTTACTGACTCGACAGAAGCAGAAGCAGTAAAACTTTTCTCCAATACTTATCTTGCTATGCGCGTTGCGTATTTTAATGAGTTAGATAGCTATGCGGAAACTCATGGGTTAAATACAAAGCAAATAATCGAAGGGGTAGGCTTAGACCCTCGTATTGGCAATCACTACAATAACCCCAGCTTTGGTTATGGCGGTTACTGCTTACCAAAAGATACTAAGCAGCTACTAGCGAATTTTAAAGACGTACCGAATAATATGGTACGTGCGATTGTGGATGCGAATACCACGCGTAAAGATTTTATCGCCGATGCCATAATCAGGCGCAATCCTAAAGTAGTAGGTATTTACCGCTTAGTGATGAAGTCAGGCTCGGATAATTTTAGAGCTTCTGCGATTCAAGGAATAATGAAACGCATAAAAGCCAAAGGGATTGAGGTGGTGATTTATGAGCCGACTTTTGATGGCGAAGATTTTTTTAATTCAAAAGTAATTAAAGATTTGAATAAATTTAAACAAGTGTCTGATGTGATTGTGGCAAATAGATTATCAGCGGATATTTCAGATGTAGTGGGTAAAGTGTATACCCGTGATTTGTTTAAAAATAACTAACCGTAACTACTAATAATATTAATATCCAATATGACATTAGAGCTTAATGTTATTGAGGGATTTAATTTGGAATAATTATGCTAAATAATAAAACAGTTTTGATTACCGGTGGTACAGGCTCGTTTGGTAAAAAATTCATTGAAACCATTCTTGATAGATATCCTGATGTTAAAAAAATCATTATCTACTCACGTGATGAGTTAAAGCAATCAGTAATCAAGCAGAAATATCCTGAATATGATTATCCTCAGTTACGATTTTTTATTGGGGATGTTCGTGATCGTGAGCGCATGACTCAGGCTTGTGAAGGTGTGGATGTAATTATTCATGCTGCTGCGATAAAACAAGTTGATACTGCTGAATATAACCCGACAGAGTGTATACGCACTAATGTTGATGGAGCTGAAAATGTAATACATGCAGCTCTTGCTTGCGGTGTGAGGGACGTTGTTGCTTTATCAACAGATAAAGCTTGTGCCCCAATTAATCTATATGGGGCTACAAAGTTAACTTCAGATAAGTTATTTGCCGCTGCTAACAATATTCGAGGTTCTAAAGATATACGGTTTAGTATTGTCCGTTACGGTAATGTTATGGGTTCTCGTGGTTCTGTAATTCCTTTCTTTATAGATAAGCGTGAAGAAGGTCTTCTTCCAATAACGCACGAAGACATGACTCGTTTTAATATTTCTCTCCAAGATGGTGTTAATCTGGTTATGTTTGCGATTGGAAATCATTTAGGAGGAGAGATATTTGTTCCTAAAATACCATCTTATAAAATTATGGATATTGCTGAAGCTATAGCTCCTGAGTGCGAAACTCGCATAGTGGGTATTCGTCCTGGAGAAAAGTTACACGAAGAGATGATTACAGAATCAGATTCACTGAATACAATAGACTTAGGGCTTTATTATGCAATATTACCTTCTGTGTCATATGCGTATGAAAAATCTGATTTCTTAGAGCACCATAAGGCTAAGCCTGTTCCATTTGGTTTTAAATACAACTCAGGTGAAAACGAGGAGTGGGAATCAATAGAGTCTTTAAGAAATTTAATAATAGAACACGTAGATTCTAATTTTAAGGTGTAATTATGATTCCTTATGGCAAGCAGGATATAACTCAAGAAGACATTGATTCGGTTGTAGAGGTCCTTAAATCTGATTTTTTAACACAAGGACCTCAAGTTCCGTTGTTTGAAAAATCTATCGCGAGGGCAACGGGTGCTACTTTTTCAGTGGCAGTAAATTCAGCAACTTCAGCACTTCATATTGCTTGCTTAGCTTTAGGCGTTGGCAAAGGAGATATTGTGTGGACAACCCCAATTACTTTTGTTGCATCTGCCAATTGTGCTTTATATTGTGGCGCTGAAATCGATTTTGTCGATATAGATCCTGTCTCGTATAATTTAAGTGCCGATGCGCTTGAAGAAAAATTAGTAAACTCAAAAAAAGAGGGTTTGACTTTACCCAAAGTTGTAATTCCAGTTCATTTGTGTGGGCAATCATGTGAAATGGATAAAATTAAAGCCCTGAGTGATGAGTATGGATTTTATGTTATCGAAGATGCCTCCCATGCTATCGGTGGCAAATATAAAGGTAATCCTGTTGGGAGCTGTGAATATAGTGATATTACAGTATTTAGCTTTCATCCTGTAAAAATAGTTACGACTGCAGAAGGAGGGGTTGCAACTACAAACTCTGCAGAATTGGCTCAGAAGATGGAGTTATTTCGTAGTCATGGAGTAACCCGTGACCCGGCTTTGATGGTTGGAGATAGCCATGGTGACTGGTATTACGAACAAGTCGAACTTGGTTTTAATTATAGAATGACTGAGCTTCAGGCTGCATTGGGTGTAAGTCAAATGACAAGGATAAGTGGGTTTGTTGCCAAGCGTAACGAATTAGCTGATCGCTATGATGATATGCTAATGCATCTACCATTAATACTACCAAAGCAACACATAGATGCTTATTCGGCCAGACATTTGTATGTTATTCGATTAAAGCTTGATGATATTTCATTTACACATAAGCAAGTTTTCGAACAATTAAGGGAGAAAGGGATTGGAGTGAATGTGCATTATATCCCCGTTCATACTCAACCTTATTATAAAAAATTGGGTTTTCTTGATGGTCAGTTTATTGAAGCAGAAAAATATTATTCCAACGCCATTAGTCTCCCTCTTTTTCATATGATGACAGATGTGCAACAAAATGAAGTTGTATCAGTATTGAGCAGTATTCTTAATTAGATTAGACGTATATGCTAGGTGAATTGTGATGAATAAAACTGTAATAATAGATGGTCGAAAGATAGGGATTGATCACCCTCCATATGTAATTGCAGAGTTATCTGCAAATCACAATGGTGATATTAATCGAGCTTTTAAAATAATGGAAGAAGCTAAGAACTCTGGGGCAGATGCCATTAAGCTTCAAACCTATACACAAGATACTATTACAATCGATTGTGATTCAGAAGATTTTCAAATAGAAGGTGGGTTATGGGGAGGGCAGACTCTTTATCAATTATACAAAGAAGCACATATGCCTTGGGAATGGCATGAACCACTTTTTGAAAAAGCAAAAGAATTAGGAATTACAATATTTAGTTCTCCTTTTGATTTTTCTGCTGTTGATTTATTAGAAGAGTTAGGGGCGCCTGCCTATAAAATCGCATCTTTTGAAATAATTGATTTACCTTTAATTGCTTATGTTGCAAAAACTAAAAAACCGATGATTATTTCAACAGGTATGGCAACGGAAGAAGAAATATCCGATGCTATTAAAACAGCGAGAGATAATGGCTGTGATGAACTAGTAGTATTAAGGTGTGTTAGCGAATATCCGGCCTCTCCAGCGGATTACAAATTAAGGTTGATTCCTTATATTTCTAAAACCTTTGATGTGGTAGGAGGATTATCTGACCATACAATAGATAATACAACCGCCATTACTAGTATTGCGATGGGATCTGCTGTGATCGAAAAACACGTGACGCTAGATAGAAACGGAGGTGGAGCCGATGATAGTTTCTCATTAGAGCCTGCTGAATTATCTCAGCTATGTGCGGGTGTCAAAGTTGCTTGGGAAGCACTTGGAAATGAAAGCTTTGAAAAAGAGAATGGGGAGTTTAGTCACATTAAGGCACGTAGATCTTTATATGTGGTTGAAAATATATCTGCTGGGGACGAATTTACATCAGATAATGTAAGAAGTATTCGACCTGGTTATGGTTTACTACCAAAATATTATAATGAGGTGCTAGGGAAGATTTGTAAAGTAGATATTAGTAGAGGAACACCTTTATCTAAAAAGCATTTCTGAATAATTGAGTTAATGCAGAATATAAATAATAACTAAATTAAATTGGCAAGAGAATGAATAATATTTGCATAATTCCCGCTAGAGGCGGAAGTAAGCGTATTCCAGGTAAAAATATTAAAGATTTTCTGGGGAAACCTATTATTGCCTATTCTATTTTAGCGGCTAAAGAATCAGGTTTATTTAGTGAAATTATGGTCTCAACAGATTGTGACGACATTGCTAACATATCTAGAGAGTATGGTGCGACCGTACCATTTATGAGGAGTGATAAAAATTCAGATGATTTTGCGACTACGGCTGATGTTCTAAGAGAGGTGCTTCTAGAATATATGGCTAAAGGAAGTGAATTTAAACATGCATGTTGCTTATATCCTGCGGCACCTTTAGTCACAAGTGAAAAGCTTATTGAGTCTTATGAAGTTTTAAATATAAAGAAATTTGATTCTTTATTTCCAGTTATTGAGTATTCCTCATCAATTTATAGAAGCTTTAAGCTTGATGATGATCGGGTCGAGATGAATTGGCCTGAATATGCTGACGTTAGAACTCAAGATTTAAATAAATCATATTATGATTCAGGACAGTTCTATTGGTTTGATACTAGGGAGTTCATATTGACTGGCGATGTTATAAATAATAATTGCGGTGGATTTCCTATCTCTGAGATTGATTCACAAGATATTGACAACGAAACAGATTGGCTACTTGCAGAGATGAAATATAATCTGAAAGTTTCTAAGAAGAACATCAATGAAAATTGATATTGTTACAGATGGAAATAATGAATTAGGTATGGGTCATGTATATCAGGTGATTACTCTGGTTCGTTACTTACTAAATGAAAATCCTAAATTAAATATACAATTATATACAAAAAGTGATCAGGCAGTCGTAAAGCTATTAAGGACAACTAATTGTAAGGTTATAATATGTGTAAGTGATTGTGACCTCTATGATTATCTTGAGGAAAGAAAGTCGAATAGTATTATTTTTGATAAATTAAATGTGTCCCCCATATTAGCAAAGAAGATCAAAGAAAATATTAATTCAAAATTGTTTATATTTACTAATTTAACTGCTGCGAATGATTATGCTGATGTAACTCTTATGGCTGGAATTAGTGATAATTTTCAAAATCTGTGTAGGGTTGAAGAGATTACTGGGAAAGTAGAGTTTTTTGGACCTAAGTATTGGATATTAAGACCAGAATTCTTAGAATTAAGAGAAGCAAGTAGGACGATAAGGTTAGTAAAGAAAGTACTATTAATATTCGGTGGATCAGACCCATCAAACTTTTCAAGTAAAGTGTTAGAGAATCTATTTGAAATACAGACTCAATTTAATATATCTTTAGTATTAGGTGTTGGTTTTAATCATAACGAAGAGCTAAAAGAGGTTATTCAAGCGAATACCTCTTTGTCAAAAGTTGATGTGTTTCGAAGTGTGGATAATATTGCAGAAATGATGGTGCAGAGTGATGTTGTATTTGCATCTCCAGGTTTAACTTATTTTGAATCACTAGCTGTAGGGACACCTGTTCTTGGCTTTCATCAAAATAAAATGCAAGAGGAGGTGTTTGATAAGCACTTGCCGACTTTGGGGTTAGATGACTTGAGTAAGTTGATTGGTATTATTGAAAATAGAAGCTTTGTTTTTCCTTGTGATTCATTTATAAAAAATATGGAAATTGGCCAGGGTATTAAAGAAATTATTGATCAGATTTTAAATGTGTCTTAATTTTAATTTTTAAATTATGGTTAATAAGAAGTGATATATATCACTTTTGTGAAGTTTTATTACATAAGACTTGAGGTTCAAATAGTCTTTTTTGTTAGATTGGCAGAGTTTTAACTAAGGTGTAGGTGATGATGGATAATAATTCTAATAAAAAAAAGGTATTAGTTTTTGGTGCGTGTGGATTCATGGGAACATATCTTATTGATGAGCTAGTTAAAAGGAACTATAGCGTTGTTGCTTCTGATATTGATTCGCCAAGCACTGGATATTTTGAAGAAAAAAATATTTCATTTGTTAACATCGACATAACAAAAGAAGACGATTTTGATAAGCTGAGTGCCCAATCATTTGATGTGGTTGTTCATCTGGCGGCTCATCAACCTGCTAATGTTAGTGAAAAAGGTAATGATCCAGCATCTTATGTCAATGTTAATATATTAGGCACATTAAATATATTAAAATACTGTGAGCGTAGTTCTGTTGGTTCCATTATTTATGGAAGTTCTCATCGAAATACTCAGGGCTTATGGTGCGGAATTGATAGAGCATTATTAGAAGGCGATGGTCGTGAGGTGAAATTTGATACGGAGTACACTCTATTTAGTATTACTGAGACAGCAGCCCAGGATCTAGTAGAGTACTACACGGTGCAACATGGTTTGCGAGGTATTACATTTAGATTGCCTCCTGTATATGGTTACGGTCCTCATACAGAAATATTTAAAGATGGAAAGCCGATTAAGACAGGGTTTCAAATATTTATTGATAAGGCGATGACTTCTGAGCCTATTGAGGTATGGGGTGACAGTAGTGTTGGCCGAGATATTATTTATATCAAAGATGTTATTAATGCTTTTATTCTTGCAATAGAGCATGATACTGCTAGTGGCTTGTTTAATATTACATCTGGAAAGAAACTTACCTTAATGGAAGAAGTATCTTCTATCCTTGACGTTTTTGGGCCAGAAGGAACTCGCTCTAAGATTATAGAAAAACCTGAAATAGATAATAGTATTGATTCTTTTTATTATGATATATCCAAAGCTAAAGAGGTGTTCGGCTGGGAGCCGCAGTATACCTTTAAGGATATGTTGAAGGATTTTATTAAGGAATCAAGTTCAAAAAGATTCAGTCATTTACTGGATAGCAGACAAGTAAAATTAAATAATTATAAGCAAGGGGATTAATAAATGTTAGAAATTGATGGCCTAGAGTTGATGGGCGAAAACGTAAAATCTAAATTAAAGTCTTGTGGTGAAAATGTAACTATTTATCCAATGGCTAAGATAGCATTTCCACATACGGTAGAAATAGCTGCAAATGCAAAGATTAGAGATTTTGCATTTATTTTTGCGGGAGAAGGAGTGAAAATTGGAGAGTATTCTGATATTCAGCCTCATACTGTTATTTGGGGTGGAGGGAAAACGATTATAGGTGATCGTGTATCTACAGGGCCTGGAACTGTTTTTTTATCACAGACCTATAGTCACAAAACCCCAGGCCGTAAGATGGTTGATGGTATGGGTGACGAACAAAGTGAGATCCTTGGAGGAGTTCTAGAAGTAGGGAATGATGTTTATATAGGAGCCAATAGCACAATTATGCCTGTTAAAATTGGTGAAGGTTGCGTTATTGGTGCTGGTAGTTTTGTTGGTAAAGATTGTGAACCATGGGGAATATATGTTGGTAGCCCTGCGAAGAGAGTGGGTGAAAGGGATCGATGAGCAATAAACTTTGTTCAGTTATGCAGCCTACCTTTTTGCCTTGGGTAGGTTACTTCGATTTGATTGATAACTCTGATGATTTTATTTTCTATGATGATGTCCAATTTACAAAGCAAAGTTGGCAGTCTAGAAATCAAATAAAAACAGCTAATGGAGTGATCTGGTTAACTGTACCTTTAAAAAAGCATGAGCTAAGCTCTAAAATTAATCAAATTGAAATAAATAATGCTAAACCATGGGTCCCTAAGCTTCTAAAAACTTTATTCTTTACTTATCAAAAGACTAAACATTTTAAAGAGGCTTATACTTTTTTTGATGATCTCTTTAATGCTAAAGAATATTTAATGCTCTCTGATTTATCTATTAGCATTATTGAGGCTCTAATAATTAGATTAGGCATGTGTACGCAGTTACATCGCAGTTCAAATATGAAAGATTTAGGTGATGATCGTGAATTAAGGTTAATTAATATATGCAAATCATTGGAGTGTGATAACTACCTTTCTGCAAAAGGATCGGCTTTATATATTGAAGCTAACCGGCCTAGTGGGATATTTCCTGATTATGATATTGAATTATATTATCAGAATTTTAACCACCCTGAGTATAGTCAAATTCATGGTGATTTTGAGGCTTATATGAGTATTGTTGATTTGATATTTAATGAAGGTTTTGAAAAATCTTTAGAAATAATACGGAGTGGTCGTGGAAAGCATCTACGCTCAGGTCAGTTTGACTTATAATAGAGCTTATTATAAGTAATGTTTTCTTATGTGAAAAACCTAGTGTTAATAAATAAGTAGATAGATTTATGAGAGTAACAGCACTTATAGAGTCGCCTTTTCAGTTAATGCAGTTAGCTGAATATATTGCAATTAACGAAATTGATGACTACAAAATAATAGTTAGACTGAATGAGAATGAAATAAACAATACCCAGTTATTAAATACATTAACTATTTTGACGTTTGACAAAGATAAATGCTATTTTTCAAAGAATAGGTTTATTTTAACAGTCTATTTACTCATAACTTATCGATTATTAGGTAAGCTGATTATCGGAGATGATAATAGCGCTATATATAGGGTCGTAAGGTTTGTGATCCCATTAAGTTTTTTTTTATTTCTAGATGATGGAACATCATCATTAAACTCAAAAGTCAATGGGGATAGGTTTACTATTTTTGATGAAGTTAATGGAAGTAAGAATAAATTAACTTGTATTACTAAAATAATTGAAGAAAATAGTTTTAGTGTAAATCCTGAAAGGTTAGTGATACTGGGAGGTAAGTTGATTGAGGTTGGAATATGTTCTAGAAATATTTATATTGGAATTATTGATGTTATGGTTGCTGATATACGAAAAAAATACTCTAAGAATATCGTGATTTCTTATATCCCTCATCGAGGTGAGACTGAATATAAAAGTTTTTTGACTATTGATTATTGTAAAAAATTTAATATTGAAGTTATACAGAATGAGCTACCAGTAGAATTCATTGCTGTTGAAAAAAAAATAAAAATTGTAGGAGTTTTTGGGTTGTTCTCGACTGCTCTGTTTACAATGAAATTGATTTATCCTTCTTCCGAAATAAAATACTATATTATTTCTGAGTATGATTTGTTATCTAGAAAAAATGCAGTGATAGAATTCTATCAAATGATGAAAGGCTCTAACTTGAGCTCTAGTGAGATACCTGTGGTTACTCAAAGTGCTGAATGATGCTTCATTCGTAAAGATTACTGTCTAATTATAAAAGGATCATAGTGTGAAGCTGGTATTGATAATATTTGATTATTATAAAAAAGAGATTAAAAAATTGATTTTACAAGAAAATGTTTAAATCTCTGTCTAGGAATGTAATTATTTATGGAGGAAGTAATGCTATTAAATCATTAGTTCCTGTATTAATGCTACCTATTTTAACCGCTTACTTAACACCTAGTGAATTTGGGGTTTTGTCTTTAATAGAAACAACTATCCTTTTTTTATCGCCTTTCATTTTGTTAAATATTAACTCTGCTATTGGTGTTGAGTTTTTTAAGTTAGAACATTCAGAGCTTAAACTTTATATTACTAATGCATTGCTACTCTCACTGCTCTCTTTTATCATCATATATGGTGTTTTTTTTGCTTTCCAGTATGAAATTTCACAATGGATTGGTATTGATAATGAAATGGTCATTTTATTGGCTGTATTTTCTATATTAAGAGTCATCAGTCAAATTTCTTTAGGGTTGATGCAGGTTAGTCAAAAAGTAAAAACGTTTGCGCTATTTAGTTTGGGGCAAACTTTATTAGACTTTTTTCTTTCGTATATATTTGTTGTGTTTTTCTTAAGCGGTATGGAAGGACGGTTAGAAGGAGTATATGGTTCCTTTTTTGTGGTTTCAGTAATTGGTTTTTATTTCCTGTTTGTTGGGGATTATATTGGAAAGATAAACCTTCAGTATACGAAATCTATTTTAAAATTTGGTGTGCCTCTTATCCCCCATGTTATTGGAGGAACTATTATGGCGATGTCAGATCGATATTTTATATCTTATTATTTTGGCAGCGCAGAAGTAGGCCTTTATAGCATTGCATATCAAATGTCTGCGCTAATGTTATTAGCTAGCACGTCAGTAAACCAAGCTTGGGCACCAATGCTATTTAAGTTGCTTAAGGATAATAATAAAAGGACTATTAGGCAAGTTACTTCTCTTCTGGCTGGGGTTTTCATTGTTGCGGCATTTTGTATTTATATGCTGGAAGACGTATTGTTTTATATTTTTGTTAATGATGATTTTTTTCTAGCTAAGCAGTATTTTCCTTATTTGTTGCTTGGGTTCTTGTTTCAGTCATTCTACTTTCTGGCAACCAATAAGTTCTTTTATGAAAAAAGAACGGGGTTGTTAGCTTCAATAACGATACTGGGTGCGTTACTTAATCTGCTACTAAACTATATTTTTATTAATGATTTTGGTGTGATAGGAGTGGCTTATGCTACTTGCCTTACATGGTTTATTTTTTGTTTAGTTGTTTTATTGGTTAGATTTTTATTATTAGAAAATAGAGGTGTATGTTGTTCAGAGTAATTAAGTCTTTTTTAACGTTTTTATTTACTCATATTGCTAAAATTAATGTTGGCAGTATTGAGGGTGTTTTTAAGGTGAATTTTTATAGCCGTTTTACCTCCAATACCCATATAGGCGATAATTGTCATTTTAATGGAATGATTGTTAGGGGTAAAGGTAAGGTGATTATTGGTAATAATTTTCATTCAGGAAAGAATATTCTATTTATAAATTCTTATCATCAGTATGATAATGCGAATGCGATTCCTTATGATACTGAGAAAATGATAGATAAAGAGATTATTATTGAATCTAATGTTTGGTTAGGAGATAGAGTCCTTGTCTTAGGCGGTGTCACTATTGGCGAAGGTGCCATTATTCAAGCAGGGGCTGTTGTAGTATCGGATATTCCTAAATATGCCATTGCGGGGGGGAATCCTGCAACAACTTTTAAGTATAGGTGTATAAAAGGCTATAACAAATTACTCGCGGAAGATAAGTTTTGTTAACGATTAAAGAAAATGATAGTAAGTGTTTTCTAGTTGCGCTAGCTTTATACCTACCTTCGACTGTGTTATTACCAGCTTACACCTATTATCTATACGCTCCGATTTTTTTAATTATCATATTGATAACTAAAAATAAGATAAATAATGGAATTTTCATAACCGGGGTTCTTTTTCTGGTATCTCTTTTTATATCATTAACCAGTTTTGTGATTCTAGGAGAGGAATTAAATTATTATGGGAATTTTATCCCTGTTCAGGCCAGCTTATTAGTATCTCTTATTTGTTCTATTTTTATAAATGAGAAGGTCGCTAAGTTTTTAATTTATATGTTAGTCTTCGAGTTTTTTGCTGCAGTTTTACAGTATGGTCTGGGTGTGAATACTTTCTTCCCATCATCTTTTATTTCTTCGACTTCGGTTTTTAATGAATCCAGTGATTTGCTTTATTTTAAAAGAGTTTTTGGTTTCAATAATAATAGTTCTGGTCTGGCTGGCAATGCCCTAATCTGCTTTACTTTAATGCTAACTTATTTCTCACATTCAGACTTGAAGACTAAAGTAGCTATTAATATATTAGTTTTTACCGTGTTGATTATGACTTTTTCGCGTAGTGCTTTGGTTGCCTTTATTAGTTATTATTTAGTATTGTCCTTCTTGATTTTTTTTAGTAAAAGGGTAGTGTATCTTGTCTTTGTTATTATTATTATTTTATTATTCTTGTATTTTGTAGATATCGACTATTTTATTAGTCAGTTTACTCGAAATAAAGGAAGCGTAGAATTAACTGGTCGCCCACTAATTTGGGAGGTTTATTGGCAGAGCATTGTATCAGCTCCTTTGTTTGGTAATTTTGGTTTTAGAAACTATTTAAACATTCCTGTATATGGTTATTATGCGCATGCTCATAACTCATTTATAATGTTGCTGTATATTACTGGCATTGTACCGATGTTATTAATATTAATTCCTTTAGTTATTCAGGTGTTTAAAAGTCCTAAAAGAATACTTTGTGTTGTATCTATCGTTGTGTATTCTTTTGCTCAGTATTTTTTATTTTGGGGCGCAAGTCTTGTTGATATAGTGTTTTTCGCTGCTTTATTTTCATCTTTCGGTGGTAAAATATCCCTTGCACACTCTCATTACGAACACGTTGGAAAATGTGATGTTATTAAATAAAGTTTCAATAATAACTCCCTCTTATAATAGTATGAAGTACATTCAGTCAGCTATAGAATCTGTTAAGGCCCAAGCTTATCAAAATTGGGAGATGATCATTGTTGATGATTGCTCAAGGGATGATTCTGTAGCTTTTATTCAGCGTTTGATTGAAGGTGAGCCTAGGGTGAAACTTATCACACTCACTAAGAATGTTGGTGCAGCAATGGCTAGAAATTGTGCTTTAGAAATAGCTGCTGGAAGGTTTGTAGCATTTTTAGATTCAGATGATATGTGGGAGCCAAATAAGCTTGATGTTCAAATAAATTATATGATCAAACATGGTTGTGCTTTTACTTATTCATCGTATAAAGTTTGTGATGATTCAGGAGATAATATTCATGGTGAAATTTCAGTTCCTAATACATTGACCTATAAGCAGTACTTAGCCAATACAATTATAGGCTGTTTGACTGTAGTTCTTGATACTACAAAATTTGCATCAATTCGAATGCCCAATCTACGAAGCAGTCATGATATGGCTTTATGGGCTGATTTATTAAAAACAATTGATAAGGCTCATGGTATTAATATACCTTTAGCAACATATCGCTTAGTAGATACATCAAATACTGCTAATAAATGGAAAGCGAGTAAGGAGGTATGGGCTGTTTATCGAAACTATTTAGGGCTTAGTATTATTGCTAGCTCATACTATTTTGTGCAGTATGCGTTTAATGCCGTAAAGAAGAGGTTGTATAAGTGACACTTAAAGATAAATTGATTAAACGTATTTTTGATGTCTTTGCAGCTTTTTTTGGGCTTCTTTTTAGTACCCCCATTATCATCGTCGCATGGGCTGTCGCGGCGGTTGATACAAAAAGTAATGGCTTTTTCGTACAGCTAAGAGTGGGGATGTCAGGAAAGTTAATTAAAATTATTAAAATAAAAACAATGAAGAATACAGCTCTGCACCGTTCATCAATTACCACTGAGTCGGTTACTTCTATTACTAATTCTGGTGTCTTTTTTCGGAAATATAAAATTGATGAGCTGCCGCAGCTATGGAATGTACTAAAAGGTGACATGAGCTTCGTTGGCCCTCGTCCTGATGTGCCTGGTTATGCTGATGTTTTGACTGAGGATGACTGTATAATATTGACGGTCAGGCCTGGCATTACGGGACCTGCATCAATAAAGTATAAGAATGAAGAAGAGTTGTTACTGGGGCAGGTGAATCCCAAGCAGTATAATGATGAAGTCATTTGGCCCGACAAGGTAAATATCAATAAGAAATACATAAAGGATTATACTTTTATAAACGATGTTAAGTATATAATCCAAACAATTAGAGGCTAAAATGCTAAATACTCTATTTTCTCCTTGGCCTTCTTTTAGCGAAGAGGAGGCTGATGCTGTTCGTGATGTAATTTTATCGAACAAGGTAAATTACTGGACGGGTCAAGAAGGTCGTGAATTCGAAAAAGAGTTTGCCGCTTGGGCTGATTCTAAATACGGCATTGCTTTAGGCAATGGTACGCTGGCATTAGATCTTGCGTTGAAAGCATTTGGGGTTGGTGCTGGTGACGAGGTTATTGTTACCCCTAGAACGTTTTTAGCTTCTGTTTCTAGTGTAGTGACCGCAGGCGCTACTCCAATATTCGCTGATGTGAATTTAAATTCTCAAAATATTGAAGCAGAGGACATTGAGAAGGTCTTAACGGCTAATACTAAGGCTGTGATAGTAGTTCACTTGGCTGGCATGCCTGCTGATATGGATAGCATTATGGCTCTTTCTAAAAAGCATGGTTTCTTTGTCATAGAAGATTGTGCTCAGGCTCATGGTGCTAAGTATAAGGGTCGATCTGTGGGCTCGATTGGTCATGTAGGGTGTTGGTCGTTTTGCCAAGACAAAATCATGACGACGGGCGGTGAGGGGGGAATGGTAACCACTAATGATGAGTCTTTATGGAAGAGTATGTGGGCTTATAAAGATCATGGGAAGTCATGGGACGCCATATATAATAAAGAGCATCCGCCAGGATTTAGATGGCTGCATGAAAGTTTTGGTACAAACTGGCGCATGACTGAAATGCAAGCTGCTATTGGTCGTATTCAACTTCAGAAAATGCCAAGGTGGACTAGTAGGCGCCAGTCTAATGCGAGCGCAATAGACGAAGCTGCTAATTTATCTCCTCTTGTGCGAACAGTTATTGTTCCAGATTATGTTGAGCATGCAGAATATAAACATTATATTTTTATTAGACCTGAATATCTGAAAGATGGGTGGAGTCGTGATCGTATTATCGATGAAATGAATGCTAACGGTGTACCTTGCTTTCAAGGTAGCTGTTCCGAAGTCTATTTAGAAAAAGCTTTTGATGATACTGGCTGGAGGCCCGAAGTGAGGTTGCCTAATGCTGTTGAGCTGGGAGAGACCAGCTTAATGTTTCTTGTCCATCCAACACTTACTCAGCAGGAGATTAGTAAAACTTGTGAGGTTCTTAGTTGTGTATTGAAAGGCGCTGAGAAGTGATAGATTTAGTTATTTAAAAACTATAAAAATTGCGTTATTTAGCGTCATTTTTCTGTGTCTGATTTAATACCCAATCGGGTATATCACCTTGTTTATTGAATGCTGCTGGGGCTTCTAACAGTAGTTCAATTACATCTTCAACTTTAAATTCGTGGCATGCTTGATCTAATCGATTCAGCAAGTTATGGGTTTCTGGCCAGCTTAGGTGTACTTCATTAGCCGTCATGATTCTTGGGTGTTCAGTTCCTTCTACATCATCACCGACCAATAGTTCTTCATAGAGTTTTTCGCCTGGACGAAGTCCGGAGTACTCTATTTCGATGTCGCCACTCGGGTTTTGTCCGTGCTTCTCACTTAAACCCGATAAATGAATCATCTTACGTGCAAGATCTGTGATTTTTACGGGCTCTCCCATGTCTAATACAAATACATCGCCGCCTTTACCCATGGCTCCTGCTTGAATAACAAGTTGAGCTGCTTCGGGAATGGTCATGAAGTAGCGAATAATATCAGGGTGAGTTACTGTTATTGGGCCACCTTGTTGAATTTGGCGGTGAAATAACGGCACTACTGAGCCAGAGCTTCCGAGAACGTTACCAAAGCGTACCATAGTGAAGCGCGTATCTGTTTGGCGTTGTGCTAAAGCTTGCAGTACAAGCTCGGCTAGACGCTTGGAAGTCCCCATTACATTAGTAGGGCGTACAGCCTTGTCGGTGCTGATTAATACGAAGTTAGAAACATGGGCTTTAATAGCAGCTTCGGCACAGTACCACGTACCAAAAACATTGTTACGAACCCCTTCGACTACATTATGTTCAACCATAGGGACGTGCTTATAGGCGGCTGCGTGATAAACAGTATCGACATTGAATGTCTCGAATACTGTTTTTAATCGATTTTCTTTTTGTACTGAGCCGATAATGGAAATGATATCCAAATTAATACCATGAGTTTCTTTTAAACTGTTCAGTTCTTGCTCGATGGTATAGAGACTAAATTCATTAAGTTCAATCAATACAAGTTTGGTCGGTTTTTGCAATAGAACTTGGCGGCAAATTTCAGAGCCGATTGAGCCACCTGCACCAGTTACAGCAACGACTTTGTCAGTAATACATTGTTGGATGAGTTCACTGCGTGGTGGTACAGAATCTCGACCGAGTAAATCTTCAATATCTACTTTTTTTACTTCTTCAATTTTGGCCTTACCGCTAACGATATCGTTAACTGATGGGGTGGTTAATACTTCAATTTTTTTGCTCGCGAGCTGCTCTAGTAAGCGTTTTCGTTTGGAGCTGGATGCACTACCTAAAGCGAGTAATACTTTTTTTCGACTACCATTTTCAAGTAATTCATCGAGTTTAGAAGAAGGGAATACTTTTAAACCATGTATAACAGTTTTTTGTTTCTTTTTATCATCATCAATGAATGCGCAAGGTCGATAAGTATCACTATTCATTAATGAGTTTGCGAGGGCGATACCTTGATTCCCTGCACCATATATAAGTACCGGTTCTGTGCCTGTTTTTCCCATTTGATTAACGATGGCGCGAATGAATAAACGAGGTGCACCAATCAAAAGTAATACACTGAATAAATAAATGATAACCGCGGATCTAGGCAGAGGGGCTTGCAGTAAAAAGGAGCTGGTAGCTAGTATTAGTGCTGATAGGCAGCTGCCGATTATTAGAGCCCCAAATGCTTTTTCAGCCATGAAGCGAACAACTGCGCGATAAAGGCCTAACCTTATAAATATTACTATCGAAGCAATAGTGGTAATAGCAATACTACTAAGAATGGAATTTGGAAATGCGGGTAGCAACGTTCCGTGGCGGAGTGCTAGGGCTAAATAGATAGAAAGGGGGATGGCTAACAGATCGTAACCAACAGATATTAAGCGTTTATTTCTTCTTGTGGCGTTTAAAATATAGTAGATCATCACCTGTCCTTTGGCTAACTGCTTTAGCAGGTGCTAAAAAGATGCAACAGAAATTATTATTAATAAATATTTTAGGAGAGGTTCAACGAAAAGGAAAGTAGAAATAAAAATGGCTCCTCGAGCTGGACTTGAACCAGCGACCAATAGATTAACAGTCTACTGCTCTACCAACTGAGCTATCGAGGAACTTCGTTGAGTGGGTGCATTATGCTGATGCTGTTCATTTCTGTCAATAGTATTTAGTAAACTAATTTAACAAAGTCTTTGATTTATATCGATATTTTATAAAAGGTTACTTTAACGATGGGTTTGTATATAAAAAGCCTCAGGATCTTTTAGATGCTGAGGCTTTTGTGTAATAAACACTTTTATACAAGATTTATATAAGCAAGGCTTTTATATAAAAACCCTTAGATTATAAAGCGTTTCTTTAGCGCATTAGCTTAATGCTTTTGCTAAGCGACTAATTGCAGTCTCTAGATTTTCCATGCTTGTTGCATAAGAAAGTCGCATGTGACCTGGGGTTCCGAAGGCGGAGCCTGGCACTAACGCAACTTCTGCTTCAATTAGCATCTTCTCGGCAAATTCAACGTCGGTCTCGCAGCTTGCTGCTTGTATTGCGCCTTTGAAGCTAGGGAACGCGTAAAAAGTACCGTCACTTTCAATGCATTCAACGCCCGGAAGTTCGTTTAAGGCTTTAACCAAGTAATCATGACGCACTTTAAACGCACTTAGCATTTCTTGAATACAATCTTGGTTGCCATTCAGTGCCGCTTCGGCGGCGTATTGCGATATGGATGTTGGGTTTGAAGTACTTTGCGATTGAATTTTTTTCATCGCTTTTACCAGCACTTCGGGGCCACCAATATAACCAATGCGCCAGCCTGTCATGCTATACGCTTTTGAAACGCCATTCATTACAACAGTACGGTCATAAAGCTCAGGGCATACGGTGACTATGTTGTGAAAGCCTCCTTCAGCCCAAAGAATGTGCTCATACATATCATCGGTAGCGATTAATATATTAGGGTACTTTAATAGTACTTCAGCAAGTTCTTTTAGTTCAGCTTCTGTGTAAGCAACACCAGAAGGGTTACTTGGGCTATTTAATACCACTAATTTCGTTTTAGGGGTAATGGCCGCTTCTAATTGAATTGCGGTCATTTTGAAACGATTTGATTGTTCGGTTTCTACTATAACCGGCGTGCCTTCGGCAATGCGAACCATGTCGGGGTAGGAAACCCAATAAGGTGCAGGAATAACAACTTCGTCGCCAGCATTTAGTAGCGCTAATGCCATATTGAAAAAGCTTTGCTTACCACCACAAGAGACTAGAATCTGGTCTGGCTGGTAGCTTAAGCCGTTATCACGTTTAAATTTATCGATGATGGCTTTTTTTAAGGAAGGCGTGCCGTCTACTGCGGTATATTTAGTGAAGCCCTTATTCAATGCTTCAATCGCCGCATCTTTAATGTGCTTAGGGGTGTCAAAATCAGGTTCACCGGCGCCTAAGCCAATAATATCTTTACCCGCCGCACGTAATTCAGCAGCGCGATTCGTGACTGCCAGTGTAGGGGATGGTTTAATATTTTGTACGCGATCAGACAATTGAAGATCCAAGATCTTTTCCTCTAAAAACAGCTATAAAAGTAGTTACCTTAAGTAAGATACAACCCTGCTTGGCTAAATATCAAACGATTTAAGGTGGTTTTAGATGTTAACTTCGGCATTATACTTAAAAAAACTGTAATTTTAAGCATTTACATAAAATCGTATCTTCATTCGATCGAAAATCAGGTATTCTTTGGTTATAAATGGCATATCTTTCTTATAGAGCATGGATGTAAATTGGGGAGCGTGTGGATTGTTAAAAATTGATAGGTGTATTAAATGAGCCAGGAAGTAAAGGTAGGTAATATGACGTCGGCGAGTAGTCATGACGTCGATAGAGATGAAATTGATCTTGTCGATTTAATAAAAAGCATTTGGTCTCAGCGTGGCTTGGTATTGGGAATTATGTTACTTGTTGTGTTAGCAGTCTTATCTTTTCATTCATACAAGGCTTCTTTCTCTACCGCTAATCGTATTGATTATCCTATTTCACTTTCTTTTCTAGCAGACAGCAAGCCTAGTTACCCTAATGGTACTTCGTTTTCCCCTAGAGATTTAATCACGGGCAGAGTATTACAAAATGCCATTAGCACTTCGGGCTTGGAATTAACGTTGGAATCTTTAGAGAAATCAATCACGGTTGCGCCTTCAAATAGCCTATTAAAGAAAAGCGAAGATAAGTTATCAGTCTTGTTGGCTGACGCGAAAACGTCTGAAGAAATAAGACTCGCAGCAGAGGCGAGTTTGAAGTATTTAAAAGACGCGGGTAGTGGTTATGTAACAGTGAGCCTTAATATTCAAGAATTGGGTGTTAATAGCCAGCAGGGTTCTTTTTTGCTTCAGATAGTTGTTGATGAATGGGCAACGTTATCTCTTGAGCGTGGATTGATGAATGTTGATATCGCAAGACCATTAGTGCCATTTACGATCATAGAAGGCAGCAATTTAATTGATAACTATGATCAAGCCTCTAATTACTTGAACTCACTCACTACCGCTGTACTTCAGTTGTCAGAATTGAGTGGTTCTAGCAGCATTGTCGTTAATCGTATGAGTATAGAAGATGTTCAGCGTCGTTTAACGGCTTTAGGAGATCGTGATATTGGCCCTCTGCGTGAATTTGCTTATTCAAACTCATCTTCACTTGCAGAGTCTGATTCAGCAATTCAGGTGCGTTTGTTTGCACGTCAGCGTTTACTGGATCTTGAGCATGCTCGCTTAACAAAGCTTATTAGCTCTTATGATTTAGCTCTTGTGCAGCTAGGATCTGATAATCAACAACAGCAGTATTCTGGTAGCTCGAATCAAAATAGTCAGGGGAATCCAGGTCAGTTCGATCAATCGTTTTTGGATTCTCTATTACAGCTTGGTACTAGGTTGGGAGCGGTTGATACTCGTAAGCAACTGTTTGAACGTAGGATTACCGCAGTCGAAGAATTGCTATTGCTGGAAAAAGAAATTTCTATTCTGCTGGGGACGTCATCGAGTAATGTGATGAAGATTGATCCTGAAGTCATCTTAAAAGGGGCGTTGGTTACCATTGAGAAAGACTTGAATGAAATTCAGCAAAACATTGGGCAATTTGTAGATGCTATTCGTGAGCTGACTTTAAGCAGTCATGCTCAAGTATATTCAGCAAACTCTGCTCCTCAAGTTCGTGGTGGTTTTATGGAATTAGCGCCTCGATTTGCTTTGTTTATCGTGCTGGGTAGCATTTTAGGATTGTTTTTAGGCATTTTTGTTGCTTTGATTCGTTCTGCGTTAATTAACAGTAAGTAAAGTCACAGTATCAGATTGAGCACAAATAGCCGTTTATGAAAGATAAAAAATTTGAGCTTAAATCTAAATATCAGCCTGCGGGTGATCAACCTACCGCGATCAAGGGGTTGATTGAGGGTTTAGAAGATGGGCTTTTACGTCAAACGTTGTTAGGTGTTACTGGCTCGGGTAAGACTTTTACCATGGCCAATATTATTGCTCAGCAGCAGCGCCCAGCGTTGATTATGGCTCATAATAAAACGCTGGCGGCGCAGCTATATGGGGAGTTTAAAGAATTTTTCCCAAATAATGCTGTTGGTTATTTTGTTTCTTATTACGATTATTACCAGCCTGAGGCTTATGTTGCGGCCTCTGATACCTTTATTGATAAAGACGCGTCGGTTAACGAACACATTGAACAGATGCGTCTTTCGGCGACCAAGTCGTTATTAGAGCGTCGTGATGTCGTCATTATTGCCAGTGTGTCTTCTATCTACGGCTTAGGAGACCCTGAGTCGTATTTGAAGATGATGTTGCATATAGAGGTGGGTGATCAAATTGATCAGCGTACTATTTTGCATCGTCTTGCTGAGTTGCAATATGTTCGTAATGATATGGATTTTCATCGCGGTAACTACCGTGTGCGTGGGGATGTGATTGATATTTTCCCTGCAGAATCTGATGATGAAGGCATACGAATTGAATTGTTTGATGATGAAGTTGAGCAGATTAGCCAGTTTGATCCTTTAACCGGACATATCGTTCAGCGCTTGGCGCGTGCAACTATTTATCCTAAAACCCACTATGTGACGCCACGCCAGACGATCTTGGATGCTGTGGAACATGTTGAAGTGGAATTGGAAGAGCGTATAAAGCAATTTAAAGATAATAACTTGCTGGTTGAGGCGCAGCGAATCGAGCAGCGCACTCGCTATGATTTAGAAATGATGCGCGAGCTGGGTTATTGTTCGGGTATTGAAAACTATTCACGCTACCTTTCTGGCCGTGATTCTGGCAATGCACCGCCGACATTATTTGATTATTTACCGAAAGATGCTTTGGTATTCGTTGATGAGTCTCATGTGTCTATTCCGCAAATTGGCGCTATGTATCGTGGTGACCGCTCGCGTAAAGAAAATCTCGTTCAATTTGGTTTTCGCTTGCCTTCGGCTCTTGATAATCGACCGATGAAGTTTGAAGAGTGGGAGGCGATAGTCCCGCAAACCATCTTTGTTTCGGCAACGCCTGGCCCTTATGAAAATGAACATGCTGATAAAGTTGTTGAGCAGGTTGTAAGGCCTACGGGCTTGCTTGATCCTATTATTGAAGTTCGACCTGCTGCGGGAGATCCTAGCAAGGGCACCGTGAGTCAGGTTGATGATGTACTGGGTGAAATTCATAAGCGTGCGGCGATAGGCGAGCGTATTTTAATAACGGTGCTGACTAAGCGCATGGCGGAAGATCTTACCGACTATCTGTTAGAACATGATGTCCGTGTGCGTTATTTGCATTCCGATATCGATACGGTAGAGCGGGTAGAGATTATTCGCGATCTTCGTCTCGGAGAGTTTGATGTGTTAGTGGGTATTAATTTACTGCGTGAAGGTTTGGATATCCCAGAAGTCTCTTTGGTGGCGATATTTGATGCCGATAAAGAAGGCTTTTTGCGCAGTGAGCGATCGTTGATACAGACCATTGGCCGTGCGGCGCGTAACTTGAATGGTATTGCGATTCTCTATGCCGATAAAATAACCGAATCAATGAAAAAAGCGATGGGTGAAACGGCTCGTCGCAGAATTAAGCAGCAAGCGCATAACGAAGCTCAAGGTATTATTCCTTTTGGTGTCACTAAGTCGGTTGAAGATATTTTGCAAGCCGCTGTTGCTCCTGGTGGGCGTGCTAATCGAGATAAGAAAGGCCGAAACGATAAACGTTCATTGCAGCAGCAAGTGGCTGAAGACAGTGCGGAATATTTAGCACAAGCGGCAAGATTAACGCCGTCGCAGATCGCTAAACGCATGTCAGAAATTGAAGATGAAATGTACTTAGCGGCAAAAGAGTTGAAGTTTGAGAAAGCGGCTCAGTTACGCGATGAGTTGCATGAGCTAAAAGCTTTAATGATTAAAAACAGCTAGTCAAAAGTACGATGGACTGATGATTTTTCTATATATTTGAGTCGTTTTTAGAAAAATTGGTTATTTTTTCTGGGTATGTTGATACATATTACTCATGAAAATGTCGTATTTTGGCCAGTTGGCACAGTTTGACTCGCTTAGTGGTACTTTTACTCTAAAAGAAAGTTTTGACGGTTGTCAGTCACCATTCATTCACTCTATAGTGTGTCCTTGATCACAAAATAATAATAAATCACCAAGGAAACAACATGAAGCAAACTCTCGTTAGTCAGTGCTTTATCTCGATGCTCCTGCTTTTAATACTGCCGCTTTCTGCATCGGCGTTAACCATTGACGGTTATGAAATTCCACAAATTATTCCTGCAACCAGTCAGCACGCTGAATTAAAATTAAATGGTGCTTCTATGCGCATTTTGTACGGTGTTGTTGATACCTATATTGGTAAGCTTTATGTTGAGAATCCAGAAACCGATCCGGATGCACTGATTGAGGCTGATGAGTTCAAGCGGATGGTTTTTAAAATTGTGATGAAGCGAATAAGTGGTCGTCGTATTGCCAAAGCGATGTACGAGGCTTTACAGCTTAATGTCACTCGAGAAGAAGCGAGTGTGTTGGAAGATCGTTTGCAGCTACTGGTGACTATGTTTGATAGCAGTCTAAAAAAAGGCCAAGAAAGTTATGTTGAGTGGGTGCCTTCGGAAGGTTCGCGTATCGTTTTAAACGGTGAGGTGAAGGGTATGATTCCCGGTAAGGATTTATACGATGCCCTTCTTAGAATTTGGATTGGTGAAAACCCTGTGGGAAGTACGTTTAAGCGCCAGGTGTTGGGTATTGAAGAGTATCAGGCTCCTAGATCTATCCGAAGAAAAGGGCGTCGTTAATGATTCAGTTTAATTTTATTCGCTAATAGAAGAGTGGCGAGGTAAAATTCGAGCTTACCAAAGTTAGCAAATGAGTGTCCATCTTTTACAGGGTACACGACGTGTACCGCTTATGGGATATTTCAAATGATGGGGTGCTTGCATGAAACTGGGTGATATTTCGGTATCGTACGTCGAGATCTTACGTAAAGCCATGCTGGCTCTGGATAGTAATCCGCAGTTGATCTTGCAGCAATTTGGCTTGAATGACATTACCATGGCTTCTCCAGATGCTCGCATCAGTATTCCACGCTTTATGCGCTTAGGCTTTGCTAGTATTCAGTATTCCCAGAAGCCTTGGCTTGGTCTGGAGATGGGGATTCAAACCAGTGCAACCAATTTGGGTGTTGCGGGGTTAATGGCCCTGTCGGCGTCAGATTTAAAAATGGCGTGCAAGAGCATTTGTCATTACGAGTTATTAAGCAGCTACAATACCCGCGGGCAATCCGCATTTTATATGTCGGAAGGCTTTGGTATTGCTCAGTTTTATTCGATCAGTCCTTATAATAGCTTCAACTTATTTGTCGTCGATTCTGTTTTGTCCGGATGGTATAGCTTAGTGCAATGGTTAACGGGCCGAGATGATTGTATTGAAGCAATGTGTTTCGAGTTTGATGAGCCGGAGTACAGTCATGTTTATAATACGTATTTTGATTGCGAAGTGCGTTTTTCTCAGCCTTATAACGCCGTTATTATAAAACCTCATGCTCTTAATTATAAAGTGCTGCATGGTTGTGCTTCGACTTATGAGTTGTTGAAGCGACAAGCGGATGCAGATCTTGAAAAAGTACGCATGGGATTAAATTTTAGCGAGAAGGTCGCACGAGTCATTACTCCATTGCTTAATGGTTCCACGCCTACATTGGATCAAATTGCGGAGCAGCTTAATATGGCACCTTGGACGGTACGTCGTAAGCTAGTGAGTGAAGGGGTGACGTTTCAGCAAGTATTAAATGATACTCGCCGAGGCTTGGCTGTGAGTTATGTAAAGGATACTGCGTTTACGTTGGGGGAAATAGCCTACCTGTTGGGCTTTGGTTCTCCGACAGCCTTTCAGCGTGCGTTTAAGCGGTGGACGGGAGTTGCCCCAGGTAGTTATCGACATGATACGAGTGATCATGCTACTTAGTGTTGTTACATCTCTGTTGCGTCGTCCGCATCATCTTCATAATCGTCTAAGTGTGTTGTATTTAAATCTTCTTCGTATTCCATCATAGTGGAAGTCCTCTTTTTGCTTTCTTTATTTTAGTATTTTTATTTCAATGTTCGAAAATCATACGCGTCATATGTCATGGCTTGTATGCAATTAGAATAATCTATTAATATTACAGATTTATGAATTGAGACAATAAAAAGAAAGGTTTGGCTATATTTCTGTTTAGGTGTGTTCTAGTTGTTGTTTTAAGTATTTTTAAATAGAAGGGAAAAACTGATGTGCATCTGAAGGTCTATGTATTAAATGGCGGACTGGACGAGACTCGAACTCGCGACCCCTGGCGTGACAGGCCAGTATTCTAACCAACTGAACTACCAGTCCGCATAATACAACTTTCTAACGTTTTTCTACTACTTTTTACCAAGAATAACACGATGTTATAATTGGTGGGTGATGACGGGATCGAACCGCCGACATCCACCTTGTAAGGGTGGCGCTCTCCCAGCTGAGCTAATCACCCGCTTTTAGCGAGGAGTAGGGCTCTAGGAGCAACTACATGTCTCTACTATTTTTTCTACTTACTTTCTTCATTACTGAAGACTTTAAAATGGCGGACTGGACGAGACTCGAACTCGCGACCCCTGGCGTGACAGGCCAGTATTCTAACCAACTGAACTACCAGTCCACTTAAAGCTTTGATTTATAAATCAGTCCAATTCTTATTGTCACACTGTTATGTGTTAGATAATGAATTGGTGGGTGATGACGGGATCGAACCGCCGACATCCACCTTGTAAGGGTGGCGCTCTCCCAGCTGAGCTAATCACCCAACGTATAAATCAGATACTACTTGTAACATTAAATGGCGGACTGGACGAGACTCGAACTCGCGACCCCTGGCGTGACAGGCCAGTATTCTAACCAACTGAACTACCAGTCCACTTTAATATTACCTTTGCTTAAACAAGTCTAGCCAATCTATTCGTCACAACTATTTCTAGTTAATAAATTGGTGGGTGATGACGGGATCGAACCGCCGACATCCACCTTGTAAGGGTGGCGCTCTCCCAGCTGAGCTAATCACCCAGTCTTGTTTCAGCGAGGTGCATTCTACATTTATCCTAAGACATGTCAAACATTTAAATGAAAAAAGTTTATCTTTTTCAGTAGCTTGCGTGAAAAGCAGGGTTTAACCCGCTGCTTTATCTGCAATCGCTTGTTGTTTAGCTTGCTGCTTCGCTAGTCTCTTCTCTTTTTTCTGTTCGCCGATCACAAGTAAGCAAGGAGTTAGTATAAGAGTAAGGATCGTTGCGAAAGTGAGCCCACCTGCAATGGCGGTTGAAAGTTGAGTCCACCATTGCGATGACGGAGCCCCCGCAGTCACGTGATTATGGATTAAATCAATGTTCCACTGAAAGACCATTGGGATCAGCCCAAGTACCGTGGTGACGGCGGTTAATAATACGGGGCGCAAGCGTTGAGCGCCTGTTCTGAGCGCTGCATCGATTGCTGGGACGCCTTCTTTGATCAGTTGGTTAAAGGTGTCGATGAGAACAATATTATTATTCACCACAATGCCTGCGAGTGCGATAACTCCCATGCCACTCATAACGACACCGAAGGGCTCGCCTAGTAGCAATAATCCAATTAAGACCCCCACAATCGAAAGCACGATTGCACTGAGGATTAACCCAGCGTGATAGAAGCTATTAAATTGTGTGACTAATATGGTTAGCATTAAAAAGATGGCGATGAAAAAAGCTTTTGCTAAGAATAGACCCGTCTCTTCCATTTTCTCAAAATCACCACGGAATTTCATGTCGATGCCATCAGCCCATTTTTCTTCTTTTAAAAGCGCTCCTAACTGTTCGATTTTAGCGGTGCTATTAACACCGTCAGTCACATTAGCTAATAAACGATAACGTCGCTTACCGTCGATGCGAATAAGGTTGCTAACTTGCTGCACGGCGTTGCGCTGCATAAAGTTTGAAATCGGTATTAAGCCTGATGAGGTACTTATGTTGATGCTATCAAATTGATCAATGGTTCGATTTTCTGTGGGATAGCGTAGGCTGATGTCTACTTCATCATCGGTATAGTCTGGGCGGAAGCTGCCGACCTTTAAACCGCCTGTTACCATACGAATCATCGAGCCTGCGGTGGCAATGTCTGCACCATAGCGGCTGGCACTTTCACGATCAATATCCAGTTCCCATGAAATACCGTCTAAAGGCAAATCATCACGAATATCTTTAAGCTCTGGGTCTTGCTGAAATATTTTATTGGCCATGCCGATGGCTTTAATTAAATCAGGCGCGCTATCTGAGGTGATTTGAAGTTGAATATCAGCGCCAGCGGCGGGGCCTCCAGCCTTCTTTTGGGTTTCAACAATAATACCTGCTAGGTCCGCTGTGCGGATTTCGATGTCGCTTAATATTTTGTCAGCGGGGCGACGGTATTCCCAATTAGACAGTTCAATTTGAATGCGACCAATTAAGTCGGGTGCCGAGTCATTTGGCGTTTTGATAAAGGTTGAGGTGTAAATAGATTCAACTTCGGCCATATCAAAAATTTTACGTTCAACTTGGGCGACCAGTTGGTCTCGCTCTTCTAACGATAAATTGCCGCGCGCGCGAATATCAACCAAGCCAATATCAGAATCCACGTCAGGAAAGAATTCAACCCCATGGCCCGATTGGCCATAAACCACAAAGGTCAAAAATAGTGCAGCCACGGCTCCCATGAATATCTGGCGTGGACGATTTAACGCCAGTTTTAAATAATGGATGTAACGACCAGTAAAGCCGGGAATATCATCAAAATGTCCTGCTTCAGCCGCTTTCATTGTTGCTAAGCTCGCTTCGTTATGATCACCACTTTTACCAATAACCGTTCCTATAGTCGGTACAACAATTAATGCCATAAGAAGAGAAGCGGATAGTGTGAATAGCAGGGTTAACGGCAAGAACATCATAAAGTCCCCGGTTGTTCCTGGCCAAAACAGCAGTGGGAAGAAAACGGCGAGGGTGGTTGCAGTAGAAGCTATGATCGGCCAAGCCATGCGTTTTGCCGCTTCGCTGTAAGCGTGGAATTTATGTGCACCTTCAGCCATGCGTCTATCGGCATATTCGGTGACTACGATGGCGCCATCAACCAGCATGCCAACACTTAGGATAAGAGAAAATAGGACGACCATATTCAGGGTGTAGCCCATGGAATCTAGAAGCAGAATACCAATTAAGAACGAACCAGGAATCGCCAAGCCCACCATGGTTGCAGAACGCGGTCCTAAGCTGCCTACGACAATAATCATCACTAGAATGGTAGCGACTAAAACATTATTAAAAAGATCATTAAGCATGTTTTTAATATTTTTAGATTCGTCTTGGCTATAGCTAATTTCAATGCCAGCAGGCAGTTGTTCTTCTGCTTGCTCAATGATGTATTTCACTTGATCAAGGGTGTCGATAATATTAGAACCAATACGTTTTTTGATTTCTAATACCACGGCGCTTTTACCATTAATGCGGGCGATGTCCTGACGATCTTTGTAGGTAAGGCGGCCGACGGCAATATCACGAAATTTCACCACATCGTCACCGACCACTTTTACGGGCATATTGAGAATGTCGTTTACGTCCTCAATGAGTCCAGGCACTTTTACCGAAAACCGGCCCGCACCAGTATCCAAGTCACCGGCAGCAACGAGTTGGTTGTTATTACCGACAAGCGTCGCTAGCTGTGCAAAAGACAGGTTGTAGTTGTCCATGCGTGCAGGGTCGACAATGATTTCAGCAAGCTCTTCGCGCTTACCCACAATATCCGCGCCTAGTACGCCAGGCAGGGTTTCAATGGCTTCTTGTAAGCGATTTGCGCTGGTATACAAAATACTTTCGTCCACATCTCCAGACAGCGTTACGATCATTACGGGAAAGAGCGCGACATTCACTTCTTTTACTAAGGGTTCATCGCTGTCTCTGGGGAGTTCTTTTTTGGCGGTATCAACGCGTTCTCGTACGTCGATTAAAGCTTGGTCAATATTGATATCACCGTAGAATTCGAGCATGACTGATAGGTGGCCTTGGGAGGCTGTGCTGATCATTTCTTTTAAACCATCCAGAGACTTCAATTCTGTTTCTAGTGGTTTATAAATCAGACGGTCTGCATCTTCAGGGGAAATCCCTTCATGGCCAACAGAGACATAAACAATCGGCACTTGAATATCGGGGTTGCTTTCTTTCGGAATCATAATCATGGTGACAATACCCACGGTCATGATGAGTGAAAATAACATGAGAACCGTGCGTGAGCGGTTCAGTGCCGCATCAATAAGGTTATTCATTCACTAGCCCCAACTCTGTCATATCAGCTGCTGTGTCTTGCTTTTTTTCTTCAATCTTTTTATACACAGGTGTTACTTCTTCGCCATAATCGACAAAACCTTGGCCAACAGTAATTATCTGTGTTTCTTCTTCTAGGCCTGTGATCCAAATACCGGTACTTTCAGCTTTTAAAATATTGATGCTGTGGAAGATAACTTTATTATCAGGCGTGATGCCTTTTATTCCGAGGTGTCCTTGATTATTAAGAATCAATAATGCCGGAGAAATTTCGTGAGCAAACTGTTTCGGCTGAGCAACCAGTAATTTAGCGGTTAAGCCACTGGTCATTGAGCCTGATGGATTAATGACTTCCATTTCAATGGGGAAAGTACGGGTTTGGCTATCGGCTTCGGCGGCAATAAAGCGAATATGTCCTTTGATGACATCACCCGTGACCAGTAATGCTTCAGCACGATCGCCTATATTGATAAAGGACGCGTCTTTTTCTGCAACGTGACCAATCACTAAATAGGGTGAGAAGTCTAAAATTTTAACAATTTCGGTATTTTCTTTTACATAATCACCCAATTCAACATAGCGTTGATCAACAATGCCATCGAACGGTGCGGTAATGCGGCTGGCTTCAAGATTAATCTGAGCATTGGTTAAGTCGGCTTTTG
Organism: Oleispira antarctica RB-8; assembly: GCA_000967895.1. Classification (GTDB taxonomy): domain Bacteria; phylum Pseudomonadota; class Gammaproteobacteria; order Pseudomonadales; family Oceanobacteraceae; genus Oleispira; species Oleispira antarctica. The sequence continues at coordinate 1,551,729 of FO203512.1, forward strand.
CATTGGCGAGTGCTGTTTCAGCTTGAGCTAGTTGAGATTTATTATATAACCCTTTTTTTATCAGCTTTTTAGCGCTATCTAATTCCAGCGCATATTGACGTAAGCTCGCTTTGGTTTGTTCTACGCGGGCTGGCCAGTCGCGGGCATCGAGCTCAACGATGAGGTCGCCTTTTTTAACGTTTTCGCCTTTTTGCTTGTGTACTGCTTTTACCTTACTGCGAATTTCAGATTTTAATTCGACGCTGCGATTTGCGGCTGTTTTACCAGAAATCGTTATCGAACGTTCGACCAATGTGCCTTGCATGCGCTCTACTTGAACTTTGCGTAAACCATGCTCCATCACTAGGGGGCGAGGGTTGCTATATTCTTCTGTTTCACTGCTAAGGCCAATAATTATCCAGCCTGCCAGGATGAAAACTAATAGAAGGGCTAATATATGCCCCCGATTTAAGTGGATAGTCATTATAATTATTTCCGCGTTGTATCAGTATCTATGAGTCAGCTTTGCTGAGTGGCGCAATAATTACAGCTATTGGGCAGGGTCACAAGAATTTTTTGTGGACTGCTGGCCAAACTGATAGTGATGAAAATGGGGTAAAAAAACGTTTTATTGGGCTTAGTTCGGGATAACACGCCAAAGCGCCTATAAGTGCGTATACTGGCGCCAGTTTATAACTCTCTATATTTGTGAGCAGAAAAAATTATGGTTTTGGTTCGATTAAAAGGCGTTTCTTTAGCATTTGGTAATCAAGTTTTACTGAATAAAGTAGATCTTGATGTTAATGCTGGCGAACGTGTGTGTGTGCTTGGGCGTAACGGTGAAGGTAAGTCGACCTTATTAAAAATCCTTAATAAAGAAGTAACCCCTGACGAAGGCATGGTGCAGCACAGTGATACGATTAGAATTGCGGCGTTGCAGCAAGAATTGCCCGTGACCGATCCACAGACTGTTTATGAAGTTGTGGCGTCGGGCTTAGGTGATTTAGGCAAGACGATTTCTGCTTATCATGAAGAGATATTAAGAGGTGCTGAAGTTGATCTAGTTAAGCTTGAGCGCCTGCAGCATGTGATTGAAGCCAATGACGGTTGGTTATGGCAGCAAAAAGTAGATTCAATTTTAGACCGCTTAGACTTACCTGGCGACGCCGCGTTTGATTCTATGTCGGGCGGTTGGCAGCGTCGTGTGATGCTGGCCCAGGCTTTGGTATCTGAGCCTGACCTGTTGATTCTTGATGAGCCAACCAACCATATGGACATTGCGACGATTCGTTGGTTAGAAGAACAGCTCGTGCAATTTAAAGGCACGTTGCTATTTATCAGTCACGACCGTGCATTCGTACAAGCATTATCAACCCGCATTATAGAACTTGATCGTGGCAGTATTTATTCTTGGAAGGGCACTTATCAGGGCTTCCTTGAGCATCAAGAGCATCGCCTTGCTGCAGAAGAAGTACAAAACGCATTATTTGATAAGCGTTTAGCGGAAGAAGAGGTATGGATTCGCCAGGGTGTTAAGGCCCGTCGTACCCGTAACGAAGGCCGTGTTGAGCGTTTAAAAGAAATGCGTAATCAGCGCAGTGATCGTCGTGAGCGCCAAGGCAGTGTTTCGCTTTCTATGAACTCGACTGAGAGTTCGGGTAAGAATGTATTCGAGCTTGAGAATGTATCGTTTGGTTTCGATATCGCCAATGGCTTGCGTAAAGAAATTGTGCGTGATTTCACCAGTGTTGTCATGCGGGGTGATCGCATTGGTTTGGTAGGCCCGAACGGTGCTGGCAAGAGTACCGTAATGAAGTTGTTATTAGAAAAGATCAAGCCAGAAGCGGGCACGATTAAAGTCGGTACTAAGCTTGATGTTGCTTATTTTGATCAGTCGCGTAGCTTGCTCGATTTAGAAAAATCGGTGGCCGAGAACGTAGGTGACGGTAAAGATGAAGTTGAGGTTGATGGCCGCTCTCGCCACATCCTTGGTTATCTTGGTGATTTCTTATTCGAACCAGCCCGTGCTCGTACTCCGGTTAAGTCTTTATCCGGTGGTGAGCGTAACCGCGTACTATTGGCTAAGTTATTCTTGAAGCCTTGTAACTTGTTGATTATGGATGAGCCGACCAACGACTTGGATGTAGAGACGCTAGAGCTGCTAGAAGAAAAGCTGGTGGAATACGATGCGACCTTGTTATTAGTAAGCCACGATCGTGCTTTCTTAGATAATGTTGTTACCCAGCTTTGGGTCTTCGATGGTAACGGTAATATCGATGAGCAAGTGGGGGGGTATTCTGAGTGGGAAACTCGTAATAAAGAAACCAAGGCGAAGTTAGATGCCTCGGTTAAGTCCGGTGCTAAAAAAGCAAAGGCTCCGTCACAATCAAAAAGTGCTAAAGCAAAGCCTGCCGTAGTTGAGGCCAAGGCGCCTGCAAAAAAGCTCAGTTATAAGCTGCAGCTTGAGTTGGATGAGCTGCCGAAAAAAATAGAAGCCTTGGAAGCTAAGCAAGCTGAGCTAGGTACGGAAACCGGCAGTGCTGATTTTTATCAAAAAGATAATGATTATGTGACGGCTAAACTTGATGAGCTGCAAGCTATCGAAAAGCAATTAGAAGGGCTTGAAGAGCGTTGGTTAGAGCTTGAGGAAATGGCAGGGTGAGCCCGCTATTTATAGTCATTTTTATCGTTTTAGCGGTCTTTGGCTCGGTTTATATGCTGAAGCCAAGCCCGCGCCAGCAGCGTTTAGCAGAGCTGCGTTTAGACGCAATTAAACTAGGGCTGCAGGTTAAATTAGAGACGTTTAAGACCGAGAGCAAAAAGATGGGGGTGCGGGATGATGTTACCGCCACTCGCTATGAGCGCTTTAATCCTGCTATTAAGAGCCAGATGCTGCGCTGGAGTATTGTACGTCAGGCGGGTTGGGAGCAAGAAGGTTTGCCCCCGGGTTGGAGTTGGAATAATTACAATCAACGCCCAGACCTCGAAAAGCTGTCGACGTTATTGTCTGAAGTGGGGGGTGATGTACAGGTGATTGAGGTTTATGATAATCGTGCAAATATTATGACGATTGAGAGTAAAGCCAGCACTGCTGAATTGATCAATGCTTGGATTGCATCAGCTCAGCAGTTGTAGTCATTGGCGCCTTAAATTATAGGCTCTGTTAATCCCTGCACAATTAGAAATTGTGCAGGGCGACTATCTCTTCTAGATCAGCAATAATGCGCTCGCTATAGCTTGTCACTAAGAACGGCACGGTATTTTCGTTATAGTTTTTAATCGAACGCTCCATGAAGCTCCATTTGCTATCAATCGAGCGTAATATATTATGGCTATCATTAGGATTAATTTGCTTCTTTAATTTGGCAAGATCGGTGCGAAAGGCAATCGCCATTTGATCCAAAGAACGCTCGTAAGACCCCATAAATACTTGGCCTAAGTTTGACGTACCGCGTGCGGCGTATTGCGCGGTTATTTCTTCCATAGTCACCGCTAGCGTACGTGCTGTTTCAACAACTTTAGGCGGCTTTGTTCCAGTGCTGATCTGAGCATCTTGGTAGGCTTTTGATAAATCCTTTAGCAGTACTGCGTTAATTTTTCCCATTTCATCGACTAAGCGTACGTTTGGAAAACCTTGTGTTTCCATATCGTTATAGTTAATTCGAATCAGTTTATTGAATTCATCCCAAGACACATCAACTTTACTTAATGAATCCGCAATTCCATCCGCTGCAGGCAGTGTGCGTACCACCTCTAACGCTTCCTCAAATGCTCCTAAATTGTTAAGAATTTTTTTACCATACTTTGAATCGGCATCTAAACCTGAATACATATAAAAATTAGTGATGGATTCTGTCGAAAGCAGACGCAGCTTATGAACGTTACTTAATAGTTCCTGAGGAGTCGCGAAGGCCTGAATTGAAAACAGAGACAAGGCGATAAGGAATAAACTTCTAAATTCTAATAAAGTCTTCATGGTACCCACATCGTTTATTTTATTGTTATTGGCGTATTGTTACCTGTAATCATACTAAGGAAAATAATGGGTAATCCAAAGGGTATATTACAAAAGGTAACAAAAAAGAGCAAAAACTCAGCTGAATGTGCAAGAAAGACAGTTTCAACAGAGGATTATGGGTTTTAATAAAGAAAATATAGGCTAGCAGTGTTAAAGCAGCTTCGATTATTAATCAAAAAGGCACTGTCTACCTGTCAGTTTTTTACTTTAATAGACTGAAAAAAAGACTATTCTTCCCTGTGCAGTGGCAACGGCCTCTTGACTTTTTGAGGCCTTTGGCGGATTGTGTTCGACTAGATTCAAACGGTCGTATGAATTGCCTGTTTTTTAAGCAAACGGCCGGTATCTCAGTGCAAGAAGCTGCTTTTGTATTTCGCTTCTGCAGTTATTAAGCTAACCCTACGTGGAGATCATTTGATGATTTACGACGGTACAGCCATCACGGTGAAAATGATTGAAGACGGCATCGCCGAACTTAACTTCAATCTAGATGGAGAGTCTGTTAACAAGTTTAACCGAGTGACTCTTGAAAATTTAAAAGCAGCTACTGATGCCATTAAAGGCAACAGCGATGTTAAAGGTGTTTTAGTAACCTCAGGTAAAGATTGCTTTATCGTAGGTGCTGATATCACTGAATTCGGTGAAGCGTTCAAGCTTCCTGAAGAAGAAATCGTTGAGTGGATTGTTGAAGGCAACCAGATTTTCAATGCTATTGAAGATTTGCCAGTTCCTACTCTTACAGCCATCAACGGTATTGCGTTGGGCGGCGGTTTTGAAATGTGCTTAGCGACTGACTTCCGAGTTATGTCTGAAAAAGCCAAAGTAGGTTTGCCTGAAGTGAAACTGGGTCTTATGCCTGGTTTCGGCGGTACAGTTCGTCTGTCTCGTGTAATTGGTGCTGATAATGCGATCGAATGGATCTGCATGGGCGCTGAGAACCGTGCTGATAAAGCTCTGAAAATGGGTGCTGTTGACGCTGTTGTTGCTCCTGAAGCGGTTCGTGAACAGTCTATCGCTATGTTGCAGTCTGCAATCGCTGGCGAGTTAGACTTTGAAGCACGTCGCGCTGTTAAGACGGGCAAAGGTCTTTTAGACTCGATGGAAAGCATGATGGTTTTCGAAACTGCTAAAGGTTTCGTGAAAGGTCAGACTAAGGGTCATTACCCTGCGCCAATCGAAGCGATCAAGGTTATGCAAAAGCATCACAACCTTACTCGTGATAAAGCGCAAGCTGTTGAAGCAAAAGGTTTCGCTAAGTTAGCTAAGACAACTGAGTCTGCTGCACTTATCGGTTTGTTCAATAACGATCAGTTGTTGAAGAAAAAAGCCAAAGAATATGATGCCATTGCTAAGCCAGTTAATAAGGCTGCAGTATTAGGCGCAGGTATTATGGGCGGTGGTATCGCTTATATTTCTGCACTAAAAGGCACACCAATCCTAATGAAAGATATCGCAGAAGCGGGTATCGAGTTAGGTTTGAACGAAGCAAACAAACTTCTTTCTAAGCGCGTTGAGCGTAAGAAAATGAAGCCTCTTGCAATGGGTGAAGCGCTTAACCGTATCCGTCCTACTTTGTCTTATGCAGAGTTTGGTGACGTTGATATCGTGGTTGAAGCGGTTGTTGAAAACCCTAAAGTTAAGGGCATCGTTTTAGCAGAAGTAGAGCAGCATGTTGGCGAAAACGCTATCATCGCTTCTAACACTTCTACTATCTCTATCGATTTCTTGGCTAAGAGTGTTAAGCGTCCTGAAAACTTCTTGGGTATGCACTTCTTTAACCCAGTACATATGATGCCTCTAGTAGAGATCATCCGTGGTGAGAAGACGTCTGAAGAAGCGGTTGCAACGACTGTAGCTTATGCTAAGAAAATGGGTAAGACCCCTGTAGTTGTTAACGATTGCCCAGGTTTCTTGGTTAACCGTGTATTGTTCCCATACTTCGGCGGTTTCGCTGGCCTTATGAAAGACGGTGCTGATTTCCGTCAAATCGATAAGGTTATGGAGAAGTTCGGTTTCCCAATGGGTCCTGCTTATTTGATGGATGTTGTTGGTATTGATACCGGCAAACACGCCAACGATGTTATGGCTGAAGGTTTCCCAGAGCGCATGAAAGCTGACTTTACATCTGCTATGGATGTATTGTACGAAAACGGTTTCTACGGTCAGAAAAATAACAAGGGTTTCTATACCTACGTTGAAGATAAGAAGGGCAAGCCGAAGAAAGTTTTCGATGAGTCTATTCTTGAGTTGCTTGCACCTGTATTGGGTGAAGCACGTGAATTCAGCGCTGAAGAAATCATTGCTCGCTGCATGATCCCAATGTGTAACGAAGTTGTTCGTTGTCTTGAAGAAGGCATCGTAGATACAGCTGCTGAAGCGGATATGGCTTTGGTATTCGGCGTTGGTTTCCCTCCATTCCGTGGTGGTGCTCTACGTTACATCGACACAGTGGGTCTTGCTAACTTCGTTGAACTTGCTGATAAGTACAAAGACATTAGCCCTCTATACCACGTAACTGACAAGATGCGTGAAATGGCTGCTAATGGCGAAAGCTACTTCGGTTAATTGACGAACGAGACTAGGAGAATACAAATGAACTACGAAGATAATGATGTAGTTGTAATTGACGCAGTACGTTCACCAATGGGCCGTTCTCGTAACGGTGTATTTCGCAACGTACGTGCTGAAGACATTTCTGCAAATCTAATTAACGCTCTTTTTGAGCGTAACCCTGGCGCTAAAGCATCTGATGTTGAAGATGTGATCTGGGGTTGTGTAAACCAAACTTTGGAACAAGGTTTTAACGTTGCTCGTCAAATATCTTTGATGACAGTTGTTCCTAAAGAAGCGGGCGCACAAACTGTTAACCGTCTATGTGGTTCAGCTATGTCTGCAATCCATACGGCAGCACAAGCGATTCAAACTGGTAACGGCGATGTATTCGTTGTTGGTGGTGTTGAGCACATGGGTCACGTGAATATGCAGCATGGTTTCGATCATAACCCTGCATCTTCTAAGTACTCTGCTAAAGCGTCTAACATGATGGGTCTTACGGCTGAAATGTTAGGCAAAATGCATGGTATTACTCGTGCACAGCAAGATGCTTTTGCTGAACGCTCTCACCGTCTTGCACAAAAAGCGACTGACGAAGGCGATTTCAAAAATGAAATCGTTCCTATGTTGGGTCACGATGCAGCCGGTAAGCAGATTATGGTAACTCAGGATGAAACTATTCGTCCTGAAACGACTCTTGAAACTTTAAGCAAGCTACGTCCAGCTTTTGATCCTGCAGGCGGTACTGTTACGGCAGCTACTTCTTCTCAGATCACTGATGGCGCGGCAGCAATGTTGCTTATGAGCGGCAAGAAAGCTAAAGAGCTAGGCCTTAAGCCTCGTGCGCGTATCAAAGCAATGGCTGTTGCCGGTTGTGATGCTGCGATCATGGGTTACGGTCCAGTTCCTGCTACTAAAAAGGCACTTAAGCGTGCTGGCTTGACTGCAGCCGATATCGATTTCTGGGAATTGAACGAAGCATTCGCTGCTCAGTCTCTTCCTTGTGTTAAAGACCTTGGTCTTAAAGACAAAGCTGACGAAATCGTTAACATCCACGGTGGTGCCATCGCTCTTGGTCACCCACTAGGGTGTTCTGGTGCTCGTATCTCTACTACTTTGATCAACGTTCTTGAGCAGAAAGACGCTCAGTTCGGTGTTTCTACTATGTGTATCGGCATGGGTCAGGGTATTGCAACAGTTTGGGAACGTTTGAAGTAATTTCTATTTTGAAATAACTCAAGCTTCTAAATAAGTTGTAACGAAAAGCCGCTGTTCTCTTTAAGCAATTAAAGGGATCAGCGGCTTTTTTGTGTATAGCAGAAAGTAGTTTTTCTGTTTGCATTAACTGTCTTTCCATATTAGATAAGGAGTTGTATATGGAATGGTCACAGTAAATTACGTTTGTTGGGATGCAATGTATCGTGTGGCAGGCTTTAATTGGTATTTTCTGACTTCTCCCAAGTGCAGTATTTAAAATTATTTTGGCAACAATCTTCGCCACAAGCCATTATCTCTCCATTGTCTAAATAGAGGATTCCACCATAATCAAATTTAAATCCTATGCTTTTATTCTTAATCGTAACCCATCCTTTTATTGAACAGCCTACAGTAGAGAATTCGTCATGTAGCTCTATTTGAGATATTGGCTTAGAAGTTGTCAATATATACTTTAGAGTGGAAACATCTATATCGTCACAATCATAATTGTTAACGTCTTTAAGTATGAAATCTGACTTTATATTGGTGAATTCCAGTTCAGGTTCATGGATATTTATTACTTTGCTTGAAGAGCATGCTAAAAGAAAGCATGTACTTAAAAGAGTTACGATAAATTTTCTCATATTATTTTTCCCTATGAATAGCATATGCTTTTAAAGCAGATGTGCCCTCTGATTTTTTCTCATCTTTATGTGCTACTTGCCCATGAGCATAAAGATCTTTGATGCTTAGTCCGTATAATGAAACAAGTTCATCGACTAACCAAAATAATGAGTTTAGTTGTAGTTTGTTTGGCGTTTCGTAAGTCTCGCTCTTTTGAGATATTACGCCGACAACTTCAATGCCTAAGGAGTCTAAGTTGTGGGGGAAGCGAGCTGGATAATCTTTTTTTAATTCATGTCTAGTAACTAGTTTAAACTTCTTCCCCCATCGAGTGTTTTTCATATGGAGAATGTTTTCTATTGCTTCAGCATCTGCCTTTTCGCATGATGAGTTAATTCTGCATTTGGAGTAAAGCTTGCCTACGTGCCAGCACTGCTTATTTAAACTAGCGGTCTGAAAAATTTTACCTGTTTCTGAAATAAGAAAATGAGTTCCTTCGGGTTTATTCTTCCAAGCATTTAATACTGATTGAGCATTATTTGAGCCAGTCCTATGTAGCACAATAGCGGTAATCGTACCTATAGGGGATTTTTCTATAGTAGGTCTGTGCTCTTTATGCACTTTTAGGTTGGTAATCCAACCGTCTTTATCTTTATTTAGCATTCATCTTTCCTTTGAGTGGAACATCCATTACTAAGCTCGAAAGCTAGTTTCAGAAGGCATAATATGCGTAGAGAGCTCAATTAGCAATTCGCCCGAAAGCCTCAGTTAAGCAGTTGTAGCCACTAAAAACTAAACTAAAGAACTGCTCACTTTACACTCTATCGTCAATTTATTGATTTCTAATTACACTTTTCTCTTGAGGTATTTTCTATGGAGTATTGGGTGAGGGGTTGCTGATGTTTGTATTATAATTTCTCAAGTTACAATAGAGTAGCTAAGGGATGTCTTGGAACAGAGAGCTACTGTCAGGTATAGTAATGCGATCAAGTAGGTGATCTGTTAGAATGTCCTGATAATCCAAACAATGTAAAAGTGAATAAATCATGACTGATGTAATTAACGAAGAAACGAATGATGAGATTGTCGAACGCAACTTTGACGATCGCACTGACGAAGACAAAGAAGCCTTTCTAACTCAGACTTGGTGTAATGCCTGTCAGGCTGCTGACTTAGGTATGGTTGAGCCAAAAGAATATGAGCTGAACGGCGTGATTATCGTTGAAGGAAAATGTAAGAAGTGTGGCGAAGTTAGTTTGACTGAAGTCGCTGATGAAAGCACCGATGGTGAATGGGAAGACGAGCGTTAATACGTTTTCTTTCGCAGATAAAAAAAGCGCATCGACTTAACAGTCCATGCGCTTTTTTTGCCTATTTTAAACAGACTTATTGATCGCGAGCGATATACTTGAAAATTTCAACCACTTGCTCTGGGGTTTCACAGACCGCTTGAGCCGCAGCATCAACCTCTTTAAGAGGGTGAGTGATCTTTGGGTCGTGCATCACGATCAACGACTTATTCAAGGCCGCCGCATAACCTGCATCAAACGCCGCATTCCACTGCTTATATTTATCACCAAAACGAACCACAACAATATCCGCATCGTTGATTAATTTACGCGTGCGTAACGCATTAATCTTTGAGGCTTTGTGATCTTTCCAAAAAGGATTCTCTTCAGCGCCAAGAATCACCTCACCGCAATCATCACTGGCTTCATGATTTGTGATTGGGCCAGATAGCTCAATATCCAAAGCCGCGGCTTTAATGCCTTCGGCGATCGTAGTGCGCCAGTCGGAATGAATCTCACCGGACAAATAAACTTTTAATCTCATAATGCTTTCTCCTCTTCTTTTTTCCAGCGGATATACATCATCGCTGCAGTAAATAATATTAAGGTTGTTAATGGCATCAAGGTGCCCCAAATGTTCGCCCCTGCGGTGAACATTAATAGAATGCCCAATACAAAGTAGATCATGGTCACATACGATAACCAAGACGCTGTCTTATGGCTGCCACTGACCAACCCGGGAATAAAAATTAATAACGGCAGGCATTTAAATAACCACAGAACGATCGGTGCCGCAATGCTGGTGCCTTCGGTATGCTCGCCGCCGCTTGCCAGCGTGCTGGCCAATAAAACAGCAATTAAGCCGACATAACTGGCCAGTAGAATGATGCGGCTGATCAAAAGTTTGTTCATTGATTCATACCTGCTAACAACGCTAAGCTAAGAGTTGCGATACGCTTGCCTTGAGCATGGCAAAGCTTTAACTCATGTTCTGATAAAGTACGCTGTCCCTCAGTGCCCGACCAGTGAGACGCGCCATAAGGCGTTCCCCCAGTTTCAGTATGAACCAGAGAAGATTCCGTATAAGGAATGCCACAAAAGACCATGCCATGATGAATAAGAGGCAGTGCCATCGACATCAGAGTCGTTTCTTGGCCACCGTGCAAACTCGACGTGGCGGTAAAAACGCCCGCAGGCTTGTTGACCAGTTTACCCGTCATCCATAAATTGCTGGTGCCATCGATAAAGTATTTCAGTGGCGCTGCCATATTGCCAAAGCGTGTAGGGCTACCCATGATCAGACCTGAGCAAAATTTCAGATCATCTTCCGTACAATACACAGCGCCTTCACTAGGAATATTCGCCTCTGTTGCTTCGCAGTTGGCTGAAATCGCAGGCACAGTACGCAGGCGGGCTTCTATGCCACTGATCACTTCAACACCTTGCGCAATCGCTTGGGCCATTTTTGCCGTTGTGCCGCCGCGGCTGTAATAGAGCACAAGAATGTAAGGGCTTGCCGGTTGATTAGAATGAGCCATTATAGAATTTCCAATACTTGTTCAGGAGGACGACCAAGCTTCGCCTGATCGCCTTTAATCACTATAGGGCGCTCAATCAGTTTAGGAAACTCCACCATGGCTTTGATCAATACATCATCGCTGAGGTCTTTATTGCTCAATTGATTTTCTTTGTAAGCATCTTCGCCTTTGCGCAATAACTCGCGTGGCGTAATTCCCAGCTTGTTAATCACTTCTTTTAACTCTTTTAAGCTCGGGCTGTTTTCAAGATAGAGGCGAATCGTAGGCTCTACTCCTTGCTCTTGCAAAAGCTGCAGCGTTTGACGAGATTTAGAACAACGAGGGTTGTGGTAGATAGTGACATCCATAATTGATTCGCTCATGCTAATGTTTAAAAGGGCTAATAGCAGTATTGTAGCGAAAAGATCGTTATCATTCACCGCAAACAGTTAAGCTTATCGAGAATTTAACCAAAGGACTCACGAGTGAAGGCAACATTTCAGAATCTTGTGCAAAAAATACAGCAGCAAGCCGGCATTGCTTTATTAATGGCCGCGATTAAACGATTTTCCGCTTTAGAACATAAAGCGCATGCGGCGGCGTTAACGTATACCACTTTATTTGCCCTTGTGCCGTTATTGACCGTGACATACTCCGTATTATCGATGATTCCTTCATTACAGGATAATCGCAGTGATATAGAACAACTAATGATCGGCAACCTTGTGCCCTCATCGGGTGATGTGTTGATGGGCTATTTGCACCAATTCTCGCAGCAAGCACAGAAGCTTACGGTAGTTGGTATCATCTTATTAGCGGTCACCGCGTTTATGATGTTGCGCAGCATTGAAAATACCTTCAATCAAGTTTGGTTATTAAAACGAGGCAGAAAAGGGCTATCAAGTTTCTTACTTTACTGGGGGATTCTGAGTTTAGGGCCATTAATGCTCAGTGCTGGCATTGCCGCGAGTTCTTATTTTGCTTCGTTGAGTTTATGGCAAGAGGATTGGGTGCCTACTTATGGCACTATGGCTTTAGGATTACTGATTCCTTATACCACCAGTTTTTTTGCGTTTACTTTAATCTATTGGGCCGTACCGAATTGTAATGTGCCTTTAAAGCATGCGGCGATTGGCGGCAGTTTGGTCGCTTTATTTTTTGAAATAGGGCAGGAAATATTTGCTGAAGTAACGACACTTTTTCCCTCTTATCAGTTGATTTATGGAGCGTTTGCAGCGGTTCCTTTGTTTTTAATGTGGTTGTATCTTTCTTGGTTGTTGATTTTATTTGGTGCGGAAATTGTTTATCAACTGGGGGCTGGGCGTCTGAATGAACAAGATGAATTAGCGAATGTCGATCATACGTTGGCGCTGCATTTATTATCCATGTTGCATGCTCAGCAAGTTAAGGGCGAGGGCTTGTCGTTGATCGATTTTAAACAATCGATTTCGCACAATAAAGCGAAAAGAACAGGATATGGCAGTTTGCGAAAAACTCTCACGTATTTAGAAAAATTAAAATTAATTATTATAAAAGAAAATGAACATTACTTTCTAATACGCGACCTGAATCAATACACTTTATACGATTACTTAAAGCACATAGCGCCTAAAAAATGGTTAGATTTGGTTAATTCAGACCTTTTTCAGAATGCTGCGAATTTAGATGTCGTAGGTTCGAATGGTAGGGGATTAACGTCAGCTGGGTTAATAGAACTAAAACAAACTCTTATCCATGAACAGAGCGAACTAAAGAAAGGTATGTCGATAGGGTTGGATATTTATTTATCGTCAAAAATAAATAGTACAGTAAATAGCACAGTAGCCATCGATAATGACATTGTTCATGAAAGTAAGAACGTCCAAGACAGTAATGATGAGAGTAAAAAATAATGAACGCCGTTAAGTATGCTCTGATTATTGCGTGTTTTTTTTTAGTGGCCTGTAATCCGTTGTCTAATACAGAGACTCAAACAGTTGAAGCTAACGTAGATAAATCTTCTGGCGATGCTGCTCTCAAAGACATTGTCCTCAACAATGATATCCCTAAAGATTATTGGGCAGGGCAATGGCGGGTGATTAATATTTGGGCCGAGTGGTGTAAGCCTTGCTGGCAAGAAATTCCAGAATTAAATGAGTTTTTTGTGACACAAAAAAATACCCAGATTAAATTATTGGGCTTTAACTTTGACGAGCTAGAGTCCACTGAACTGGTGATGTTAAAAGAAAAAATGTCGATACAGTTTCCGATCTTAAATCAGTGGCCAGAGGTGTGGACGAAGCCAGACATAAAAGGTCTACCCGCGACGGTGATTATATCCCCTGATAATTTAATAATCGATATTCTATGGGGGCCACAAACGGTTGCTAGCCTAGATAAAGGGATTGCTGATGCGAAGGGGGTTGTTGAAAATAGTTTGAAAGAAGGTGATGAGTAAGGCGAGACGTTGATTAATTAATGAGAAGGCCAGCTATTTACAAAGAGCTATTTGAAAAGAAGCATTTGATAAGAAACTATTGATGATCAACGAACCAATATTTTTGCCAAAAATTCATGACTTTCTCAGGGTACTTGGTACGGCCTAAACTGCCGTTATAACGCGCGAGGGCTCGAATCCAATCGCCTTTTTCGCGCTTTAAATAATGCTTCAGAATTGTGCAGCCATACCGTAAATTAATCGCCGCATTGATTAAATTATCGTCTTTACGCCCTAGCTCTTTTTTCCAAAATGGCATCACCTGCATTAAACCTTGAGCGCCGACATAAGACACTGCATAAGGGTTAAAAGCACTTTCAACGTGAATGACTGAGATAACTAATTCTGGGGATAAATCGGCTCGGGTTGCTTCTTGGTGAACCATACGTAATAACGTTAAACGCTCTTGCGGATCTTTAATAAAACGCGTTAGTCGCGCCGACATATCAACCAGCCAAACTTGCGCTTCAAATTCATCATCAAAACTGTTGGCGTCAGCAACAGCTTCTGCCAAAGCTTGTTTTAGAATCGGGTCGACCTGCTTTAACGCATGAGCGTTAAGAGGAAAAACAGCGACTGAAAAAAACGCCAGTATTAACAGTAATAATGGCGAGGTCTTTCTCAGTCGCATTATCATGACTTAAGCTTTAATCGAATTTTTTAAGAAATCGACGATGTCATTGACGGCAATTTCTTGCTTATCGGCTTCACGGCGATTCTTATATTCAATCGTGCCAGCTTCTAAACCACGATCACTGACAACGATACGGTGTGGAATACCCATCAATTCCATATCAGCAAATTTAACACCTGGGCTGGTTTTCTTATCACGATCGTCAAAGAAAACGTCAATGCCTAAGGCTGTTAACTCGTTATATAAGGCTTCAGACTTTTCTCGCACCGCTTCAGATTTGTGAGCGCCCATCGGCACAATACCCAGAGTGAAAGGGGCAATCGCATCTGGCCAAATAATGCCGTTTTCATCGTTGTTTTGCTCGATAGCAGCAGCGACTACACGGCTAATACCAATACCATAACAACCCATCGTCATGGTTCTATCTTTACCATTTTGGTCAAGGACAGAGGCTTTAAGTGCTTCTGAATATTTAGTACCGAGTTGGAAAATATGACCCACTTCGATTCCACGTTTGATTTCGATGTTACCTGTACCGCAAGGGCTTGGGTCACCGGCAACGACGTTGCGTAGATCAGCGATTTCGGTCATCGCGGCATCACGCTCCCAGTTTGCGCCAGTCATGTGTTTATCGTCTTCGTTAGCACCGCAGACAAAATTAGAACAATGGGCTGCGCTGCGATCAACAATGACATCGATGCCTTTATCGATTAAACCGATGGGACCTAAAGAACCTGTACCAGCACCTATTACATCGCGGATTTGTGCATCGCTTGCGAAGACTAGAGGATCAGCAACTTGGGTGAGTTTTTCAGCTTTAATTTCATTCAGCTCGTGGTCGCCACGAACAATCAAGGCCACCAATGGCGCTGGCTCTTCTGCTTTGATCTGCTTTTCAGTTTGAGCACCTAAGACGATGAGGGTTTTAATTACGTTTTTAGCATCAACGTTTAATAAGTTGCAGACATCTTCGATGCTATGGGTTTCTGGTGTATCAATGCAGGTTAACTCAGCACTTGCCGCTGAGCGATCGCCCGTGGGTGCAAGCGCTTCTGCTAGTTCAATGTTCGCTGCATAGTCAGAGCCATCAGAGAAGGCAATATCGTCTTCACCCGATTCGGCTAATACATGAAACTCGTGTGACTTAGCGCCACCGATAGAGCCTGAATCTGCTTCCACAGGACGAAAGTTCAAACCAAAGCGATTGAATATACGGGTATAAGCACCGTGCATTTTATCGTAAGTTTGGTCTAGGCTTTCTTGATCTGCGTGAAAAGAGTAGGCATCTTTCATGATGAATTCACGTGAACGCATCACACCAAAGCGTGGACGGGTTTCGTCACGGAATTTAGTTTGTACTTGATAGAAGGTAATTGGTAGCTGCTTATAGCTAGATAATTCATTGCGAGCTAAGTCAGTGATCACTTCTTCGTGAGTTGGCCCTACACAAAAATCACGACCATGACGGTCTTTTACGCGCAATAATTCGCCGCCATATTGAAACCAGCGCCCAGTTTCTTGCCATAATTCCGCAGGTTGAACCGCAGGCATCAATACTTCAAGAGCATCTGCCTTGTTCATCTCTTCGCGTACAATTCCTTCAACCTTGCGCAAAGTACGTAAACCTAGGGGCAACCAAGTGTATAAACCGGAGGCCAATTTACGAATCATACCTGCACGTAGCATCAGCTGGTGGCTGATAACAACGGCATCCGTAGGGGTTTCTTTTACGGTGGCGATTAAGAATTGAGTTGCGCGCATATTTGAGGCTCTTGATTCATCGAGTATTAGGGTGGATCTGATGGCTGAATTCTAATGCTTTTCGCGCTTTGCCGCAATAAAAGCGCGTGCTTATCGATACTGCCATAAGGTGATGTTGCTATGAATTGTCTAGTATAAACAGAACAAATCTTTAATATGAGCATCATTATTTTTAATCGTGGTCATCATTGTGTCGTTTACTCATTTACAGCAGCTCAAAGCTGGGGAATTAACCTCGGCGTATCGTCTAGCTCATCAGCAATTGCCTATTACTCGTTTACAGATCTCAGCATCTGATTCGCAGCAACAGCTCCCTGAATTAAAAAAATCAAACACATTGCACGAGTTTCCAAGAGAAATTCTTGATTTGGCTGATTGTTTAGAAGTACTGGATCTTTCTAATCATCATTTAAATGCCTTACCTGATGACTTCGATCGCTTGATCAATCTGCGTATTCTATTTTTGACGAATAACGATTTTGAACGAATTCCAGCAGTACTTGCTCGTTGCCCTAAGCTTGAAATGATCAGCTTTAAATCCAATGCATTGACGGTCGTCGATGAATACGTATTGCCGGTTGATACCCGCTGGTTAATTTTAACGGATAATCGCATTGAAACATTACCCCATTCGATGGGGCAGCTTCATCGGCTGCAAAAGTTGGCGTTAGCGGGTAATTGTTTAACGCACCTGCCAGACAGCATGGCGAAGTGTGAAAGCCTTGAACTGGCGCGGCTTTCTGCCAATAAATTAATAGCCATGCCGGACTGGTTATTTCACTTGCCCAAATTGGCGTGGCTAGCTTTTTCGGGTAATGAATTTAACTGCGTTTCTGGAGTATCGAGTATCAATGAACAGGCTGCTGTCATTGATGTGCCGCTGGCGGATATTGAATTGGGAGCGTTATTAGGTGAAGGTGCTTCTGGCTTAATCTACCGAGGTGACTGGTTAATACAACCGCAGAGGTTGATCGGTACGGATAATCACATTGCTGTGAAAATATTCAAAGGGGATGTCACCAGTGATGGTTATCCGCAAGATGAGTTGGATTGCTGCCTTACCGCAGGAGAGCAAGAGAATCTGATTAAAGTCGTCGCGCAATTAGATCAAACCGATGCGAATAAAAAGCTGGGTTTAGTGATGGAACTTATTCCTAAGAGTTTTTATAACCTAGGTCTACCACCGACATTAATAACCTGTACCCGTGATACCTTTACGGAAGGGACGATTTTCAACATTAAAACCCTGACTAAAATCGTATTGCAAATGGCCAATACGATGACCCACCTGCATAAGAACGCGATCAGTCATGGCGATGTTTATGCCCACAATACGATGGTTAACGATCAGGGAGATATGTTATTTGGCGACTTTGGTGCGGCGACTAATCTTGCTTCTTTGCCTAAGCATCAGCAACAAGCGATGGAGCGTATTGAAGTACGCGCCTTTGGTTATTTACTGGATGATATGTTGCAACTTAACTCAGCGGTATCTGCGGTAGAAAAAACTGGTTTGGCGGTATTAGTAGACTTAAAAAATCAGTGTCTGTCTTATAATTGTGGAGAGCGCCCAAACTTTGAAGAGATACAACAGCGGTGCCAGAGCTTGATGTCTGTAGTGCAGTCGAATGGCGTTGTAGATCCTGTGGTTGAATGAACGCTATTTTTTTCTTACTCATACTGTTTGCTATAACCGCTATCGGATGGCTTTCTTTTGGGTTGACGCTGTTTTACTTTATCGCCAGCGCTTTTACTTTTTTGATGTATGGTTTAGATAAATTATTAGCCGTAAAAAAGAGACAGAGAGTCAGTGAGAAAGCACTGCATTTTTTGGCGTTAATCGGTGGTTGGCCAGGTGCTTATATTGGCCAGCAAGTCTTTCGACATAAAATATCAAAATGGAGTTTTCTTCGTAAATATTTCTTGATGGTATTTATTAATATAATTGCATTGAGTGTTTATTTAATCGCTAAGTATCAGCGTGGGTTGATCGATTTAAGGTTTGTAGTCTGATTTAAGTAGAATGTTAAAGCTAAAGAGAGATGAGTAATGAATTCAGATTTAAAGAAAAAAATTATTGCAGTATGCGATAAAAAAGTTTTACAAAAAGGTGAAAATGTTGGTTTATCATTTTATGCCTTTTTTGCTAATAAAAATGATGATCCAGAATTATTGATGGCCGCAGCAACGTGGTGGATTAAAACGCATGAATTGGACCATTTTGAAAAAGCGGTGAAAATAAAGCAGATGGTTTTAGCTGAACAATAAAGATTGATCTAGTAGATTGTTTTTTAACTGAGGAGCTGAAGATGAAACAAAAGATCACAGGCTATCATAAAGACGAAGAAGATCATTGGGTTGCTCAGTTAGCGTGCGGTCACTTTCAGCATGTGCGCCATGATCCGCCGTGGATGAATCGTCTTTGGGTCGTCACACCAGAAGGGCGAGATTCTATGTTGGGCTTTGAGTTAGAATGTAAAAAATGTGATCTGGGATTAGAACCAGATCACTGAAATTAATAGTGGCTTAAGAGTTACTATTAGTTACTTCATTAATAATGACTCAAAAATAGTTACTGAGTCGTTATTTAATAATTATTAAGCCGTTAATTAAGAGTTGAATGTTTAACAACAGCCATGGTTAAGCGTGAAATACAGCTTAGTTTATCTTGATCGTTAACGATGCGAATTTCCCAAATCTGGGAGGTTCTTCCTTTGTGTACTAGCGTTGCTGTGCCAGTCACTATGCCGGAACGAACACCGCGTATGTGGTTGGCGTTAATTTCTTGGCCAACACAATATTCTTGAGACAAATTAATACAGCAGTTAGCTGCCATGCTGCCCAGTGTTTCTGCCAGCAATACATTTGAGCCGCCATGAATCAGTCCCATTGGCTGGAAGGTACGTGCATCTGCTGGCATTGTGCCAGTGATATAATCATCGCCAATTTCTGTAATTTGAATGCCTAAGTTGCTGCAGGCAGTATTTTCCATTTGACGGTTTAATACTTCAATCTTTGGTACTTCAAACCAGATGTTTGACATGGTATACCTCTATTTATTTTTGTGTAAATACAGTCATTGTTTACTACGAGAGAGGGTATTAATATACCTGTTTTAAAATTAAAATCCTCAATAACTCGTTTTTATTTGATTGCTCTCCTCTTTTTGATTGTTTTCCTCTTTGCTGCTCCCTTCTTCTTGATCGATCAAAGGCAGCTCTTCCGCCGCCGCTTGCATATTGGTCAGTGCAGGTAGAACTTCTTGCCAGTGGTGCGTTTTTAATGAGCGCTTGAATGCGGGTTTGATAATCGATTAGATCTATGTCATCGCGTTTAAATTGCAAGCGGATTTGACGAGTTTTTTGAGTTTGTGGAAAAGAACCAATGGTGGTGGTTAGAAATTTAGGTAAGTTTAATAGCGCTTGTTGCTCGTCTGCACGAATCGCAAAGGGGCTAGTACGACTGGCCAGTGTTGTGCGTGCTACTTTAGACGCTAGGGCATGTGTTGCAGCGAACCGCTTTATTGTGAACTTGCGTTGATTGTTTGCGCCTATGCGCGGGAAGTCTAGTGAGATAAGGGTAGTGTGAAATTATATATGAAATATATTGGTATTATTTCAATTAAAGATGAATAAATATAATGATTGATTTTAAGCACAGGCTTTCATGATAAGCTCTCATGGCAAGATGAAATATTATCACTGGTCTTTTCTCTCTAGCGGCCTCAAAGTTCTTCAGAGGTATTAGAGTTCTTCAGACCCTCAGTTCAATATACTGTTAACTATTTATTATTAATCTTAATCAAGCGAGTTTATGTATGCCATCCGCAACTCTTAGCAGAGAAGATATTATTGCGCAGCGAAAGCGCGTATCAAAAACCACTATTTCTAAAGCGGTATTTCCAGAGACAACAAATCATCATGATACGTTATTCGGTGGCACTGCAATGCAGTGGATGGATGAGGTTTCTTTTATTGCAGCGACTCGTTTTTCTCGACAAAGCATCGTAACCGTCAGCAGTGATCGAATCGATTTTAAGCATCCTGTTCCCGCAGGTACCATTGTCGAATTGACTGCCAGTGTTATAGAGGTAGGGCGGACGAGTTTAAAAGTTGAAGTTAATATGCTGGTGGAAAGTATGTATTTTGATAATCAGAAAAATGCGATTACGGGGTATTTCACGTTTGTTGCTGTTGATGAAAACAAGAAACCCACTGCGATTTTACCGCAGAGCTTGGTCGTTGAATAATTTGGCCATTAAAATAAACAGCCAAGCATTTTAAATGCTTGGCTGTTTATAAGTCAGTCATGATTATGTGCTCTTATTTAATAGAGGACAAAAACTCTTCATAAACTTTAGCGCTTTCACTAGGAATTTCTACCATAGGTAGGTGGCCTACTTCAGGAAAAATATGAACAGTTGCTTGTGGAATTATTTTTTTGAAGGCCGCTGCTGCGGATACGTCAAGAACGCGATCTTCTTTGCCCCACATAATCAGTGTTGGCAATGGATGTTGAGCCATTTTCACTTCAATTTTCTGTTGAAAGTTAGTCATTCCTAAACGTTCTTTGGTTTTCAGCATATCGGAAAAAATTTTGTTATTGATCTCGGCACGGGCTAGCGTTTTACGTAATAAAGAAGGTCTTAGTGGCCAAGGTAGGAAAGGAGGCTGAGTCATGGTGAAACCCATGCGGTATTCAAAACTTGCTTCATCAGTTGCAATTAAAGGATTCTTACCTTCTGCCAAAACTTTGTAGTATTCGCTTTCAGTATCGCCATCGACACCTGCTGCATCGATCAATGTAAGACTTTTAACTTTCTCTGGGTGACTCAAACTGTAGATTGCGCTGATAGCCCCCCCCATTGAATTACCGGCGATGTGAAATGAGTTAACCCCTAAGCCAGATAAGAAGATATCTAAACGCTCGGCTTGTTTTATGAGACCGTAATCAGTCGTTAATAATTGTTCTGAATCGCCATGTCCCGCTAAATCGACAGCGATAACATGATATTTTTCATCGAATTCTTTGGTAAAAAGAATCCAGTTATCTTTATCAGCAGAGAAACCGTGTAATAAAATAACGCTTTCGGCATTATCTTTGTCACTGCCTTGGCGTTCCATATAAGTAAGATTGACGTCACCGGCAGAGGCTGTTTTAACTTCTAGGCCAGCGCTGTCTCTCGCAAGAGACATAACCCCTGTGTATAAATTATCTTGTTGTGTTGTGGTGCAACCACCGAAGAACAAACTGGAGATAATCAGAGCGCCGGTGCCGAGTTGTTTCAGACTAAAACGTGATGAGGATTTGAGTGTGTTTTTCATTATTCTTCTCAATTAAGGGAGTTATTAATTAGTATGTCTTATATTAATTGGCGTCAGTTTAATCATGGCTGAGGATAAGCGCAAATTCGGCTACAGCGGTAATGGCTGAGATAAGCGAGGTTTCTTCAATTAACTGATTCTTTTTAAAGGCCAGTAGCATGCCATTACTAATTTCTATGTGAAGGTGCGGATACGCCAAAAGCCAGTGAATTAACGACTTTTCTCTTTCATTAGTGGAACAAACGTGCTCAAAAAAACGATAAGTTTGACCTGGTTCGTTAGCGTATAAATTGATTTTGTGTGACGTGCTCGTTTCATTTTTGAACGCTTTTGGGATTTGGTGATCGGCTAGTTTTATGAGTTTTTGCGATTGGTATTGGTGTTTGATTGATTGTTGGTGACTGATGTCAGTGAAGGCATCTTTATCTTGAATATGTCGACTTAAGCAAATGTGTAGGTTATTGAATTCAGTCTTTAGTGCGAGGGTAAATAAAATAAGACTGCTATTGTGAATACCTGAAGGTTCTAACGCTCGACAGTCAAAGGTCTTAAACGCTAAGCCATAGTGTTCGTCAGTTGCTTGAATGAGATGTCTAAAAATTGCATTT